>NZ_JBIBKS010000008.1:0-334738 GCF_042959345.1 Streptomyces sp. NPDC007905 | reverse complement strand
GGTTACATTCCGAACCCGGAAGCTAAGCCTCACAGCGCCGATGGTACTGCAGGGGGGACCCTGTGGGAGAGTAGGACGCCGCCGAACAATCTTTGGGAAAACCCCCGCATCGAAAGATGCGGGGGTTTTCTGCGTTCCGGGTCCGTTTCCCCCGAGAGGGGCGGCAGAGGCTGATCAGAGTCGGCCGGCCGCCTTCAGAGCGAGGTACGCATCCGCCAGAGCCGGGGCCAGATCGTCAGGTGTCGCGTCCACAACCGTCACCCCATGACGACGGAGCTGCTCCGCCGTACGCCGGCGTTCGCTGTGTGCCTGTGCCGCCGCGGCGGCTTCGTACACCGCCTCGGTGTTCCCTCGGGCCTGCGCCATCCCCGCGATGTGCGGGTCGGCCACCGAGGCGACGAGCACCGTGTGGCGCTGGGTGAGCTGCGGGAGCACGGGCAGGAGGCCCTGCTCGACGGGCGCCGCGTCGAGTGTCGTCAGCAGCACGATCAGGGAGCGTCGAGGGGCCGTACGCAGAGCCGTCGCGGTAAGACCACGGGCGTCGGTTTCGACGAGTTCCGGCTCGAGCGCTGCCATCGCGTTGACCAGGGACGGCAGGACGTCGCCGGCGGAGCGACCCTGGACCAGGGCACGGACCCGGCGGTCGTAGGCGAGCAGGTCCACGCGGTCGCCGGCCCGTGAGGCGAGCGCCCCGAGGAGCAGGGCCGCGTCCAAGGAGGCGTCGAGGCGTGGGATGTCGCCGACGCGGCCGGCGGAGGTGCGGCCGGTGTCGAGGACCAGGAGGATGTGGCGGTCGCGTTCGGGCCGCCAGGTGCGGACGGCGACCGCGGACTGGCGGGCGGTGGCGCGCCAGTCGATGGAGCGGGTGTCGTCGCCGGGGACGTACTCGCGCAGGCTGTCGAACTCGGTGCCCTCTCCGCGGGTCAGCACGCTGGTGCGTCCGTCCAGTTCCCGCAATCGGGCGAGTTTGGACGGCAGGTGCTTGCGGCTGGTGAACGGGGGCAGGACTCGTACCGTCCAGGGCACCTTGTGGGCGCCCTGGCGGGAGAAGAGGCCGAGGGGGCCGTAGGAGCGGATCGTCACGCGGTCGGACTGGCGGTCGCCGCGGCGGGTGGGGCGCAGCCTGGTCGTCACGCGTCGGCGTTCGCCGGCCGGGATGCTGACGCGGTGCCGGGAGCCCTCGACCTCGGTGCCCGGCTGCCAGCTGCTGGGCGGCCATGCGTCCCGCAGTCGCGCCCGCAGCAGGCGCCGGGACGGGTTCGCGATCGTCAGCGTGACGTCGGCGCTTTCGCCGAGACGTGTGGAGGTGTCGCCGGAGCGGGACAGGACGAGGCGCCGTACGGGCGCCGCGAGTGCGAAGTCGCAGGCGCAGGCCAGCGCGAGCGGGCCGTTGACCGCGAGGATGCCCGTCCAGCCGGGTTCCAGGACGCCGACCGGGATCGAGCCGAGGGCCGCGAGAAGGGCGGCGCGTCCGGTGAGTGCCATCAGCGGGGGACCGGGACGTGGGCGAGGATGGCGTTGATGACGGAGTCGGCGGTGATGCCCTCCATCTCGGCCTCGGGGCGCAGCTGGATCCGGTGGCGCAGGGTGGGCAGGGCGAGGGCCTTCACGTCGTCGGGGATGACGTAGTCGCGGCCCGTCAGCCAAGCCCAGGCGCGCGAGGTGGCGAGCAGGGCCGTGGCGCCGCGCGGGGAGACGCCGAGGGTGAGGGAGGGCGACTCGCGGGTGGCGCGGCAGATGTCCACCACGTAGGCCGTGATCTCGGGGGAGACGGTCGTCTTGGCGACCGCCGCGCGCGCCGCGTCGAGGTCGGCCGGGCCGGCGACCGGGCGTACTCCGGCGGCGCGCAGGTCGCGCGGGTTGAATCCCGAGGCGTGGCGGGTGAGGACGTCGATCTCGTTCTGACGCGAGGGCAGAGGGATCGTCAGCTTGAGGAGGAAGCGGTCCAGTTGGGCTTCGGGGAGGGGATAGGTGCCCTCGTACTCGACGGGGTTCTGGGTCGCGGCGACCAGGAACGGGTCCGGGAGCGGGCGCGGGGTGCCGTCGACCGTCACCTGGCGTTCCTCCATGGCTTCCAGGAGGGAGGACTGGGTCTTGGGCGGAGTGCGGTTGATCTCGTCCGCCAGAAGCAGGTTGGTGAAGACCGGGCCGGGCTGGAAGGAGAACTCCGCTGTGCGGGTGTCGTAGACGAGTGAGCCGGTGACGTCGCTCGGCATCAGGTCGGGCGTGAACTGGACGCGCTTGGTGTCGAGTTCGAGGGCGGACGCGAGCGTGCGGACGAGCAGCGTTTTGGCGACTCCGGGGACTCCTTCGAGGAGGACGTGTCCGCGGCAGAGGAGGGCGACGACGAGCCCGGTCACGGCGGGGTCCTGGCCGACCACGGCTTTGGCGATCTCGGCGCGCAGGGCTTCCAGGGAGGCTCGGGCGCTGCCCGCGTCCCCGGTGCTCCCGGCGTTGTCAGTGGTCGGGTCCATCATGGACGGCGTACCTCTCTTTCGAGGGCGTCGAGTTGGTCGGTCAGTGCGATGAGGGCCGCGTCGTCGCCGGGCGGCGGTCCGAAGAGGAGGGAGTGCAGGGTCTGTCCGTCGCCGTGGAGGTGGGCGGACAGGGCGGGGAGCAGGGCTTCGGGCGAGTGCGCCTGGGCGACGGGGACGCCGACGAGGGGGGCGAGGCGCGTGCGGGTGGTGGAGCGAAGAGCGGCGGCCGCGCGGTCGCGGGCGTTGGCCTTGCGGTAGAGGCGGGCGCGGCCTTCGACGGTTTCGGAGGCGCGGATCGCCACGGGGAGGTTCTCGGGCACGAGGGGGCCGAACCGGCGTGCCCGCCAGAAGGCGGCGAGGGCCGCGGCGATGAACAGCTGCAGGGTGCCCCAGAGCCAGCCCGAGGGGAGCAGGTCGAGGAAGCTCTTCCGCTCGCCGTTGTCGGTGGCGGAGGTGTCGGAGAGCGAGGGGAGGTACCAGACCAGATGGGGGCGGGAGCCGAGGAGCTGAAGGGCGAGCGAGGCGTTGCCCTGCTTCTCGAGTCGGTTGTTGTAGAGGATGTCGGGCGCGCCGAGCACGACGGTGTCTCCGCCGCCGGAGGTCGCCGGGAGGCGGAGCAGGGTGGCGAGGCGTTCGCTGGGGTAGCAGGAGTCGGCGTCGAGGTGGGTGGTGGTGTAGCGGATGCCGCCGGTGTCGGCGCTGCCCGCCCGCCGGGCCTCGGGCAGGGTGCAGTCGGGGTCGAGCGTCGAGTCGAAGCTGGTGGCGGGGTCCGCGGTGACCCCGGGGGCGAGTCGCTCGACGGACCAGCTGCCGGCGGCTACGAGGACGGTGCGGCCGCCGGAGTGCGCCGTCGTGGAGTACAGCCCGGTCTGCTGACGGTGGGTCAGGAGGTCGGGGGCGGCGACGAGGAGGGTGGTGTCCGGGCCGGCGGCGGCGCGTGCCGCCCCGAGCGAGGTGACCACGCGCGTGGAGACGCCCCGGTCGGAGAGGAGTTCGGCGACGGCGCGGCTGCCGTAGGGGTCCGCGGAGCGCGGGTCGAGTTCGCCGTGCCGGGTCTGGGAGCGGACGGCGGCCATCGCGACGGCCGCGACCAGAATCAGCACTACGGCGAGGGCGATGCCTCGGGTGCGGGTCCACACCTGGCGGGCGGTGGGCGCCGTGGAGGTGGCGGGCAGGGTGACCCCGGTGGTCATTCGGCGGCTCCCTGGCGGGAGTTGTGGGCCGTGCCGGCTGCGCTGTTCGCGAGTACCGGCCGGCTGCGCTCCAGGTCGCGGTCGAGTTCGGCGATGCGCTGGTACGACTGCTTGCCCGCCCTTCGTCCGCCGTATGTGACGTCGTCGAACTCCCGGGCGGCCGAGCGCAGTCGGTCCGTGTGCGAGGGAAGGGTGCGGCCGGCCTCGGCGGCCGCTTCGTCGGCGGTGCGGCCGGGCCGGACGTCGAGCAGGGCCCGCTCCTCCAGGGAGCGGACGATGGCCCGCATGCGTTCCTGGACGGCCTGGTTCCAGTGGCCCTGGGCGGCGTGTGCCTCGCCGGCAGCGCGGTGTTCGGCGGCGCTGCGGGGCCGGTCGTCGAAGAGGGTGGCGGCGGAGACCGGTTGGCGGCGCGGAGTGCCCAGGCGCCACCACAGGGCGGCCAGGACGGCGACGGCGAACAGGACCACGACGAGCAGGCCGAACATGCCACCCGGTGTCGCCGAGGCGGCGGTGTCGAGCAGCCTGCCGAGCCAGTCCCAGAAGGCGTTCAGGGCGCGCTGGAGCAGGCTGGGGTCGTTCTCGTGGTACATCCGCTTGGACAGCTCGCGGCGCGCTGCTTCCCGTGCGGGATCGCGCGGAATGGTCACCGGTGGCTCGTCGCCCGAGCCGCCGGCCGCAAGGACGGTCGTGTGGACCGCGCCCAGCAGGCCTCGTGCGGCCGATCCGGCGGTGCCCGGCAGGGCTGGGGCCGCCGTGAGAACTCCCCCCGTCAGGCTCACCGCATCAGCTCCCCGGGACGGGGCCGGGGGCGCCGGCGGCGTAGCCCTGGACACCGGCGGCGCGGCCCAGTTCGAGATCGAGTGCCTCGCGGCGGATGCGCTGGTCGATGTACAGGAGCACGGTGACGCCCGCGTTGATCGGGAGCGTGATCATGGAGCCGATCACCGCGCCGATGCCGCTGATGATCAGGAAGGTCCAGCTGGGATTCTGGGCGCCGGTGGCGAGGAAGCCCACCATGCCGTCGCCGCCGATGGCGCCCGCGATGAGGGCGAAGGGGATCACCACGAGCGACGAGACGATGTTGGCGATGATCCCGGCGAGCAACTGTATGCCGAAGACGCGCCACCAGGAGCCGCGCACCAGTTTCACGGAGCGGCTCATCGACTTCACGATGCTCTGCCGTTCCAGCATCAGCGCGGGCGAGGCCAGGGAGAAGCGGACCGTCAGCCACACCATGACGACCACGGCGGCGAGGATGCCGAGGACGAGCAGCGCGATGCCGGCTCCCTCGCTTCCGCCGGCGACGGCGACGATGATGCCGGGCAGCGCGCCGCAGAGCAGCACGCCGACGGAGATGAGGCCCAGCAGAAGGAGCAGACCGAACAGCTTCGGTACCTGCGGGCGGGCGTCCCGCCAGGCCTCACCGGCGCTGACCGGCCTGCCGAGGACGGCGCGGCTGGTGACCGTCGTGAGCAGGGCGGTCGCGATGATGGTGCCGACGACGGTGACCACTGTCACGACACCGGTGCCGGCCGCGACCGCGCCGAAGGCCCGGAGCGCTTCGCCGGCCGAGGCGCTGGGGTCGTTGAGGGCGTTGGTGGTCTCGCTGTCCTTCAGGACGAGGCCCTGCAGGAGGATCACGCTGAGCCGGGTGAGGACCGCGACCGTCAGCGAGACGCCGAGGACGGTGCGCCAGTAGGTGCGCATGGTGGAGACGGCACCGTCGAGGATCTCGCCGACACCGAGCGGGCGCAGCGGGATGACGCCGGGCTTGGCCGCGGGCGGGGGACCGCCCCAGCCGCCGCCCCAGGCTCCGTAGCCGCCGGGAGTGCCGTAGCCGCCGTAGCCGCCGGGAGGACCGCCGTGCGGGCCGCCTCCGGGTCCGCCGTACCCGCCGGGCTGTCCGCCGCCCCAGCCCGGGCCGGGTGGTGGCGGCGGGGCCTGACCGGGGCTCGGGGGGCCCGTGGGAGCGGACCACTGCCCCGGTGGCGGCTGCTCGCTGGACCACTTCGGGCCTGGGCCCTGAGGGTCCGTGCCGGGCTGCGCGGCCGGTTCGGCGGGACCGGTGGGGCCGGGACGGTCAGCGGGCTCGGCGGGGCCGGACGCGCCGGGTTCCCGCCCGTCGGACGACGGGGCGGATCCGGGCGAGGCCCAGCCCGGAGTGTCTGTCATCGAAGCTCCTTCACGATGCCCGTCCGCGGTCGCGGTGGCAGGTTGGCAGACATCGTGCCATGGGGTGGTCACCGCGTGACCGGCCGCGGTAGGGGCTGCACTCCTTCAATTGTCCGCCGGTTCCGGGGCAGACTGACCGCATGGCTGATCAGTACGCGCAATCCCGCGAGGACAAGCGGCCGACCGAGATACCTGTGATCCGATGGGAGGAACCACCCGAAGGTCCCGTACTGGTGCTTCTCGACCAGACGAGGCTGCCGGCCGAAGAGGTCGAGTTGGTGTGCACGGACGCGTCGGCGCTGGTGGAGGCGATCCGTTCGCTGGCCGTGCGCGGGGCGCCGCTGCTCGGGATCGCCGGGGCGTACGGGGTCGCGCTCGCCGCCGCGCGGGGCTTCGCCGTGGAGGAGGCCGCGCGGGCGCTCGAAGGAGCCCGGCCCACCGCGGTGAACCTCTCCGTCGGGGTGCGCAAGGCCGAGTCCGCCCACCGGGCGGCGCTCGCCAGGACCGGCGACCCGACCGCGGCGGCGACGGCGGCGCTGGCCGCGGCGCGAACGCTGCACCGGGAGGACGCCGAGGCGAGTGCGCGGATGGCCGCCCACGGCCTGGCGCTACTGGACGAGCTGCTGCCGGGGGGTGGGCACCGGATCCTGACCCACTGCAACAGCGGGTCGCTGGTCTCGGGCGGGGAGGGGACGGCGTTCGCGGTGGCGCTCGCCGCGCACCGGGCGGGCCAGTTGCGGCGGCTGTGGGTGGACGAGACGCGTCCGCTGCTGCAAGGCGCTCGCCTGACGGCGTACGAGGCGGCCCGGCACGGTATGGCGTACACCTTGCTCACCGACAGCGCGGCCGGGTCGCTGTTCGCGGCGGGTGAGGTGGACGCGGTGCTGATCGGGGCGGACCGGATCGCGGCCGACGGTTCGGTGGCGAACAAGGTGGGGAGCTATCCGCTCGCGGTGCTTGCGCGGTACCACCATGTGCCGTTCATCGTGGTGGCGCCGCTGACGACGGTGGATTCTCAGACGCCGGACGGGGCGTCCATCGAGGTCGAGCAGCGCCCAGGCTTTGAGGTGACCGAGGTCACAGCACCCCAGGTGCAGGTGACGGGGGCGGGTGGCGGGATTCCGGTGGCGCCCCTGGGCACCCAGGCGTACAACCCGGCGTTCGACGTGACGCCGCCCGAGCTGGTGACGGCGATCGTCACCGAGGTGGGAGCCGTATCGCCGGTGACGGCCGAGGCACTCGCGGAGCTGTGTGCCGACCCCGGCCGGACAGCGCCCGGCTGACGGGCGGATGAGGCGTCCAGCAACGGAAAACGGCCCCTTCCCCTGCGGCGATTCGCAGAGGAAGGGGCGGTGGCGTCCGACGTCCACGTCAAGCAGGGGGCCCGACCGGCTCGCCTCTTCCGCGTGGAGGGGCTCTCAGCCGGTCACTCCGTCGCGCAGAATCCGCCGGGCCACCTCCCGCCGTGCCTCGGTGGGTTCGGCTGCGACGCCCCGCGCGCGGTCCTCGTCGCCCGTGACGGTCGCGGGGCGGGGCGCGCCGGCCCGGCCCGCGACCGTCACGGGCCGGGGCGCGCCGACGAGCAGGCAGTCCCGGCGCAGACGGGCCGGCGGATGGGTCTCGTCGATGTTGTGCCCGCGCAGTGCACCGGCGCGGCGCGGCCGCTCGTGCTCGCGCTCGGGGATCGACTCCATGTGTGCGGTGAGGCGCTCCCACAGTCCGTTCGCCCGGTCGCCGGCCCTGCTGCCGGTGCGTGCCCCGCTCCGGGCGGCGTCGTTGACCTCGCGCTGCAGGGTGGTCAGTGCGGAGTCGGCGACCAGGCGGCGGTTCAGGAGACCCACCGCGGCGGCGGTGGATCCGGCACGGGCGGAGGCGCGGTCGGCGAGGTACTCGACCCGCCGGCTTGCTCGCATCGTCAGCCGGTCGAGCAGGAACAGCACACCCTCGATCAGCCATGCGTCGGAGCCCTCGGAGCACGGGGATGAGGCCGCACAAGCACCATCGGGCACCCCTCTCCCGAGTACGGGGGCAGACAGTGACGGCCTCGTACGACTATCGTCACCGCCCAGTGACCTCGCTCACCAGCGCCTCTGTCACTGTTACGAGAATGGGATGATGTCGTTTATGAAGGGACGAGTCCTTGTCGTCGACGACGACACCGCACTGGCCGAGATGCTCGGCATCGTGCTGCGTGGTGAAGGTTTTGAGCCGTCTTTCGTAGCCGACGGCGACAAGGCGCTGGCCGCTTTCCGTGAGACCAAGCCCGACCTGGTGCTGCTCGATCTGATGCTGCCCGGCCGGGACGGTATCGAGGTGTGCCGCCTGATCAGGGCGGAGTCCGGGGTGCCGATCGTCATGCTCACGGCCAAGAGCGACACCGTCGACGTCGTCGTGGGCCTGGAGTCGGGCGCCGACGACTACATCGTGAAGCCGTTCAAGCCGAAGGAGCTGGTGGCCCGGATCCGGGCGCGGCTCAGGAGGTCGGAGGAGCCGGCGCCGGAGCAGCTCACCATCGGTGACCTGGTGATCGACGTGGCCGGGCACTCGGTGAAGCGGGACGGGCAGTCGATCGCGCTGACCCCGCTGGAGTTCGACCTGCTGGTCGCGCTGGCCCGCAAGCCCTGGCAGGTGTTCACCCGTGAGGTGCTGCTGGAGCAGGTGTGGGGCTACCGGCACGCCGCCGACACCCGCCTGGTCAACGTGCACGTCCAGCGGCTGCGCTCCAAGGTCGAGAAGGACCCGGAGCGGCCGGAGATCGTGGTGACCGTGCGCGGTGTCGGTTACAAGGCCGGGCCGAGCTGACGTGTCCGAGGACAGTGCCGCTTCGGCTCCCGGCCGGTCCGGGGACCGGCCGGGGCGGCCTGTCGGCCGCAAGACGGCGGGTTCGCGCTGGGGACGCCTCTTCGAGGGCGGCCTTCTGAAGGGCGGGGTCCAGGGCAGCCCGATCGTCCGGCTGTTCATGCGCTGGGTGCGTCGCCCGCTGCTGCCCCTCATGCGGCTGTGGCGGCGCAACATCCAGCTCAGGGTCGTCGCCACGACCCTGCTGATGTCGCTGGGTGTCGTCCTGCTGCTGGGCTTCGTCGTGATCGGTCAGGTGCGCAACGGCCTGCTGGACGCGAAGGTGAGGGCATCGCAGAGCCAGGCCACCGGCGGGTTCGCGGTGGCCAAGCAGAAGGCCGACGAGGCCGCCAGCGGCACGGGCACGGCCACCGGGACCGGTGACGGCACCGCCACCACCGACGGACGGCCGTCGCAGAACGTCATCCAGTGGATGAGCGACCTCGTGGAGTCGCTCTCCAGCGGGGGCGCCGGTGCCTTCGACGTCGTGACGCTGCCCGTGGGCGACGACAGCGGCGGCGGGCGCAGCCCCCGCGGCTCCGGGAACGTCGACCCCTCCTCCAGCGTGCCCACCGACCTGCGGGACCGGATCAACAGCAGTACGACGGCCGCTCAGAGCTACACGCGGATCGTCTACTACCACGGCAAGGAGTCCCAGCCGGCGCTGGTCATCGGCAAGCAGGTCAACGACCCCAACGGTCACCCCTACGAGCTGTACTACCTCTTCCCGCTCACCCAGGAGGAGAAGTCCCTCAGCCTGGTCAAGGGCACGCTGGCGACCGCCGGGCTCTTCGTCGTCGTACTCCTGGGCGCCATCGCCTGGCTGGTGGTGCGGCAGGTCGTCACACCGGTGCGGATGGCGGCCGGGATCGCGGAGCGGCTCTCCGCCGGGACCCTGCAGGAGCGGATGAAGGTCACCGGCGAGGACGACATCGCGCGTCTGGGCGAGGCGTTCAACAAGATGGCGCAGAACCTCCAGCTGAAGATCCAGCAACTTGAGGACCTGTCGCGCATGCAGCGGCGGTTCGTCTCCGACGTCTCGCACGAGCTGCGCACACCGTTGACCACCGTGCGGATGGCGGCCGACGTCATCCACGAGGCCCGCGAGGACTTCGATCCGGTCACCGCCCGGTCGGCCGAACTGCTCGCCGACCAGCTGGACCGGTTCGAGTCGCTGCTCGCGGACCTGCTGGAGATCAGCCGCTTCGACGCGGGCGCCGCGGCGCTGGAGGCCGAGCCGATAGACCTCAGGGAGGTGGTGCGGCGGGTGGTCGGCGGGGCCGAGCCGCTCGCCGAGCGCAAGGGCACCCGCATTCGGGTCATCGGCGACCAGCAGCCCGTCGTCGCCGAGGCCGACGCCCGTCGGGTGGAACGCGTACTGCGCAATCTAGTCGTCAACGCCGTCGAGCACGGAGAGGGCAAGGACGTCGTCGTCAAGCTCGCCGCCGCGGGCGGCGCGGTCGCCATCGCGGTGCGCGACTACGGCGTCGGACTCAAGCCCGGCGAGGCGACCCGCGTCTTCAGCCGCTTCTGGCGGGCCGATCCGGCACGCGCGCGTACCACCGGCGGCACGGGCCTCGGCCTGTCGATCGCCCTGGAGGACGCCCGGCTGCACGGCGGCTGGCTGCAGGCGTGGGGCGAGCCCGGCGGCGGCTCGCAGTTCCGGCTCACGCTGCCGCGGACCGCGGACGAGCCGCTGCGCGGCTCGCCGATACCGCTGGAACCCAAGGACTCGCGGCGCAACCGCGGACTCGACCAGGTCGGCCTGCCCCGCGGGAGCGAGGAGAAGCGGGCGACCGTACCGGTGCAGTCGAGCGCCGGCCAGGTGTCGCCGCTGCCCGCGCGCGCCCCACGTCCTGCCACCGGCACGTCCGCGGCCGACCCGACCGCGCTGCCCGGCAACGGCAACGGCGCGCGCGTGGTTCCGCGGCCGACCGGCGCCGCGCGGCGCCCCGACGACACGGCCGCGGCCGGGCCGGCACCCGACACACACGCGGGCCGTGGCGACACGGCCGGGACCGAGGACTCGACCCAGCCAGGGGAGGCATTTCGTGGGCGTTGACCGCGAGGGGGGCGTCCGGCGCAGGCCGGGACGCGCGGTGGCGTACGCGGCCCTGGGGGCCGTTCTGCTGGCCGGGTGCGCCTCGATGCCCGACAGCGGCGACCTGCGGGACGTCGAGTCCACGCCGCGGCAGGACACCGGGGTCCGCGTGTTCGCCATGCCGCCCGCCGAGGACGCCCAGGCCACCGAGATCATGCAGGGCTTCCTGGAGGCGCTGACCAGCGACGATCCCCAGTACGACACAGCGCGCAAGTACCTGACCGCCGACGCCGCGCGCGCCTGGCGGCCGGAGCGGTCGGCCACCGTCCTCGCCAACGGGCCGAGCATCGTGACCGACAACCAGCCGGCCGGCGGGGTCCCGACCGACAGCCTCACCTTTATCCTGTCGGGCAGCAAGGTCGCCACCGTCGACGCACAGCAGGCCTATGCGCCGGCCGGCGGGGACTACCGCAAGAAGGTGCACCTCACGAAGGACGCCAAGAGCGGGCAGTGGCGCATCGACTCGCTGCCCCAGGGCGTCGTCATGGGCAAGTCGGACTTCCAGCGCAACTACACGTCCGTCAACAAGTACTACTTCGCCTCCACCACGACGGCCGGGGCGACCGGGCAGCCGGTGGTGGTGGCCGACCCGGTGTTCGTCCGCGGCAAGGTGGACCCGATGACCCAGGTGGTGCGGTCGCTGCTGAGCGGTCCCACCAGCTGGCTCGAGGCGGTGGTCAGGTCGAGCTTCCCGACCGGTGCGGCCCTGCAGAAGGGCGTGTCGGACCTGACGCCGGACGACCAGAACA
Organism: Streptomyces sp. NPDC007905; assembly: GCF_042959345.1. NCBI lineage: Bacteria > Bacillati > Actinomycetota > Actinomycetes > Kitasatosporales > Streptomycetaceae > Streptomyces > Streptomyces sp. NPDC007905. The sequence continues at coordinate 323,208 of NZ_JBIBKS010000008.1, read as the reverse complement.
GACTGACGGTGCCGCTGAACGCCAAGGCCTCCCGGGCCGGGTCGGCCAAGTGCGTGGAGATGGCGACCCAGTTGCTGTTCACGCTGCGGAACCTGACCCCGACACTGGAGTCGGTCGAGCTGCAGGGACCCGGCGGGCACCGGCTGTGCGACCTCACCGGGGAGCGTGCCGACTCCGCCGCCTGGCGCGCCTCGGCCCAGCGCCCCTACTACCTGTACTTCCTCGACGGCAAGCACCGGCTTGTGCGGTTGCCGACCGGGGCCACGGGGACCAGCGCCCTTCCGGTGCCGGGCCCGCTGGGCACCGGTGACAAGGTGCTGCAGTCGGTGGCCGTCTCGCGGGACGAGCACACCGTGGCCGGCGTCGGCGCCGACGGCAAGGCGCTCTACGTCACCTCGCTGACGTCGGACGGTTCGCTCGGCGAGCCGGTGGTCAGCAGCAAGGGGCAGGCCGCGACCGACCGGCTGACCACCCCGAGCTGGGACGCCCACGGCGACCTGTGGGTGGCCGACCGCGACCCTCGTGATCCGAAGCTGTACGTCCTGGAGCAGGGCGGCGGCAAGCCGGTGCGGGTCGCCATCCCCGACCTGCCCGGGCGCATCCGGGACGTGCGGGTGGCGGCCGACGGGGTGCGGGTCGCGCTGGTCGTGGAGAAGGACGGCAAGCAGTCCCTGCGCATCGGCAGGATCGAGCGCGAGGACAAGCCGGGGGAGCGTCCCGTGGTCGTCGACTTGCGCTCGGCCGCCCCCGATCTGGAGCAGGTCACCGCCATGTCCTGGGCGGGGGACAGCCGGCTGGTCGTGGTCGGCCTCGAGCAGGGGGGCGTGCATCAGATGCGGTACGTCCAGGTCGACGGCTCCACTTTGGACGGTCCGGCGCCCGCGGCCCTGTCCGGCGTGAAGGCGATCGGCGCGTCCGAGGACGAACGGGCCCCGCTGGTGGCCTATTCGGAGGACGGGATCGTACGACTGCCGGCCGGGGCGCAGTGGCAGAAGGTGGACAAGGACGGCACGGCACCGGTCTATCCGGGTTGAGGGCGGAGCCATCTCGGCCGTTCCGGGCTGGGCGGGGTCGTGTCGGCCGGCCCGGGCTGCGGGGGAGGGCCGTGTCGGCCGGTTCGGGCTGCACGGCCGTTCCGGGCTGGGCGGGGTCGTGTCGGCCGGTTCGGGCTGCGGGGCGGGGTCGTGTCGGCCCGTTTCGGGCAGCGGGGCCTAGGACCTGTTGCGAGAGTCCCGCCTGCCCCGCCCTCCGGGCGGACGACGGGCGGCTTTGCACCGGCCCGCCCGGACTGAGGGTGTGACGGCGCCGACCAGTTCGGGCCGAGGCCGAAGATCCCGTCCGGGCGGATGGCCGTACGGTCCGCACTCGTGTGGGTGATGAGCGGCGGGCGTCGCTCCGGGCTGTCCACAGGGTGTTTTCCACAGGGGTGGCCGGTCGTGCCGGGCGTTGGCACAGTGGTGGGCATGCGGGGCTGGTGGCACGACCTCACCGACCTGGTGCTGCCGGCCGAGTGCGCAGGCTGCGGAGCACCTCGTACGGATCTCTGTCCGCGGTGCCGCACCGCACTGGGAGGAGCCGATCCGCGCCGGGTGCGGCCGACGCGGGAGCCGCCCGGACTGCCGGTGGTGCACGCGGCGGCTCCGTACGCGGGGGAGGTACGAGCGCTCCTCCTCGCGCACAAGGAGCGGGGCGCACTGGCGCTCACGGGAGCACTGGGCGCGACCTTGGCGGGGGTCGTGCGCGCGGGTCTCGGGCCGGCCGGGCCCGGCGACATGTCGGCGGTACGGCGCACGCCCGGGACCGTGCTGCTCGTCCCCGTGCCCTCGGCCCGGTGGGCCGTGCGGGCACGCGGACACGACCCGGTGCGGCGGATGGCGCTCGCGGCGGCCGGCGAGCTGCGGCGCACCGGTACGCCGGCCCGGGTGGCCGCCGTGCTGCGGCAGCGGCGGGCCGTGGCGGACCAGGCGGCGCTGGACGCCCGCCAGCGCCTGGCGAACCTCGCGGGCGCGCTGGAGGCGACGGCGGATGGGGCGCGGCTGCTCGCCGGTGGCCGTGTCGTGGTCGTCGACGACCTGATCACGACGGGCGCGAGCCTCGCTGAGGCGGCCCGCGCCCTTCGGGAGGCGGCGGTATCCCGCCGTGATGGCACAACGGCCGTGTACGAGGCCGCAACTCGGGAAGGAAGGGGGGAACGACGGATCGGAGCACGGTGGGAGAGGCAGAAGTGGGTGCATGGTGCACCGGAAAAGGTGGTACCGAACGCCATAGGAGAGGCGCTCCGGGCGGCCGTGATCGCCGCTCCTCCGGATTCTTTCGAAATAACCAGGAACTGACCGCTGACTTGCGTCGTTGCAGATAGCGAGAGGGCCAATTCACCTGAACGGAGGTACGCCGCAGTAGAGGGTGACGACATCCGTCCGGGCGAGATATGTTCGGTTGTGAGGAAAGGCGCAGGCCACACCTCTCATATCCGAATGCCGTGCTGCGGGTTTTCCGCTATCACCCGCGCCGGTGGGGTGGAGATCTTGCCCTTGGGGGAGGAGGAGGTGGAAGTCACCGAGTCCGAGGTTCCGGGGCTCACCGGGACCTGGTGCAAAAGGGAGATGCTCCGCCGATGGAGCGGAGCGATCCGGGAACGGAGTTCTGCGTGGACATCGTCGTCAAAGGCCGCAAGACCGAGGTGCCCGAGCGGTTCCGAAAGCACGTGGCCGACAAGCTGAAGCTGGAGAAGATCCAGAGGCTCGATGCCAAGGTGATCAGCCTCGACGTCGAGGTGTCCAAGGAGCCCAACCCACGACAGGCCGACCGTTGTGACCGAGTGGAGATCACGCTCCACTCCCGCGGTCCGGTGATCCGGGCGGAGGCAGCGGCCAGCGATCCGTACGCGGCACTCGACCTGGCGGCGGAGAAACTGGACGCCCGGCTACGCAAGCAGCACGACAAGCGTTTCTCACGGCGCGGCGCACGCCGGATCTCGGCGGCCGAGGTTCCCGACCACGTCCCGGACGCGGCAACGCTCAACGGCAACGGCCAACCCGTCCACGACGAGGAGACGGACGGAGTGCCGACCAAGAAGATCGGCTCGCTGGAGGTCAAGGGCGAAGGCCCCCTGATCGTCCGCGAGAAGACCCACGTCGCCTCCCCGATGAGCCTCGACCAGGCCCTCTACGAGATGGAACTGGTCGGCCACGACTTCTACTTGTTCGTCGACTCCGAGACCAAGGAGCCGAGCGTCGTCTACCGGCGACACGCCTACGACTACGGCGTCATCCACCTCAGCACGGACCCGATGGTCGCTGAGGTGCAGCCCCCCGCGGCAGGGGGCACGCTGGGCGGCTGACCCGCCCGGCCGAAGCTCAGCCGGTGCCCCTGGAAGCGTGTGTGCGCCCCCAGGGGCACCGGTGTGCGACCACTTCGCGCCCCGCACGTCACCTCCGTGTCGTCCGGGCATGGAATCATGGCCGCACCGGCCCAACCGGTGGGCCGATGCCTTGGGTTGGCGATGGCACAGGACCACAGGCCACAGCCTCTGGGGGAGGAACGATGGCGGACACCTTCGGACCGATGCGGAACGCCGACGACGGCGACGCTGTCATCGGCGTGGGCCCGGACTCGGGCTCTTCGCGCAAGGAGCCGATCAGAGTCCTGGTCGTGGACGACCACGCCCTCTTCCGCCGTGGCCTGGAGATCGTGCTCGCGGCCGAGGAGGACATCCAGGTCGTCGGCGAGGCGGGCGACGGCGCGGAGGCGGTGGACAAGGCCGCGGACCTGCTGCCCGACATCGTGCTGATGGACGTGCGGATGCCCAAGCGCGGCGGGATCGAGGCCTGCACCTCCATCAAGGAGGTCGCCCCCAGCGCGAAGATCATCATGCTGACGATCAGCGACGAGGAGGCCGACCTCTACGACGCGATCAAGGCGGGCGCGACCGGATACCTCCTCAAGGAGATCTCCACCGACGAGGTGGCCACCGCCATTCGCGCGGTGGCCGACGGGCAGTCACAGATCAGCCCGTCCATGGCGTCGAAGCTCCTCACCGAGTTCAAGTCGATGATCCAGCGCACCGACGAGCGCCGGCTGGTGCCCGCGCCCCGGCTGACCGACCGCGAGCTGGAGGTCCTCAAGCTCGTCGCCACGGGGATGAACAACCGGGACATCGCCAAGGAGCTGTTCATCTCCGAGAACACCGTGAAGAATCACGTCCGCAACATCCTGGAGAAGCTGCAGTTGCACTCCAGGATGGAGGCGGTGGTCTACGCGATGCGGGAGAAGATCCTCGAGATCCGCTAGCGCCCTGGGGCGTGTCTTTTCGAACCTGGCGGCGGCGCGGGGTCTGGCCCGCACCGTTGCCGCGCTGTCGTCGGTTGCCGATTCCCCGACGCTCGGCTGCGCTCGCGCGGGGGGACCCTCATCGCATCGGCGCCCGCCTCCGCCCTTGCGGCTGCACGCACCAGACCCTGTTCGGGTCGGCCGGTCAGGCACCGTTTCTGACCGCCGCCCTGATCCCAGAAGGCACCGCCTAGCCGAGCAGAACGGCGAGTTCCCGGGTGAGGGGCTCGCGGAGTTCGGGCGCGTCCACGCGTTCCACGCGGACGTCCGCGCAGTTCACCCAGGTCGCCGCCTCGATCAGGGCCTGCGCCACCGCGGGGACCGCCTTCGGGTCGTCCAGGGTGACCTGCCTGGCCACCAGCGTGTGGCCCTCGCGGGCCGGGTCGACCCGGCCGACCAGCCGGCCGCCGGCCAGCACCGGCATCGCGAAGTAGCCGTAGACCCGCTTCGGCTTGGGGACATACGCCTCCAGACGGTGGCTGAAGCCGAAGAGCCGCTCCGTGCGCGCCCGCTCCCAGATCAGTGAGTCGAACGGGGACAGCAGTGTCGTGCGGTGGCGGCCGCGCGGCGGTGCGGCCAGAGCCGCCGGGTCCGCCCAGGCCGGCTTGGCCCAGCCCTCCACCTCGACCGGCACCAGACCCGAGTCGGCGATCACCGCGTCGACCTGCTCGCCCTTGAGGCGGTGGTAGTCGGCGATGTCCGCGCGGGTGCCGACGCCGAGGGACTCACCGGCCAGCCGGACCAGACGGCGCACGCACTCGGTGTCGTCCAGCTCGTCGTGCAGCAGCGCGTCCGGGATCGCGCGCTCGGCGAGGTCGTACACCCGCTTCCAGCCGCGGCGCTCGACACACACCACCTCGCCGTACATCAGCGCGCGTTCCACGGCGACCTTGGTGCCGGACCAGTCCCACCAGTCGCTGGTCTTCTTCGCACCGCCCAACTCCGTGGCCGTCAGCGGGCCGTCGGCGCGCAACTGCTTGATGACCTGGTCGTAGACGCCGTCGGGGAGCTGGTGGTTCCAGTGCGGGCGGTTGCGGTAGGCGCGGCGGCGGAAGGCGAAGTGGGGCCACTCCTCGACCGGGAGGATGCACGCCGCGTGCGACCAGTACTCGAAGGCGTGGGGCCGTGCCGGAGCCGCGCCCATGGATTCGGGCTTCCAGTACGCGGCCTCGACGGTCTTGCGGCCGACCGCGCCGAGACGGGCGTACGGCACCAGCTCGTGGGAGCGGGCCAGGACCGAGATGGTGTCCAGCTGGACCGCGCCGAGGTGGCGGAGCACCCCGCGGACACCGGCACGCCGGTCGGGCGCACCGAGGAAGCCCTGGGCCCGCAGGGCGACACGCCGGGCGTCGTCCGCGGTGAGTGTGGTGGTGGGACGCGGAAGGGTCGTCATGCGTCGGACGATAGAGGGCGGCACTGACAGACCGGGAGCGACCTGCGGTTTCGTCCCGGCGGTCAGGTGCGGGCGGGCAGGTACGGCGCCGTCGACGGCAGGCCCAGGTCCGACGGGAGCAGGGAGCCCACCCAGCAGTCCCGGCGGACCCCCTTGTTGTTGATCGCCGAGCGCAGGGTGCCCTCGATGGCGAAACCGGCGCGCTCCGCCACCGCGCGGGAGGCGTGGTTGCCGACCTCGGCACGCCATTCGACACGATCGACGCCGGCCTCGGTGAAGATCCACCGGCAGGCGGTGAGCACGGCCTCGGTGACATAGCCCTGACCGCGATGCTCCTTGGCCGACCAGAAGCCCACCTCGGCCACGCCGAGCGCACGCATCGTCAGACCGAGCATCCCGGCCAGTGCCCCGCCGGCCGGAAACACGCCGAAGGTGAACATCGAGCCCTCGGACCAGCCGTCGGGGACCATCTGCTCCGTGAAGCTGCGGGCGTGCTCGGGCAGATAGGGCGAGGGGATCGTGGTCCAGCGCTGGATGTCCGGGTCCTGGGCGGCCTCGTACACCGCCTCGGTGTCGTCCGGGCCCACGGTGCGCAGAACGAGACGGTCGGTGGTGAGCGTGACGGGTTCCATCGGCCGATTCTGTTCGGGTGACTCCCGCGGCGCCAGCGTTTTCGCGGTGTGTGAGCGGGTGATCACAATTCGCGCAAATCCCCGCACCAGTGCGGCACTATCCGCGTGTGCCGTCCGTTGGACCGGGTGAAGCAGCCGTCGGGCCGCCAGGCCTCCCGGCGCAGCCGGGTCCTCGCATACGATGGCCGTTGCTCAGTACGTCAAAGGAAAACCGACCGTCCCAGGCCCGACCGGCAAGGAGACCAGCCCCCGTGTCCGTCCTCTCGAAGATCATGCGTGCAGGCGAAGGCAAGATCCTGCGCAAGCTGCACCGCATCGCGGACCAGGTCAACTCCATCGAAGAGGACTTCGTCGACCTCTCCGACGCCGAGCTGCGTGCCCTCACCGAGGAGTACAAGCAGCGCTATGCCGACGGTGAGAGCCTGGACGACCTGCTCCCCGAGGCGTTCGCCACCGTCCGCGAGGCCGCCAAGCGCGTCCTCGGCCAGCGTCACTACGACGTGCAGATGATGGGCGGCGCCGCCCTGCACCTCGGCTACGTCGCCGAGATGAAGACCGGTGAGGGCAAGACCCTCGTCGGCACGCTGCCGGCATACCTGAACGCCCTCTCCGGAGACGGCGTCCACCTCATCACGGTCAACGACTACCTGGCCGAGCGCGACTCCGAGATGATGGGCCGCGTCCACAAGTTCCTGGGCCTGAGCGTCGGCTGCATCCTCGCCAACATGACGCCGGCCCAGCGCCGCGAGCAGTACGCGTGCGACATCACCTACGGCACCAACAACGAGTTCGGCTTCGACTACCTGCGCGACAACATGGCGTGGTCCCAGGACGAGCTCGTCCAGCGCGGCCACAACTTCGCGATCGTCGACGAGGTCGACTCCATCCTCGTCGACGAGGCCCGTACGCCGCTGATCATCTCCGGCCCGGCCGACCAGGCCACCAAGTGGTACGGCGACTTCGCCAAGCTGGTCACCCGCCTGAAGAAGGGCGAGGCGGGCAACCCGCTCAAGGGCATGGAGGAGACCGGCGACTACGACGTCGACGAGAAGAAGCGCACGGTCGCCATCCACGAGTCCGGTGTCAGCAAGGTCGAGGACTGGCTGGGCATCGACAACCTCTACGAGTCGGTGAACACCCCGCTCGTGGGTTACCTGAACAACGCCATCAAGGCCAAGGAACTCTTCAAGAAGGACAAGGACTACGTCGTCATCGACGGCGAGGTCATGATCGTCGACGAGCACACCGGCCGTATCCTCGCCGGCCGCCGCTACAACGAGGGCATGCACCAGGCGATCGAGGCGAAGGAAGGGGTGGACATCAAGGACGAGAACCAGACGCTCGCCACGATCACCCTGCAGAACTTCTTCCGCCTCTACAAGAAGCTCTCCGGCATGACCGGTACGGCCATGACCGAGGCCGCCGAGTTCCACCAGATCTACAAGCTCGGCGTGGTCCCGATCCCGACCAACAAGCCGATGATCCGCAAGGACCAGTCGGACCTGATCTACCGCACCGAGGTGGCCAAGTTCGAGGCGGTCGTCGACGACATCGCCGAGAAGAACGAGAAGGGCCAGCCGATCCTCGTCGGCACGACGTCCGTCGAGAAGTCGGAGTACCTCTCGCAGCAGCTCAGCAAGCGCGGCATCCAGCACGAGGTGCTGAACGCCAAGCACCACGAGCGCGAGGCGTCGATCGTCGCCCAGGCCGGCCGCAAGGGCGCCGTGACCGTGGCCACCAACATGGCCGGCCGTGGTACCGACATCAAGCTCGGCGGCAACCCCGAGGACCTCGCCGAGGCGGAGCTGCGTCAGCGCGGCCTCGACCCCGAGGAGCACATCGAGGAGTGGGCCGCGGCCCTGCCCGCCGCCCTGGAGAAGGCCGAGCGGGCGGTCAAGGCCGAGAAGGAAGAGGTCGAGGACCTCGGCGGGCTGTACGTGCTGGGCACGGAGCGGCACGAGTCGCGGCGCATCGACAACCAGCTGCGCGGTCGCTCCGGCCGTCAGGGCGACCCGGGCGAGTCCCGCTTCTACCTCTCGCTCGGCGACGACCTGATGCGGCTCTTCAAGGCCCAGATGGTCGAGCGCGTGATGTCGATGGCGAACGTGCCGGACGACGTGCCGATCGAGAACAGGATGGTCACGAAGGCGATCGCGTCCGCGCAGTCGCAGGTCGAGCAGCAGAACTTCGAGACCCGTAAGAACGTTCTGAAGTACGACGAGGTGCTCAACCGGCAGCGCGAGGTCATCTACGGCGAGCGCCGCCGCGTCCTGGAGGGCGAGGACCTGCACGAGCAGGTGCGGCACTTCATGGACGACACGATCGACGCCTACATCGCCGCGGAGACCGCCGAGGGCTTCCCCGAGGACTGGGACCTGGACCGGCTGTGGGGTGCCTTCAAGCAGCTCTACCCGGTGAAGGTGACCATCGAGGAGCTGGAGGACGCGGCCGGTGACCGGGCCGGTCTGACCGCCGAGTTCATCTCCGAGTCCATCAAGGACGACATCCACGAGCAGTACGAGGCCCGCGAGGCGCAGCTCGGCTCCGAGATCATGCGCGAGCTGGAGCGCCGGGTCGTGCTGTCGGTCCTCGACCGCAAGTGGCGTGAGCACCTCTACGAGATGGACTACCTCCAGGAGGGCATCGGCCTGCGCGCCATGGCGCAGAAGGACCCGCTGGTCGAGTACCAGCGCGAGGGCTTCGACATGTTCACCGCGATGATGGACGGCATCAAGGAGGAGTCCGTCGGCTACCTGTTCAACCTGGAGGTCCAGGTCGAGCAGCAGGTCGAGGAGGTCCCGGTCGAGGAGGTCCAGCCGGTGGCGGGGGGTGTCCAGGACACGGTGCCGGCGCAGGCGGGCGCGCGTCCGGAGATCCGGGCCAAGGGGCTCGATGTTCCGCAGCGCCGCGATCTGCACTTCTCCGCGCCCACCGTCGACGGTGAGGGTGGCATCCTGGAGCGCGACCTCGAGGACGACGAGCCCGTTCGCTCCGAGTCCGACGGGCTGACGCGGGCCGAGCGCCGCCGGCAGGCGAAGGGCGGACGGCGCCGCAAGAAGTAGCCTGCGACGCTCGAGCCATTGACTCTGGGCCGGGTCTCCTTGTGGAGGCCCGGCCCTTCGGCTTGCGGCGGGCTGCCTGCGGGCGTTGCTTCGGCGCCCTGGGTTTCCGCCCCGGGGTCAGTCCTCGGGGGTGCGTGAGGGCCTCGGACCCAGTTCGATCGCTGTGCAGCGCCAGCGGTTGTCCGGGCCCTGTTCCAGACGGAAGGCCATGGCCCGGAGTTGGCTGCCTGCCGCGATGCGGGCGAAGACTTCGAGGGCGCCGGTGCGGGGGACGTAGTAGCCGATGTCGCGGACGACGGGGCGGGTGCCGCGGGTGCGCAGGGGGCGCCGTTCGGCGAGGCCGGCGAGGTCGTCGTAGGCGCGGCCCGCGGTGTGCCGGAGCATCCAGTGGACGGGGCGCTGGCCGCTGAGGACGGCCAGCAGACGGTCGGCGAAGAGGTCGGTGGGGCGTGGCCGCGCCGCGGCCGCCTCCGGCGTCGTAAGGGCCCTGCCCCGGACGGGGTTGCGCGGCGGCGTGCTGCCCGGGCGCCGGGAGTCCTGGCGGGTCGGAGGACGGTGGCGCGGGCGGGGCTGCGCGGCGCGGCTCATGACCTTGTTCATGGGGATCCCCGTTCGGCGGGCCCGGCACGTACCGGGCGGTAACTCGCTGGTGGGGATCTTGTACGGGGGCGGGGCCTGGCGCCGCAAGGAAGGTGGGCCGCGTGGTGAGGGCCCGGACATGTTCACCTATCCGGGTGGTGGAGGCCCCCGGAAACCCCATGGGCAGGCGGGGGCACCGGGTGAGGTGAGGGGCGTCGGGTGGACGCTGCCGAGGGTGCGGGCGGGGACCCGAAAGGGGACGGCCGCACGTATCCTGAAGGCCCGTCGGTGACCAGGAAAGAGCGGCCAGCCATGCGCGTCTACGTCCCCCTGACCCTCCCCGGTCTCGCCGAGGCGTACAAGACGGGTGAGCTGGGGAACGGCCCCTTCACGGCCTACGCCGTCACGCCCGCGTTGCGCGAGTGGTACCTCTCCGACGACATCGAGGAGCTGGAGTACGCGGCGCTCAGCCGGGCCGCGCTGGCTTCGCTGCGGCTGCTGGCGGACGATCCCGACGCGGGACGGCGCCGGGTCGTGGTCGCCGTCGACGTGCCCGACGGCGCCGCCACGACCGACCCGGACCGTGGGCTCGACCCCTCCGCGCTCGGCGAGGTGACGGTGGCCGTTACGGTGCCGCTCGCGAAGGCTGCGGCGGTGCACGTCGACGCCGACGACGCGGAGCAGGACGTGGCCGCGGCGGCTCAGGCGCTGGAGGCGGCCGACGGCGGGGACGACGACGCGCAGTTCGTCGTGGACGGGGCCGACGATCACGAGCTGCTGTGGTTCGCCACGCAGGAGATCCCCAACCTGGTCGACCGGGCCTAGGCGGTCGGGCCGGACCCCCGGCCGGCTCGCTCGGCTGCCGTGATTGTCAGCGGCGGCGGGTACGGTCTTTGGCATGGGGACGCACGCAAGCGCGCACATCGTCTGGGACTGGAACGGAACCCTGTTCCACGACAATGACGCGATCATCGGGGCGACGAACGCGGCCTTCGCCGAGCTGGGGCTGGCGCCGATCACGCTGGAGCAGTACCGGGCGCTGTACTGCGTACCGGTGCCGAAGTTCTACGAGCGGCTGCTCGGCCGGCTGCCCACGGATGCCGAGTGGGAGCTGATGGACGAGATCTTCCACCGCTACTACGCGGAGCACCGGGTGCGGTGCGGGCTCACCGAGGGCGCGGCCGAGCTGCTCGCGGGGTGGCGGTCGGCGGGACACAGCCAGTCCCTGCTGAGCATGTACGGGCACGAGGAACTGCTGCCGCTGGTGCGGGGGTTCGGGATAGAGGCGCACTTCATACGCGTCGACGGGCGTACGGGGCCGTCCGGGGGCAGCAAGGCCGAGCACATGGTGCGGCACCTGGAGGCGCTCACAGGTGCGGTGGAGCTCGCGCGCACGGTGGTGATCGGGGATGCCGCGGACGACGCGGTCGCCGCGCGGTACGTGGGAGCTCGGGCCGTGCTGTACACCGGGGGTTCGCACGGCCGGGCCAGCCTGGAGGAGGTCGGGGTGCCGGTCGTGGACACCTTGGCCGAGGCGGTGGCCGAGGCGCAGCGCATGGCGGCGTAGCCGCGGGCCGGGGCCGCGAGGCCCGCGGCTGCGTGTGAACGCTCTCGCTCAGCCCGCCGGTGCCTTCGCCCGCAACACGGTGAGGAACTCCCGCATCCACCCCGGGTGGTCCGGCCAGGCGCGGGCCGAGACCAGGGTGCCGTCGACCACCGTTTCGCTGTCCTCGAAGTGGGCCCCGGCGGACTGCATGTCCAGTTCCAGTGCCGGGTACGCGGTGACGCGGCGGCCGTGGAGGCTGTTGATCGCCGCGGTGAGCAGGGGGCCGTGGCAGATCTGGGCGACCGGCTTGTCCGCGTCGAAGAACGCCTTGAGGATCTTGCGCAGTTCGGGATCGTTGCGCAGGTACTCGGGGGCCCGACCGCCGGGGATGACCAGGGCCGCGTACTGGCCGGGGTCGACCTCGGAGAAGGCGAGGTCGGCGGGCCAGGTGTAGCCGGGCTTCTCCGTGTAGGTGTCGTAGCCGGGCTCGAAGTCGTGGACGACGAAACGGAGCGTCTTGCGGGCGGGGGCCGCGATGTCGACGTCGTAGCCTTCCTCGCGCAGGCGCTGGTAGGGGTAGAGGACTTCCAGGGACTCCGCGGCGTCGCCGGTGATGATGAGGATCTTCGCTGGCATGTCGGCTCCTCCGGGCGGCACTGTCCCCTCCGCGGGGGACGGGCACTGTCCAGGGCAACGTGCCTCGGCGGGGCGCGCTTGCCAAGAGGGCCCGTCGCTTTCAGGGTGCGGCCCGGGCCGCACCGGCGCGACCGGATGCGTCACCGACACGCACCAGGGACGCGGGACGGATGCGTCACCGACACGCACGGGACGCGCGACCGGATGCGTCACCCGACCCGCACGGGACGCGACCGGATACGCCACCCGCCCCCGTCCCGCCGCTGTGCAGAACGTCAAACTTCGGGCCCCTGTTTTGTACACATACGGCTCATGACGGGTCCGGGGTGAGGAGCGATAGCCTTGTGGCGTGATCAGCGCGATATCTCGCGGGGGCGATCCTGCTCCTGCCCTGCGCCCGGGTTGCACGGAACATCTCCGTGGCCGGGCGGCGATCGCTGGTCTTCGCGGGCGGGGCGGGGGCGCCGAAGCCCCCAGGACGCCGAGGGCGGCCCGGGACACGGCGGTGCCGAGAGCAGCGTCACATCCGGCAGACGTGCCGAGAATGGCCGAATGCCCCCCGCTCATCTCACCTTGCGGCATAGCGTCGGATCGGACCGGACACCCCGGGCCGTGGCGTCGAGCCGGAGGGAAAGAGACCGTACTTCCTTCTACGTCACGCAACGGCGCGCGACAGGAGCCAGAGGACAATGCAGACCAAGCTGGACGAAGCCAAGGCCGAGCTGCTCGAACGGGCCGCCCGGGTAGCTGAGAACAGCCCGGTCGGGGGGCACCTACCGACCGGGACGACGGGCGAGGGCACGGCCGGCACCCCCGACAGCGAGTCCGTGCTCGCGTTCCTCCAGCGCTACTACCTGCACACCGCCCCGGAAGACCTCGCCGACCGCGATCCGGTCGACGTGTTCAGTGCCGCGGTCTCGCACTACCGGTTGGCCGAGACCCGCCCGCAGGGCACCGCGAACGTCCGGGTGCACACCCCGACCGTGGAGGAGAACGGGTGGACCTGCAGCCACACCGTCGTGGAGGTCGTCACCGACGACATGCCCTTCCTCGTCGACTCGGTGACCAATGAGCTGACCCGGCAGGGGCGTGGCATCCACGTCGTCATCCATCCGCAGTTCGTCGTCCGGCGCGACCTCACCGGCAAGCTCATCGAGGTCCTGGCGACCCCGCCCACCGGCGATCTTCCGCACGACGCGCACGTCGAGTCCTGGATCCACGTCGAGATCGACCGGGAGACCGACCGCGCCGATCTGAAGCAGATCACCGCCGACCTGCTGCGTGTCCTGTCCGACGTCCGCGAGGCCGTCGAGGACTGGGAGAAGATGCGGGACGCGGCGATCCGGGTCGCCGACGGCCTGGAGAACGAGCCCGTGCCGGGCGACCTCCCCGCGCCCGAGGTCGGCGAGGCCCGCGAGCTGCTGCGCTGGCTGGCCACCGACCACTTCACCTTCCTCGGCTACCGCGAGTACCAGCTGCGCGACGACGACACGCTCGCCGCCGTCCCCGGCACCGGTCTCGGCATACTGCGCTCGGACCCGCACCACGCCGAGGACGACCAGCACCCGGTCAGCCCCTCCTTCGAACGCCTCCCGGCCGACGCCCGCGCCAAGGCCCGCGAGCACAAGCTGCTCGTGCTGACCAAGGCCAACAGCCGGGCCACCGTGCACCGGCCCTCGTACCTGGACTACATCGGCGTCAAGAAGTTCGACGCCGACGGCAACGTCGTCGGTGAGCGCCGCTTCCTCGGCCTGTTCTCCTCCGCCGCCTACACCGAGTCCGTGCGCCGGGTGCCGGTCATCCGCCGCAAGGTCGACGAGGTGCTGGAACGCGCCGGGTTCTCGCCCCACAGCCACGACGGCCGCGACCTGCTCCAAATCATGGAGACCTACCCGCGCGACGAGCTGTTCCAGACCCCGGTCGCCGAGCTGCAGTCCATCGTGACGAGCGTCCTCTACCTGCAGGAACGCCGCCGGCTCCGGCTCTACCTGCGCCAGGACGAGTACGGCCGCTACTACTCGGCCCTCGTCTACCTCCCGCGCGACCGCTACACCACCGGCGTGCGCCTGAGGATCATCGACATCCTGAAGGAGGAGCTCGGCGGCATCAGCGTCGACTTCACCGCCTGGAACACCGAGTCCATCCTGTCCCGGCTGCATTTCGTCGTCCGTGTCCCGCCGGGCACCGAGCTGCCCGAGCTGTCGGACGCCGACAAGGAGCGCATCGAGTCCCGCCTGGTCGAGGCCGCCCGCTCCTGGGCGGACGCGTTCGCCGAGGCGCTGACCGCCGAGGTCGGCGAGGAGCGCGCCGCCGAGGTGCTGCGCCGCTACAACAACGCCTTCCCCGAGGGCTACAAGGCCGACCACTCCCCGCGGGCCGCGGTCGCCGACCTCGTCCACTTGGAGCAGCTCAGCGAGGACAAGGCCTTCTCGCTCAGCCTGTACGAGCCGGTCGGTGCCGCGTCCGAGGAGCGCCGCTTCAAGATCTACCAGAAGGGCGGCACGGTCTCCCTTTCCCAGGTGCTGCCGGTGCTGAGCCGGCTCGGCGTCGAGGTCACCGACGAGCGGCCGTACGAACTGCGCTGCACGGACCGGACGACGGCCTGGATCTACGACTTCGGCCTGCGCATGCCGCGGACGGTGGGCATCGGCGGGGACCTGGGCGACGACGCCCGTGAGCGGTTCCAGGAGGCGTTCGCCGCGACCTGGACGGGCAGGGCGGAGAACGACGGTTTCAACGCGCTCGTGCTGAGCGCGGGGCTGACCTGGCGGCAGGCGATGGTGCTGCGCGCGTACGCCAAGTACCTGCGGCAGGCCGGGTCCACCTTCAGCCAGGACTACATGGAGGACACTCTCCGCAGCAACGTCCACACCACCCGGCTCCTGGTCTCCCTGTTCGAGGCACGGATGTCGCCGGAACGGCAGCAGGCGGGGCTGGAGATCACCGACGCCCTGCTGGAGGAGCTGGAGGCGGCCTTGGACCAGGTGGCGAGCCTGGACGAGGACCGCATCCTGCGTTCCTTCCTCACCGTCATCAAGGCGACCCTGCGCACGAACTTCTTCCAGGAGGCGCTCGGCGGCAAGCCGCACGAGTACGTGTCCATGAAGTTCGACCCGCAGGCCATCCCGGACCTTCCCGCGCCGCGCCCGGCGTACGAGATCTGGGTGTACTCGCCGCGGGTCGAGGGCGTGCACCTGCGCTTCGGAAAGGTCGCCCGAGGCGGTCTGCGCTGGTCCGACCGGCGTGAGGACTTCCGGACAGAGATCCTCGGCCTGGTCAAGGCGCAGATGGTGAAGAACACCGTCATCGTGCCGGTCGGCGCCAAGGGCGGCTTCGTCGCCAAGCAGCTGCCGGACCCGGCGGTCGACCGGGACGCGTGGCTGGCCGAGGGCATCGCCAGCTACAAGACGTTCATCTCGGCGCTGCTCGACATCACCGACAACATGGTGGCCGGCGAGGTCGTGCCGCCGCAGGACGTGGTGCGGCACGACGGGGACGACACCTACCTGGTGGTCGCCGCCGACAAGGGCACCGCGACGTTCTCCGACATCGCCAACGGGGTCGCCGAGAAGTACAACTTCTGGCTCGGTGACGCCTTCGCCTCCGGCGGCAGCGCCGGCTACGACCACAAGGGCATGGGCATCACCGCGCGCGGCGCCTGGGAGTCCGTGAAGCGGCACTTCCGCGAGCTGGGCGTGGACACGCAGACCGAGGACTTCACCGTCGTCGGCATCGGTGACATGTCCGGTGACGTGTTCGGCAACGGCATGCTGCTCTCCGAGCACATCCGCCTGGTCGCCGCCTTCGACCACCGGCACATCTTCATCGACCCCACCCCGGACGCGGCCACCTCCTACGCCGAGCGCCGCCGCCTGTTCGAGCTGACCCGCTCCAGCTGGGCCGACTACAACACGGAGCTGCTGTCGGCGGGCGGCGGGATCTTCCCGCGGACCGCCAAGTCGATCCCGCTGAACGCGCACATCCGTGAGGCCCTGGGCATCGAGGAGAAGATCTCCAAGATGACCCCGGCCGACCTGATGAAGGCGATCCTCCAGGCGCCGGTGGACCTGCTGTGGAACGGCGGCATCGGCACGTACGTGAAGTCGTCGGTGGAGTCCAACGCCGACGTCGGCGACAAGGCCAACGATGCCATCCGAGTCGACGGCAAGGACCTGCGCGTCAGCGTGGTCGGCGAGGGCGGCAACCTGGGCCTGACCCAGCTCGGCCGCATCGAGTTCGCGCTGCAGGGCGGCCGGATCAACACCGACGCGATCGACAACAGCGCCGGCGTGGACACCTCCGACCACGAGGTGAACATCAAGATCCTGCTGAACGGCCTGGTCGCGGACGGTGACATGACCGTCAAGCAGCGCAACAAGCTGCTCGCCGAGATGACCGACGAGGTCGGCGCGCTGGTCCTGCGCAACAACTACGCGCAGAACGTGGCGCTCGCCAACGCGCTGTTCCAGGCCAAGGACATGCTCCACGCCCAGCAGCGGTTCCTCCGCCACCTGGTGCGCGAGGGCCACCTGGACCGGGCGCTGGAGTTCCTGCCCACCGACCGGCAGATCCGTGAGCGCCTCGGTCACGCCCAGGGCCTGACCAGCCCGGAGACGGCCGTCGTCCTGGCGTACACGAAGATCACGGTGGCCGAGGAACTGCTGCACACCTCGCTGCCGGACGACCCGTACCTGCGCGGCCTGCTGCACGCCTACTTCCCGACGGCGCTGCGCGAGCGGTTCGTCGACGCCATCGACAGCCACCCGCTGCGCCGCGAGATCACCACGACCGTGCTGGTCAACGACACGGTCAACACGGGCGGTACGACGTATCTGCACCGGCTGCGGGAGGAAACGGGTGCCTCCCTGGAGGAGATCGTCCGCGCCCAGACCGTGGCCCGCGCGATCTTCCGCTCGGCGCCGGTGTGGGACGCGGTCGAGGAGCTGGACAACAAGGTCGACGCGGACGTCCAGACCCGGATCCGGCTGCACTCGCGCCGCCTGGTGGAGCGCGGTACGCGCTGGCTGCTGAACAACCGGCCGCAGCCGCTGCAGCTCGCGGAGACCGTCGAGTTCTTCTCCGAGCGGGTCGAGCAGGTCTGGCAGCAGCTGCCGAAGCTGCTGCGGGGCGCGGACCTGGAGTGGTACCAGCACGTGTACGACGAGCTGTCCGCGGCCGGCGTCCCGGACGAGGTCGCCACCCGCGTGGCCGGCTTCTCCTCCGCCTTCCCGGCGCTCGACATCGTCTCGGTGGCCGACCGCATGGCCAAGGAGCCGCTGGATGTCGCCGAGGTCTACTACGACCTCGCCGACCGCCTCGGCATCACCCAGCTCATGGACCGCATCATCGAGCTGCCCCGCGCCGACCGCTGGCAGTCCATGGCCCGCGCCTCCATCCGCGAGGACCTGTACGCGGCCCACGCGGCACTCACGGCGGACGTCCTCGCGGCCGGCAACGGCACCTCGACGCCCGAGCAGCGGTTCACGGCCTGGGAGCGGAAGAACGCGGCGATCCTGGGCCGGGCGCGCGCCACCCTGGAGGAGATCCGCGGTTCGGACTCCTTCGACCTCGCCAACCTGTCGGTGGCGATGCGTACGATGCGGACGCTCCTGCGCACGCATTCGTAGCCGTACGGCGATGAGGGCGCTCCGGGCCGGTCGAGGCCCGGGGCGCCTTCGTTCTTGCCGACCCTTAGCCGAAAACCTGCGGTGAATTTACCGTTTCCTGCTAATCGCGGCGTTTCGGATAGGGTCGGGGCTGTGACAGTGAACCTCACCGAGACCCGCCCGACGGCAGCGCCCGCGCCGGCTCCGGCCCGGCCGGTCACGCGCGTCGTGCTGGAAGTCGTGAAATTCGGGGTCGTCGGCGGCAGCGGTGTCCTCGTCAATTTCCTGGTGTTCAACCTGCTGCTGCATGGCCTGAGTTGGCCGGCGATGACCGCGACGGTCCTGGCCAGCTGTATCGCGATGGCGACCAATTACCTGGGCTTTCGCTATTTCGCCTATCGCGACCGCGCCTCGCGCAGCCGCCGCCAGATCGTCCTGTTCTTCGTCTTCAGCGGCCTCGGCGTGGTGCTGGAAAGCGGCCTGTTCTGGGTGGGTTATCAGGGGCTCGCACTGCACAGTGCGTTCGAGTCGAACGCGGTGAAGGCGCTGTCGATCGTGCTCGCGTCCGCCTTCCGTTTCCTCGTCTACCGCACCTGGGTGTTCCAGCAGGATGCGCGCCGCGCCGCCTAGCAGCGCGAGCGCCGGCCGGGCGCTGCCGCAGGCCGCCGCCGCGCTCGTCCTGCTCCTGATGGTCCTGGTGATCGTCCGTCTGCCGTGGGCGGGCGATCTCGGCATGCACGCGGCGACCGTGCAACGGCTGCGGCACAGCCTGCTGCACCCCGGGAACCCCCTGGTCGCCGCCGACACGCCGAGTCCGTACTACTCGCCGTGGATGCTGCTGCTGGGCGCTCTCGCCCGGATCACCAGCCTGTCGGTGTTCGACGTGCTGCGGATCGGTGCGCTCGCCGGGCTCGGGCTGCTGTTCACCGGCGTGTGGCGGTACGTCCGCACGCTCAGCGCCCATCGTGCCGCGCCCGCCCTGGCGATCCTGTGCCTGGTCTTCCTGTGGGGTCCGCTGCTGTTCAACTGGAGCGGCTTCCTGGGCCTCAACTCCCTCGCGCTGACGGTGTCGTACCCCAGCGTGTTCGCCCTCGGGCTCTCCTTCCACTTCTGGGCCTGGCTCACCCGGGCGCTGCGCGGTGAGAGCGGTTGGGGGGTGTGGCTGGGGCTGGGGCTTCTGTGGGCGCTGATCCTGCTGTGCCACCAGTTCACGGGAGTGGTGGCCACGCTCGGCGCGCTGGCCATGGTGATCGCCGCGCGGCCGGGCCGTGGGGTGCTGCCGCGGCTCGGCGCCGGGCCGGCACTGGGCGTGGTGCTGCTGTGGCTGTGGCCGTACTACGACTTCTTCGCGCTCCTCTCCGCGGGCGCGGATCTCGAGGCGATCCACCGGCCGCTGTACGAGCACCTGGCCGGGCGGTTCGGGCTGGTCCTGCTGGGGATCGTGGCCCTGGGCCTGCGCCTGCGGCGGGACCGCTGGGATCCCCTGGTCCTCTTCTTCGCGCTCGGCGTGCTGGTGTTCGCCGCGGGCGGGCTGACCGGGCACTACTCATGGGGGCGCGCGCTGCCGGCCGTGCTGATCCCGGCTCAGCTCGCGGCCGCGCTGGAGGTCGTGTCGGCAGGGAAGCGGGCGGTGCGGGTGGGATGGGCGTGCGTGCTGGGTGCCGCGCTGGCTGTGGGGGCGTGGGCGCAGGTGGGGACGCTCGGGTACGTGGTCGGGCGGGATGCGCTGCCCGGCGCGGTCGCGGCGAAGTACCGTACGCCGTGGGTCGGGTACCAGTGGATCACCCCCTGGGTGAAGTACGGGGACGTCGTCATGGCCCGGACGTTTCCGTCCCGGCAGATTCCCGCGTACGGGCCGTACACCGTGGCTCCTGGGTATCCCGATGTGTTCCTGCCGGATGCGGCGGGGCGGGATGCGGCGGTGACGCACTACTTCGCGACGGGCACGTCGGCTGATGCGCGGCGGGCCATAATCCGGGAGTACCGCGTGCGGTGGGTCCTGGGCGGCAAGGGGGCGGCCGGGCCGTGGCTGCGGCAGGTGGCCACCGGGCCGGGTGGCCAGGTGCTGTACCAGGTGGTGCGCTGACCGGCGCGGACGCGGGCGCCCCCAAGGGGGCGCGGGGGAACTGGGCGACCAGCCCCCGCGCACCGCTGGGGACTGGGCGACCGGCCCCCACGCACCCGCGGAGCGAAACGGTCCGGCGCTACCTCAGCACGCTCGCCACCAGCCGCGCGGCGTTGCGCACCTTCGGGCGGGCCATCTTCCGTACCACCGGGCGGATGATCCGGGCCGTGACTCCCACCGGGCGCCAGCGGATCTGCAGGCGCCCCGGGTTGCGGCCCTCCGGTTCGATGGTGACGTCGTGCGGGGTGGCGCCGGAGCGGTACTCGACGCGGGCGGTGACGGACGGGAAGTCCAAGGGGGCCAGGAGAAGGCCCGAGTGGGCGAGGCCCTGCTGCTCCAGGCGGAGCAGCGGGTGGCGTACGCCGTCGAAGCCCTGCACGGGAAGTGGTGCCGTCGCCAGGTCGAGACGTGCCCGGCCCTCGAAGATGCCCGGGCGGACCGGGTCCAGCCGGAACGGGACGGTCAGACGGCGCCGGCCGGGGGCCAGCACCAGACGTGCGCGCTGCGGGCCCACCGGCAGCCGCAGGCCGGGGTCGTAGGTGCGGATCGCGAGGGTGAGCGAGGCTCCGGGGCCCGGGGTCAGTTCGGTGATCTCGTGGCGGAACTGCGCGCTGGGGAACGGCCGGGTGTCCAGCTCCAGGTCGGAGATGTCCAGTTCGCGGCGGGCCCGGTCGGAGGAGGGGACGGTGTCGCCCCAGTAGGTGGCGCCGGACTCGTCGGTGGCGACGTGCCTCGGTGCCACGCCGTGGCCCAGGCCGCGTGCCGCCAGCCGGGCGTCGGACAGGCGGCCGTCCCGCAGGAGTTGGAGGACCACCCTTTCCGGGCGCGGCAGACGGGCGTACGCGCCCTCCGCCAGCGTGTCCAGGTACGGGCTCATGATCTCGGCGAAGGACTCCAGCCACTCGGCGTCCCGGTAGGGCAGGTCGCCCGCGTACATCCGGAAGTCGTGCTTGAGGAACTTGTAGTCCTTGTCCTCCCGCAGTACCGCGTGCCCGCTCTCCACCAGGAAGTCGTCGATCAGGCGCTGCACGTGCACCCGGTCGCGGACGTTGGAGATCTTGTGCCGCTGGTTGGAGATGGAGGCGGAGGCAGCGGTCGCGTAGGGCTCGATGTACCAGACGTACACCGGGTCCGGAATGATGGTGAACGCCTTCGCCAGGCAGTACGCCTGCGCCGAGAACAGCTGGTCCTCGTAGTGGATGCCCTCGGGGAAGCGCAGCCGGTGGCGGTCCAGGAACGCGCGGGCGTACATCTTGCTGGTGGACAGGTGCTCGAAGAGGAGTCGCGGGTCGGCCTCGATGCCGTCCAGCGTGCGGCGCTCGGCGACCAGGTGCGGCATCCACGTCGAGCACCGCCCGTTGTCCACCCGGACTCGCCGTACCGCGCCCATGGTGAAGTCCACCTCGCGCTCGCGGTGCTCGGCGAGCAGCAATTCGACGGCACGCGGCGGGAGTTCGTCGTCGCTGTCCAGGAACATCAGGTACGGCGCCCGGGCGATCTCGATGGCCCGGTTGCGCGGAGCGCTGCAGCCGCCGCTGTTCTCCGGCAGGCGCAGATAGCGGATGCGGTGGTCCTGGGCGGCCAACTCCCGCGCCACCTTTGGCGTGTCGTCGGTGGAGTGGTCGTCGCTGATGACGATCTCGATGTTGGCGTGGGTCTGGGCGCGCAGGGAGGCGACCGCCCGGGGCAGCCGGGCCGCGTCGTTGTAGACGATGACCGTGACCGTCACGTCGGGAGTCGTCATGCCGTGGCCTCCTCGGGCGTCGGGGCGGGGGTGCGTTCCTCGAGCGGGATCACCGCCGGCAGTGCTTCCTCGGGTTCGCCGAGGAAGACCCGTCGTACGACCCGCTCGGCGGCGCGCCCGTCGTCGTACTCGCAGAACCGGCGCCGGAAGGCGGCCCGCGCCTTGGCCGCGCCCTCGTCGCGCCAGGCACCCGAGGTGAAGATCTCCGCCAGTTCCTCCTGGGTACGTGCGACCCGGCCCGGGGCCTCGGCCATCAGGTCGAAGTAGACGCCCCGGGTGGTCCGGTACGTCTCCCAGTCGTCGGCGTAGACGACGATCGGGCGGTCCAGGTTGGCGTAGTCGAACATGATCGACGAGTAGTCCGTGACGAGCGCGTCGGCGGCCAGGCACAGCTCCTCGACCGGGTCGTAGGAGGAGACGTCGATGATCCGGCCGGAGCGGCGCAGGCCCGTCAGCGGGGAGGCGGCGCCGCCGTAGAAGTAGTGCGCCCGGACCAGCAGGACGGTGTCCTCGCCGAGGCGGTCGGCGAGGGCGGCCAGGTCGAGGCGGGGGGTGAAGCCGGCCTCGTAGTCGCGGTGGGTGGGGGCGTAGAGCACCGCGGTCCTGCCGGGGGCGATGCCCAGGCGCTCGCGGGCCGCGCGGACGTCGGCCGCCGTGGCGGTGTAGAAGACGTCGTTGCGCGGATAGCCGTAGTCCAGGGAGGTGTAGCGGGCCGGGTAGGCGCGTTCCCACATACGGGTGGTGTGGCTGTTCGCGCTGACGCTGTAGTCCCACTTGTCGACGCGGGCCAGCAGGGCGGCGAAGTCCAGGCCCTTGGCGGCGGCCGGGTGGTCCATCTGGTCCAGGCCCATGCGCTTGAGCGGGGTGCCGTGATGGGTCTGCAGGTGGATCGCGTCCGGGCGTTTGACCACCGCGTTCGGGAAGTTGACGTTGTTCGTCAGGTACTTGGCGGTGGCCAGCGTCTCCCAGTAGCGACGGGTGCCGGGGATGACATGGTCCGTGCCGGGCGGCAGGAGGGCCGTGTTCTCCTTGTTCACCACCCACACCCTGTGGATGTGCGGGGCGAGTTCGGCGAGCTTGGCGGCGATCGCGGCCGGATTGCAGGACACCCCGCGGTCCCAGTAGGCGGCGAAGACGGCCAGGCCGGGGTCGACCGGGCGGCCGAGCGCCCTGCGGTACTGCTGGTCGCGCAGCTTGGCGCCGACCTGGCGCTTACGGGTCCGTACGGCCTTGCGGGCCGCGCGCCGAGTGCGGTTGGCGGCCTGGAAGGCGCGGTACTTGGTGTAGGCGCCTTCTTCGAGCAGGCCGTGCCGGACGCCCTCGAGGCCGGCCGGGCGCCGGTGGTTCTCGGGGCGCCAGCGGACCGCGGCCAGGGAGGCCCGGCGGAAGAACTCGCGGGCCACCGGGTCGGGCAGGTTCTCACCGGCGAAGGTGCGCACCAGGTCGCGGACCATCAGGTCGTACATGACCGCGTGGGCGGCGCGGCGGTCCTTGGCGAGCGGGAGCAGGGATTCGTAGCGGTCGATGAGCGCGAACCGGGCCTCGGGGGTCAGGGGCGGCAGGCTCTCGGGACGCAGCATGCGGTGTTCGTACGCCACCTGGTTCAGGCAGGCGACTCGGCCGGCGTACAGCAGGGCCGCGTAGGCGGCGTGCGGCTCGTCGTCGGTGGTGAGCCGCTCCTCGTGCGCCCGCCAGAACCCGGTCCGCAGGGCGCGGGTGCCGAGCAGCGGGGTGAGGCGCAGCAGGTCGGCGGCGTCGTCCAGGGCGAGGTCGGTGCGGCCGGCGCCGGCCAGGAAACGGCCGTCGCGGGAGGGGGCGGCGGCGGTCTGCCAGGTGGTGGTGACGTGGTCGAAGAGGAGGACGTCCACCGTGTCGTCCAGCTCGGCGGCCCGCTCGGCGATCAGCCGGGTCGCCCCGGCGGGCAGGCCGTCCTTGGCGTGCACGAAGTGCAGCCAGCGGCCGGACGCCCGCGCGGCCCCCGCCGCACGGGCCGCCGCGTCACCGGTGCCCTCCGGCAGGGGAACCACGACCGTGTCGGGCGCGTGGCCCTCCGCGCTCTCCCGCGCCCAGTCGCCGACCGCGGCGACGATCACCTCGGCGTCCGGGAGGGGGCGGGTCTCCAACGCGTCGAGGAGTTCCGCCAGATGCCCCTGGGTGTTCGGCCCGTAGACGATGACGCTGAGTTGGGGCATCGCGAAGGACTCCTTCGGGTTGTCGTCTGGGGGGGGAGGAAGAGGGGGAACCTTTCTTAACATACTGTCACTAGTTGGGTGAAAGGGATAACACGCCTGAGGTAAGAGCGAGGCTCACGAAGGAAGAGGGAGCGTCGGCGTCGCGGGTTTCGGCGCCGCCTTCTTCGGGGCCGGCTGCTTCGCCGTCTTGTCGCCGGTGAACGCCTCGTACTCCTTCAGGACGTCCTCCGTCGGCCCGTCCATGCGCAGCTCACCACGCTCCAGCCACAGCACCCGCTCGCACGTGTCGCGGATCGACTTGTTGTTGTGGCTGACCAGGAAAACCGTGCCCGCGTGCCGGCGCAGCTCGCGGATCCGCTCCTCGGAGCGCTTCTGGAAGGAGCGGTCACCGGTGGCGAGGGCCTCGTCGATCAGCAGGACGTCGTGGTCCTTGGCGGCCGCGATGGAGAAGCGCAGGCGGGCGGCCATGCCAGAGGAGTACGTGCGCATCGGGAGCGTGATGAAGTCGCCCTTCTCGTTGATCCCGGAGAAGTCGACGATGTCCTGGTAGCGCTCCTTGACCTGCTCCCGGGACATTCCCATGGCGAGGCCGCCGAGGTGGACGTTGCGCTCGCCCGTCAGGTCGTTCATGAGGGCAGCATTGACGCCGAGCAGGGAGGGCTGGCCGTCGGTGTAGATGTGCCCGTTCTCCACGGGGAGCAGCCCGGCGACGGCCTTGAGCAGGGTCGACTTGCCCGAACCGTTGGTGCCGATGAGCCCGATCGCTTCACCCTTATAGGCGACGAACGAAACCTTCCTGACCGCGTGCACCTTGCGTACACCGGCCGCCTTCTCGACCTGCTTGCGGCGCAGGATGCGGTTGAGGGCGGCGGTGGCGGTGCCGCGGCCCGCGCCGGTGCCGTTGACCCGGTAGACGATGTCGACGCGGTCGGCGATGACGGTGGGGATGTTCTCTGCGCTTTCGGGGGTCTGCTCAGCCACGGCCGTACGTCTCCTCAGCCTTCCAGAAGTAGATGAAGCCGCCGATGCCGGCGAGCAGGGCCCAGCCGGTGGCCGCCGCCCACACGTGCGGGGGGAGCTGGTGGGCGTGGAAGCTGTCGATCAGCGCGTACCGCATCAGGTCGATGTAGACCGCGGCCGGGTTGGACTCCAGCAGGATCGTGACGATGTGCGGCAGGTGGTCCTTCTTGGTGAGCTTGTCGATGCTCCACATCACGCCGGAGACGTACATCCAGGTGCGCAGCACGAACGGCATCAGCTGCGCGATGTCCGGCGTCTTGGCGCCCATCCGCGCCATGATCATCGACACACCCGCGTTGAACATGAACTGCAGGACCAGCACGGGGAGCGCCAGCACCCAGGAGGCGGCGACCGGCACGCCGAAGCAGAGCAGGATGACGACCAGCGCGGCCATCGAGAACAGCAGCTGCTGGAGCTGCTGGAGCGCGAAGGAGATCGGCAGGGCGGCGCGCGGGAAGTGCAGGGCGCGGACGAGGCCGAGGTTGCCGGAGATGGCCCGGGTGCCCGCCATGATCGAGCTCTGTGTGAACGTCCAGATGAACACGCCCGTGACCAGGAACGGCACATAGTCGGGCACGTTGTGCTTGGTGCCGAGCAGTACGCCGAAGATGAAGTAGTAGACCGCCGCGTTCAGCAGCGGGGTCATGACCTGCCAGACCTGGCCGAGCTTCGCCTGGCTGTACTGCGCGGTGAGCTTGGCGGTGGCGAAGGCGGTGATGAAGTGGCGCCGGGCCCACAGCTGGCGGACGTACTCCGGAAGGGAGGGGCGGGCGCCGCTGACCGAGAGGCCGTGCCGGGCGGCCAGCGCCGCGAGGTCGTCGTCGGCCGGGGCCTGGGTCGGGGGCGGTGTGTGGAGGACCTGGCTCACATCCGCTGCTTTCGCTCGGGGGAGGGGGGTGTCCGGCTGCCGCCGGGCCAGTGCGGTCCCCGTCCGTCGTCCGGCGTTTCCTTACGCTTCTCTTCACGTTCTCTTACGTCAGGACGGGACCGTATCGTCGCAACGTGAGCGTAGAACCATCGGCCGTCGGAACGCAACCGTTTCGTCGTAACGCCCTATGCTGGTCCGCATGACGACGAACGCCGACGAGGCCCCGAAGCGTGCGCGCCGCCGGGCCCCCGCCGGGGCCGCCGTGCTCCGGGAGGACGTGACCGAGGCCATCCGGGCGGCCGTCTTCGAGGAACTGGCGGCCGTCGGCTATGCCCGGATGTCCATCGAGGGGATCGCGCGGCGGGCGGGCGTCGGCAAGACGGCGGTGTACCGGCGGTGGCGTTCCAAGCTGCATCTGGTGCTGGACGTGGTGTCGGCGATGGCGGTGCTGGGGCTGCCGGTGCCGGACACCGGGTCCCTGGAGGGGGATCTGCGGCTGCTGTACGAGGTGACATCGCGCGCTCTGCGCCACCCTGTCGCCTCCCAGATCATCCCCGACCTCC
Organism: Streptomyces sp. NPDC007905; assembly: GCF_042959345.1. NCBI lineage: Bacteria > Bacillati > Actinomycetota > Actinomycetes > Kitasatosporales > Streptomycetaceae > Streptomyces > Streptomyces sp. NPDC007905. The sequence goes on along the minus strand of NZ_JBIBKS010000008.1, from coordinate 296,913 downwards.
AGGCGGAGGCGGCCCGCAATCCGGAGATCGCGGAGGCGATGCAGAAGGCGCTGCGGGACGGCCAGGAGGGGGTCGCCAGCAAGATAGTGGCGGCGGCGGAGCAACGGGGGGAGGTGCGGGCGGGGGTCGACGCCGACCTCGCTCTGGATCTGATCTCCGGCCCGCTGTACTGGCGCGCGGTGGTGATCCGCTCCCCGAAGCTGCCGAAGGGCTACCTGGAGAAGCTGGCGCGGGCCACGGCGGGAGCGCTCAAGGCGTTGTGAGGGGACTGGGCCGGCCGGGCCAGCACCCCCCAGGGGCGCGGGAACCGCGCGACCAGCCACGTGCTATCCGCAGACCACTCCGGGGCCGAGTAGCCGCTTGGCCAGTGCGACCAGATCCCGGGCGCGCAGTACCCGGTCGCCGAAGCCCGGCAGGGGCACATGCAGCGGCTCCGTCCACCGCTTCGGTATCGCGCCGATCCCGTACACCGCTCCCGCCAACGCCCCGGTGACCGCCGCGACCGTGTCCGTGTCGCCGCCGAGGTCGATCGCGGCGCGGACGGCCTCCTCGTAGCCCGCCGTCGTCCGCAGGGCCCACACCGCCGAGCCCAGGCAGGGCCACACCGCGCCGTTGAACTCGGTGGCCAGGTCCGGGTGCCAGTCGGGGGAGAGGACGGTTGCGTACCGGGACCGGTGGTCGGGGTGGAGCGCCGCCAGGGTGTCGGGTACGGCGGTGAGCGGATCCGAGCCGGCGAGGGCGACCCGGATCAGCTCGTGGAGGGCGGCGGTGCCTTCCCAGGCCGCCCGGTCGCCGTGGGTCAGGGCGGAGAGGCGGCGCGCGGCGGTCATGGTGGCCTCACGCCCGTAGCGGGCGAAGTGGACCGCGGAAGGAGCCGCCCGCATCAAGGCACCGTTGCCGGCCGCCCGTTGACTGACCTGGAAGTGCAGTGCGGCCGCCGTGTCCCACGGATCGCCGCTGGTCAGGACCGCCTCCGTCTGGAGGCCGATGTCCTTCGGGCCGGCGGCCGCCCAGCGCTGGAAGCGCCGGAACACGTCCGGGAGGTCCAGGCCGCCGCGTTCCAGCAGCGACTCGGCGATCAGTACGGCCATCTGCGTGTCGTCGGTCGCCTCGCCCGGCTCCCAGCCGCCACCCCCGCGCATCTCGCCGCCGTGGCCGGCGTGCGGGAAGTGGGTCGAGAAGGCGCCCTCGGGGCCGAACTCGAAGGGCGCCCCCAGGGCGTCGCCGACAGCGGATCCGGCCACGACGCCCACGGCGCGCTCGACGAGCGGGGGGTCGGTCATCCGCGCAGCCTACGACCGCGCGGCCTCCGGGTGCAGTCGTACCCAGCCCTCCCAGGCCGAGGCGATCATGTCCTGGACGTCGTACTTGGCCTGCCATCCCAGTTCGGTGCCGATGCGGTCGGCCGAGGCCACGACACGGGCCGGGTCGCCGGGGCGGCGGGGGGTGACGGTCGGGGGGCGGTCGTAGCCGGTGACCGCGTTGATGTGGTCGATCATCTCGCGGACCGAAACGCCCTCGCCGCGGCCGATGTTGAGGGTCAGATCGCTGCCGGGGGTGGAGCGCAGGGCGCGGGCGACCGTCACATGGGCCTCGGCCAGGTCGGCCACGTGGATGTAGTCACGGACGCAGGTGCCGTCGGGGGTCGGGTAGTCGTCGCCGAAGATGCGCGGGGACGCGCCCTCGGTGAGCTTCTCGAAGACCATCGGGACCAGGTTGAAGACGCCGGTGTCGGCCAGGGCCGGAGTGGCCGCGCCGGCCACGTTGAAGTAGCGCAGCGAAGCGGTGGCGAGGCCGGTCGCCCGGCCGGTCGCGCGGACCAGCCACTCGCCGGCCAGCTTGGTCTCGCCGTAGGGGGAGAGCGGGAGGCAGGGCGTCTCCTCGGTCACGACGTCCACGTCCGGCATGCCGTAGACCGCGGCGGAGGAGGAGAAGACGAAGGCCGGGATGTCCGCCTGCGTCACCGCCTCCAGCAGGACGCGCAGGCCCTCCACGTTCTCCCGGTAGTAGTCCAGCGGGCGGTCCACGGACTCACCCACCTGTTTCTTCGCCGCCAGGTGGACGACCCCGGTCACCTCGTGGTCGGCGAGGGTGCGCGCCACCTTCTCGCCGTCCAGGGTCGAGCCCTGCACCAGGGGAACCTCGTCCGGCACACGCTCGGCGACGCCCGTGGACAGGTCGTCGTAGACCACGGTCCGCTCGCCCGCCTCGGTCATCGCGCGTACGACGTGTGCCCCGATGTATCCGGCGCCGCCGGTGATCAGCCAGGTCATGTACGGCCGTCCCCTCGTCAGCCGGCCTGTGGTGGCCGGCTCTGTGTCCTGTGGTTCTCAGTGAATCAGGCGGCGCAGCCGACCGCGGGCCACTGCCATGACTCCGCGTAGCCCGGCCGCCACGCGCAGCGCCAGGGCGCCGGAGTGGGTGGCGTACGGCTGGACCAGCAGCACGCCGTGCCGGGCGCTCGGGACGGCGTGCCGGCGCAGGCGGCCGGCGCCCGCCAGGGCGTGCGCCGTGACGTCCCGGGTCGTGCCGTCCGCGAAACGCAAGGTCAGGCGCAGGTCCCAGGTGCCCGCGCCGAGCGCGGCCAGGTCGACGGGCACCTCGGCCCACCACAGGTCCGTGCCGGAGGGCGTGAACGCCTTCGTCACCCGCTCGGCCGCGCGCTCGTCCTCCCGGCACTGCCACTCCACCTCCACCTCCTGCGGCACGGCCTCGGCCATCCGCCCGTACAGCTCGTGCAGCCGCAGGCGCACACGGGTGTCCCGCGCGCGTGGGCGCAGTTCCGCGTCCACCGCGAGTGGCAGGAGGGGGACGGGACGGGTCAGGAGAGGGGTGAGGGTGACGTTGGGGAGGTCGGCGGACCAGACGGGTGTGCCGTCGGGCGCGCGGGCGTAGGGCGGGAGCAGCCGGGCGGGGCGGGCGGCCAGCTCCTTCAGGCGGGGCAGGTCGCGCGGCTCCGGGGACTCGAGGACGACCCGCGCGAGCAGCCGGCCGGGCGCCACCGGGTTCGGTTCCCAGTCGGCGACGTCGTAGCGCCCGAGGTACTCCCGGGTGTGCGCCCACCACGCGCGCTGGTACTGCGCATCGCGCAACCCCAGCTCACGCGCGTACATGCGCAGCTCGTGGTCGAGGAACTTCGCCCGCGCGGCCCGCGCCAGCTCCTTCTGCCCGGCGCTCAGCAGAATGTCGTACGCCAGCGCGCACGCCTCGGTACGCGCCTTCCAGTTGTCGATGCGCTCCCGGTCCAGGGAGAGCGACAACTGCTCGGCCGATCGGCGCACGTGCCACACGTACACGCGCTGCGGTACGAGCGCGATGCGCGGCGCGGCGGCGAGCACGCGCGCGGTGAAGACGAAGTCCTCGTACAGGAAGCGCCCTTCGGGGAAGCGGATGCCGTGCCGGCGCAGAAAGGCGGTCCGGTAGAGCTTGTTGACGCACAGCGTGTCGTGGACCAGGCGGGGGCGCTGGGAGGGGCGTGCGAGGACGGTGTGCGCTGTGTAGAGGGGGGCCTGCCAGGGCTGTTCGCGCCCCGAGGGCAGCTCCCGGCGCACGCACAGGCCGCTCGTGACCTCGGCGTTCCCACCGGTGGCCGCGGCCAGCAGCGCGTCCACCGCGCCGGGCGGCAGCACGTCGTCGCTGTCGAGGAACATCACGTACGGCATCGTCACCGCGTCGATCCCGGTGTTGCGCGGGCTGCCGCAGCCGCCGCTGTTGACCTCCCGGCGCAGCACCCGCAGCCTGGGATCGTCGGCGGCCAGGCGGGCCAGCAGTTCGCCGGTGCCGTCCGTCGAGCAGTCGTCGACGGCCACCACCTCGCCGACGGCGGCTCCCTGGCCGAGCGCCGAGCGCACGGCGTCGGCCATGTGGGCGGCGTCGTTGTAGCCGATGACGACGACACCGACCTGGGGCGTCGGACGCGGGTCTCGCGGGTCTGGATGCATGGGGTCCACGGGCCGGAAGCGTAGAAATGTTAAGTAATAACCCGTTAAGAGATGCTTAATGCTCGGTCCGGAAGACGGTCGGAATCGGGTCGGGGTTCCGTCGCGGGCACGGGCTTTCCGGCCGGCGGCCGCGCGGAGCGCCACAGCAGGACGAAGGACAGCACCGCGGCGGCCGCCAGCAGCCCGTTGCGGGCCAGCATCAGCAGACAGCCGGTCCAGGTCCCGGCGACCACATCGCGGTAGAACATCGGGAACGCCACGGAACTCAGCGCGCTCGCGGCGAGGATCAGCACCGCCACCGGACGCTGGCTGGTGTGCCGCGAGGTCAGGCACACGGCGGCCAGCCCGAGCAGCCAGATCATGTACTGGGGGCTGATGACCCGGCTGGTGGCCGTGAACAGCAGCACCCCGGAGAGCGCGGCGTCGTACGGCGTGGCCGGGCTCCAGTGCCGCGCCCGCAGCCTCCACAGCACCAGCAGCGCGAACGCCGCCGCCGTGAGCGCGAGGGAGGCGGCGGCGACGGCGCGCACGTGCGGGCCGACCAGCTCGATCGCGCCGTACTGGTAGCGGGCCCGGCCGGACCAGCCGACGTGCCGGGCCAGATTGAGCGCCGTACCGCCGAACGACTCGATCTGCACTCCCCGGCCGCCTTGCTGCCACAGGAAGGCGAGCGGATTGTTGAACGAAACCTCGAAGAGTGCGAGGCAGGTTCCCCCGGCGGCCACCGCCCATCCCCACGCCCTCCGCGTCGCGGGCCCCTGGGGCGTGCCCAGCAGCACCAGCACCGGCCACACCTTCACCAGGGCGCCCAGGCCTCCCAGAACACCGCCCGCGCGCGGGGAGCGCGCCAACGTCAGCAGGGAGACGACGGCGAGCGCGGTCACCTGCACGTCGTACCGGGCGAGCGGCACCTGCAGCAGCAGCGGCAGACCGCCGGTCCACAGGGCCGCGCCGAGCAGGCTGTGCCCCGGACGCGTCCCCGCGCGGAAGAGGGTCACCGCGATCAGCGCGTCCGCGGCCAGCGTCAGTGCCACGAACGCCTGGAAGTACGTCCACCACGGCAGCAGGCCCGGCGCCAGCAGCACCGCGCCCGCGCCCGGCGGGTACTGCCAGGTGCTGTCGTGGGCCGGGAACGCGCCCCGCGACAGGACGCCGTACCAGTGGAAGTACAGCCGCCACACCTCGCGCGGCACCGAACCCCCGCCCAGCAGGGGCGAGCTGTCGTGGGTGAGCAGCCACGACATCAGGGCACGGGTGGCGAGCCATACGGCGGCGAGGGCGAGGACCGGGCCGGGGGTGACACGGAGACGGTTCATCAGGCGGGAGCCTAATCCGCGCGGATGGTATATCCATGCTGATACGCCGTCAATAAGTGGCAAATATTGGCTAATCGCAAAAGATCGGGCCGTGGTGAACGTCAGGCCTCTTGTGAAACCGCAGCCGCGCAGGGCGGCTGGAGCAGCAGCCGTCGCACCCCCCGGTGCAACGACCGGTGTGCCGAGCCGGATGCTGTGGCGCCTTCGCCGGGCCCTCGCCGTCTCCGTGCCCTCGCTGGTGATGCTCGCGCTGGGACTGTGGGGACTGGACCGCGCCGGGATGTGGCGGGACGAGGCCGTCACCTTCCAGGTCGCGCGCCGCACGGTGCCGCAGATCTGGCGGCTGGTGCACGGCGTGGACGCGGTGCATGGTCTCTACTACCTCCTCATGCACGCCGTCCTCACCGTCCATCCCGGCGAAGTCGTCCTCAGGCTGCCGTCCGTGTGCGCGGCGGCGCTGACCGCGGGACTGGTGGCCGCGCTCGGCACCCGGCTGGTCCGGCCGCGCGTCGGACAGTGGGCCGGACTGCTGTACGCGATCACGCCGATGGCGGGCCACTACGCCCAGGAGGGCCGGTCCTACGCCCTGGTCGCGGCCGGTGCCACCGGGGCGACGGTGCTGTTCGTGCGAGCCGTGCGGGGAGGTTCCTGGTGGGCGTACGGCGTCGCCCTCGGCCTGACCTGCTGGTTGCACGAGTTCGCGGTCCTGCTGCTGCTCGCCCACGCGCTGTCGCTGGCGCTGGCCCGGGTGGGGGCGCGGGTATGGCGGGGCTGGGGGTGTGCGGCGAGCGCGGTGGGGCTCGCGCTGGTGCCGATGATCCTCGTGTCGCGTGCCCAGTCGGCGCAGGTGGCGTGGTTGCGGGAGCCGACGCCGGAGACGGCGCTGGGCTTGCTCCGGACGTTTCTGGGACCGACGGACGGGGTGTGCTGGCCGTGCCTCGTACTGGCCCTGCTGGGGCTCGCGGGGTTGGCCGGGCGGCGGGGGGAACTGACCTGCGCGGGGGTCGCCCTGCCGTTGGTCGTGGTGCCACCGGGCGCGTTGATGCTGGTGTCGCAGGTCTCGCCGTTGTACGTCGACCGGTATGTGCTGTACGCCCTGTCGGGGGCGCCGTTGCTGGTGGCGGCGGGCGCCGATCGCGTGGCGGGGGCCGCCGCGCGACTGTGGGCACACGGGGACGGGACGACGCAAGGGCACCCGCGGCCGCCGGGGCCCACCAGGACCAGTCCCCTCTCCGGCTCCCCCCTCCTGACCCTGACCGGTGTTCTCGCTCTCGCCCTCGCCCTCACCCACCAACTGCCCCTCCTCGGCGACGACCGTGACCCGGGCCGCCGCCCCGACGACCTCGCGGCCGTCTCCCGGGTCGCCGGGCGGGCGGTGCGGCCTGGGGGCGCCGTGCTCTTTCTGCCGGCGCAGACCCGGAACACGGCCCTCACCTATCCGGGGGCGTTCCGCGGGGCGCGGGATGTGGCGCTGGCGCGGTCGGCGCCCGAGTCCGGGAGTCTGTACGGGCAGGAGGTCGGCGCGCAGACACTGCGCCGGCGGGTGGGCCGGCTGGAGCGGGTGTGGGTCGTGGCCGACCGGGATCTGCTCGCCGGGCGCTGGAGGCCGGGCAACCCCGCCGAGCAGGCGAAGCTCGCCGTTCTCGCACGGGACTTCGTCCCCGGCGAGGAGTCCGTGCAGGGCGATGTGGCGGTGCGGCTCTACGTCCGCCGGTCCGCCCTCAGCCGCAGCTCTGGGCCGCTTCCGGTGAGGCCTCTTCCAGTGCGGCCGCGTCCAGCGCGGAGGTGAGCCGGTCGAGACGCTCGCGCAGCTCGCCGATCTCCGCCAGTTCGAAGCCCGTCGCCGCCGCGATGCGCCGCGGCACCCGAAGGGCACGCTCGCGCAGCGCCGCGCCCTCCTCGGTCAGCCGCACCCGCACCGACCGCTCGTCCTGCGCGCTGCGCTCGCGCCGGACCAGACCGGCCCCCTCCAGCCGCTTGACCAGCGGGGAGAGCGTCCCCGAGTCCAGGCGCAGCTGCTCACCGAGCTTCTTGACCGGCAGGTCGTCCTGCTCCCACAGCACCAGCATCACCAGGTACTGCGGGTAGGTGAGCCCGAGGTCCTTGAGGATCACGCGGTAGACGCCGTTGAAGGCGCGGGACGCCGCGTGCAGGGAGAAGCAGATCTGGCGGTCCAGACGGAGCCAGTCCGCTTCGGAGGGGTTGGGGGTCGGCATGGCGGTCATGGGTCCAGGGTAGCTCCTGCGAGTAATTTAGTTGTGCACAACTAAATCGTGTGCTCTACTTGTGGTCGCAACGAACCCCACACCCGAGAGGGATGGTCTTCCATGGACGCGCTCTACACCGCTGTCGCCACCGCCACCCACGGCCGCGACGGCCGCGCCGTCTCCTCCGACGGCAAGATCGACCTCAAGCTGGCCCCGCCGGTGGAGCTCGGCGGCAACGGCGAGGGCACCAACCCGGAGCAGCTCTTCGCCGCCGGTTACGCCGCCTGCTTCGGCAGTGCCCTCGGCCTCGTCGGCCGGCAGGCGAAGGTGGACGTCAGCGACGCCGCCGTGACCGCCGAGGTGGGCATCGGCAAGCAGGGCGAGGGCTTCAACCTGAAGGTGACGCTGCGCATCGAGCTGCCCGGCACCGTGGACGAGGCGACCGGCCGCAAGCTGGTCGAGACCGCCCACCAGGTCTGCCCCTACTCCAACGCCACCCGCGGCAACATCGAGGTCGACCTCGTCATCGAGTAAGGCCCGAGGCCAGGGGTGACCTGCGCGGCCTCACGTCGGGGCCGGCAGGTCACCTCCGACGGCCTGACCGGGGATCCTCACGGCCCCCTCCCCGGCAGCGGGCATCGACTCGCCGAGCAGCAGTGTCCGTACGACCCGCTCGGCGGCCCGCCCGTCGTCGAACTCGCAGAACCGCTCACGGAAGTCCGCCCGCAGCCGCGCCGACTCCTCGTCCCGCCACGCCCCGGAGGCGAACAGCCGGGCCAGCTCCCGGTAGGAGCGGGAGACATGGCCCGGCGCCTGAGCGGTGATGTCGAGATAGGCGCCCCGGCTCGCGGTGAACGCGGCCCAGTCGTCGGCGTGGAGCACGATCGGCCGGTCCAGGTCGGCGTAGTCGAACATCAGGGCCGAGTAGTCGGTGACCAGCGCGTTCGAGGCGAGCATCACCTCCTCGGCGTGCGGCTCGTCCGTCGCGTCGACCACGACCCCGCGCCGGGCCAGCTCGGTCAGGCCCAGACCCCGCGCGGGGCCGGTCGCCAGCGTCGGGTGCAGCCGGACCACGAGGGTGTGTCCCTCGCCCAGATCGGCCGCGAACCGGGCCAGGTCGATCCGGTCCACATGTCCGCCCCTGCGGTAGTCCCGGCGGGTCGGCGCGTACAGCACCACCGTGTGGTCCTCGGGGATCCCGTGCCGCAGCCGGAAGGCGCCGCCGTCCCGGTCGCCGGCACGGACCAGCACGTCGTTGCGCGGGCTGCCGGTGCGCACCGAGGTGAAGTGGCAGGGGTAGGCCCGGTCCCACACCAGCTCCGAGTGCCGGTTGGCGACCAGGCTGTAGTCCCAGCGGTCGGCCCGGCGCAGTATCTGCGGCACGTCGAAGCCGAGCCGGGCGCCGGGCTTGCCCAGCAGGTCGGCACCCATGTACTTCAGCGGGGTGCCCTGGTGGGTGTGGATGTGCACACTGCCGGGCCGTTTGGCCAGCGAGCCGGGCCAGTTGACGTCGTTCACGAAGAACTTCGCCCGCGCGGCGACCTCCAGACAGCGCCGGGAGTCCACGAGCACGTGCTCGACCCCGGCCGGCAGTTGTGCCGCGGTCTCCTCGTCCCGGACCACCCACACCCCGCGCAGCCGCGGGGCGATCTCCAGGGCCTTGTGGTAGACGGCGGCCGGATCGCCCAGCACGCCTCGGTGTGACGACGCCGAGTACACCACCAGGTGCGGGTCCAGCGGCCGGTGTGCGTGCAGCCCGGCCCAGCCGCGCCGGGCCCGCCCGGCGGCGGCCCGGCGCGCCTGCACGGCCCGCAGCCCGGCCTCCCGCCCCACCCGCTCGGTCTGCCGTTTCAGCCGGTACATCGCGTAGGAGCCCTCCAGCAGGGCGGCCTCACCGTCCACGACCGCACCCTCGGGCCGGTGCCTGCGGATCATCTCCGCCGTACGCCGGAAGAACTCGGCCTTGTCCTCCGGCGGCAGCCGGTCCGGCTTGGCGAGGATGTCCAGGCAGTGCTCGGCCATCTTGCGGTGCAGGTACGGCCGCCGGCTCCACAGCTCCTCGTGCCGGTCCACGAAGGCGAACACCCGCTCGTACTGGTCGTGGATGTCGAAGTGCTTGCGGCTGGTGGTGGACAGGATGTTGCCCTGCCTGCGCTGCCGGTAGTTCAGGCAGATCCGGTCCAGGGCGGCGATCCGCCGGGCACTGAGCATGACCGGGAAGGTCCAGGGGGTGTCCTCGTAGTAGCCGGGCGGGAACTCGAAGCCGTTCTCCTCGACGAAGTCGCGCCGGTAGACCTTGTTCCACACCACCATCAGCAGGTCCAGGATCTCCGGCCGGTCGGCGGCCGCGAAGGTGTCCGCGCCGGCCTCCGTGAGCACGTGTGCGAGCACATTGCGCCGGGTGCCGCCCCACCAGTAGGTGCGCGCGTAGTCGAAGACCAGCACGTCCGGGTCCGCGGCCTCCGCAATGCGCTCGGCCATCGCGCGCAGCACGCCCGGGGTGAGGGTGTCGTCGCTGTCCAGGAAGAACAGGTAGTCCCCGGTGGCGTGCCGCAGCCCCGCGTTGCGGGCCCGGCCGAGGCCGACGTTCTCCGGCAGGTGCAGCACCTTCACGCGCGGGTCGCGGTCCGCGTACTCGTCCAGGATCGCGCCGCAGCCGTCCGGTGAGCAGTCGTCCACGGCGATCAGCTCGAGGTCGCTGAAGCACTGCAGCAGCACCGAGTCGAGGCACTCGCGCAGGAAGCCCTGCACCTTGAAGCAGGGGACGATGACGCTGAAGCGGGGCACGGCGGATCAGCTCCTCACGAGGGTCGCGGCGGCGGGGGCGGGGATGCGCTCCGCGAGCGGGATCACCGGCGGGATCGCCTCCGGCGGCTCGCCGAGCAGCACCCGCCGTACGACGCGTTCGGCGGCCCGCCCGTCGTCGAACTGGCAGAACCGCTCCCGGAACGCGGCCCGCGCGGCCCGGGCCCCCGGCCCCGCGTACGTGCCGTCGCGAAAGACGCGGGCCAGCTCCTCAGGGGTGCGGGCGACGGGCCCCGGCGGCTCGGTCATCAGGTCGAAGTAGACGCCCCGCGTCTCCTGGTAGACCTCCCAGTCGTCGGCGTACACGACGATCGGCCGGTCCAGGTTGGCGTAGTCGAACATGATCGAGGAGTAGTCCGTGACCAGCGCGTCCGCCGCGAGGCACACGTCCTCCGAGGAGCGGTGCGCCGTGACGTCGATGATCCGGTCCGAGCCCTGGGTGCACCCCCGGTCGTAGAAGTAGTGGGCGCGCAGCAGCACGACCACGTCCTCCCCGGCCGCCTCGCAGAACGCCTCCAGATCGAGGCCGGTCTCGAAGCCGGTGTGGTGGTCGCGGTGGGTCGGCGCGTACAGCACGGCCGTTCGGCCCTCGGGCACACCCAACTCCCGCCGCAGGCACGCCACATCGTCCGCCGTCGCGGTGTAGTAGACGTCGTTGCGCGGATAGCCGTACTCCAGCTGCTCGTACGAGCCGGGGAAGGCGCGCTCCCACACCTGCGTGGAGTGGCGGTTGGCGGAGAGGTTGAAGTCCCAGCGGTCCACCCGCCCCAGCAGCTTGGTGAAGCTGCCGGTCCGCGCGGCCACCACCGGGTACGTCGACTGGTCGACGCCCATCTTCTTCAGCGGCGTGCCGTGCTGGGTCTGCAGATGCACGCTGCCCGTCCGCTTGACGACGCCGTCGGCGAAGTTGGCGTTGTTGACCAGGTACTTGGCGCGGGCCAGCACCTCCCAGGAGCGGCGGGAGCCGATCACCGCGTAGTCGACGTCCCCGGGCATCGCATGCGCCTGGTCGGCCTCGACCAGGAACACCGAGCGGATGTGCGGGGCGAGTTCGCGGGCCTTGGCGTGGATCGCGGCCGGGTTGCAGGCGTAGCCGCGGCCCCAGTAGGCGCAGTACACGGCGAGCTGGGGGTCGAGCGGGCGGCGCAGGTCGCGGGCGTAGCGCAGCCGGGTGCGGAGCATGCGCGGGCGCGGCACGCTCTCGCCGGCCCTGGCCGTCAGCTGGTTGGCGCCACGCAGTGCGCGGAACGCGGTGTACGCGCCCGTTGCCAGCAGCCGGTGCTGCACGCCCAGGCTGCCGCCCGGCGCGCGGTAGCCGGCCGGCCGGTGCCGCCGGTACAGACGGCCGGCCCTGCGGAAGAACGCGCGGTGCCCGGCGGGCAGCCGCTCCGGCCGGGAGGCCGTCTTCAACACATGCGCGAACACCTGCTCGAAGAGCGCCCGGGTCCGCTCGGCGGACAGCCCGCTCTCGGCCACCCGGCCCAGCACCAGCTCCACCTGGTCCAGCAGGGCGTGCTGGTGCGGTCCCGGCAGATTGAGCCGGCTGCCCTGCCGGCGCAGCCGGTGCCGTACGACGACCCGGCGCAGCACCGCGACCCGTCCGGCGGCGATCGTCGTCAGGCCGCCCCAGCCGAGGTCCGTGAAATGGCTGTCGGGGAACACAAGTTTGTGCTCGGTGAGGAAGGTGCGGCGGTAGGCGGCGCTCCACGCCGGGAGCTTCACACCGGTCAGCTCGGGGAACGCGTCCGGCGTGAAGGCCCCTTTCGGCGCCCGGGCCAGTAATGGGGCGGCCGGGTTGGTGGGCTCTCCCTCCCACCAGGGCGTCCGCTCGTGCTCGACGTGGAGCACGTCGACACCGGCGGTCTCGGTCAGCCGCGCGTCCAGCGCCGCCAGCGCACCCGGCAGCAGCAGGTCGTCGCCGTCGAGGAACAGCACGTACGCGCCGGCCGCCGCCCGCATCCCGGCGTTGCGCGCCCCGCTCAGACCGGCGGACGGCGGCGAGTCGACCGGTGTCACCCGGGAGTCCCGCTCGGCGTATCCGGCGGCCACCGCGGCGGCCGGGGCGTCGGGAGCGTCGCAGACCGGGATCAGCTCCAGGTCGCCGAAGGACTGGCCGAGGACCGAGTCCAGCGCCTGGGACAGCCGACCAGCGACCCCGTGGGACGGGACGATGATGCTGAAGCGGGGCATTCTGCTCTTTCTGTTGTCTTGCGGACGCGGCTTGGCCGTCCGGCGGGACGCCAGGTGGACGGCCGGGCCGGAGTGGGCCGCGTCGTACCGAGGGGCATGCAAACTCCCGGAAGAACCAACGCTGTTCAGCGGAACTCGGTGACGGGAAGGGGGCCGGAGGGCTGCGGCACGGTGGCGAGCGGGGAGCGCGCGAGCCCCGCGGCGGCCGACGGCACGGGCCGGCGGTCGGCGAGCGGGATGAACTCCGGCCGCCCCTGCGTCTCGCCCAGCACGACATGCCGTACGACGCGTTCGGCGGCGCGCCCGTCGTCGTACGGGCAGAACCGCTCCCGGAAGGCCGCCCTCAGCTGGGCGGAGCGCGAGCCGCGCCAGTGGCCGCCGGCGAAGATGTCGATCAGCTCGTCCTCGCTGCGGGCGACCGCGCCCGGCGGGAAGTCGCGCAGGTCGAAGTAGGTGCCCCGGGTGGCCTCGTAGGCGTCCCAGTCCTCGGTGTGGACGATGATCGGCCGGTCCAGGTTGGCGTAGTCGAACATCAGTGACGAGTAGTCGGTGAGCAGCGCGTCCGAGGCCAGGCAGAGGGACTCCACGCTCGGGTGCTCCGAGACGTCGATGATCCGGGCGCCCTGGCCGAGGGAGCCGCCGTGCGCATGGTGGGCGCGGGCGAGGATCACGAAGCGCGGGCCGAGGCGGCGCAGGACGCGCTCCAGGTCCAGCAGCGGACGCTGGGTGCGGCGGTGGTCGCGGTACGTGGGCGCGTACAGGATCGCGACCGAGCCCTGCGGGATGCCCAGCGACTCGCGCAGCCGGGTCACGTCCAGCGAAGTGGCCCGCTGGAAGACGTCATTGCGCGGGTGGCCGTACTCCAGCGTGGTGTAACGGCCCGGGTAGACCCGCTCCCAGGTCAGGGTGGAGTGCCGGTTGCCGGAGAGCACGTAGTCCCACTGGTCCACGCCCCGCAGCAGCTCCTCGAAATCGGTGTCCCGGGCCGCCGCCGGGTGCTCCTGGAGGTCGAGGCCCATGTGCTTGAGCGGGGTGCCGTGCTGGGTCTGGACGAAGACCTGGCCGGGGCGCTTCTTCAGCCTGCGGTCGAAGTTGACGTTGTTCACCAGGTACTTGGAGCGGGCCAGCGCCGTCCAGTAGGCGGCCGTGCCGGGACGCAGCCGGCCCGGGCCCGGCGGGATCACCTGCTGGTGCTCGGGCCGGGCGATCCAGGCGGTGCGGATGTGCGGGGCGTGCGTACGGAACGCCTCCTCCAGGGCGCCCGGGTTGCAGCCGTGGCCGCGCCCCGCGTGGGCGGCGAACACCGCCCGGTCGGACCGCAGCGGCAGGCGCAGCTGGATCCGGTAGTGCAGCTGGAGCGCGGTGGTCCTGAGGGAACGGGCCAGCTTCACCGCGGACTTCAGTACACGGCGGCGGACGGCCGAGGCCAGGCGCAGGGCGCGGAAGGTGCGGTGCAGGCCGAAGCGGACCAGGACGTGCCGCAGCCGGAAGCGGTGGAGAGGGACCTTGGTGCCCGGGACGCGGTAACCGCGGTAGTGGGCACGGGCCCGGCGCAGGAACTCGGCGCGGCTGCCGCGGGGCAGCCGGTCGCGCCGGGTGAAGATCGTGACGTAGTGGTCGATCATCCGACGGAACAACTCCGGTCGCCACCGGTAGAGTTCCGGCCGCTGCTCGACGTAGGCGAACACCCGGTCGTACTGCTCGAAGATGTCGAAGTGCTTGCGGCTGGTGGTGCTCAGGATGTTGCCCTGCCGGCGCTGCCGGTAGTGCACGCACACCCGGTCCAGGGTGGCGATCGACTCCGCCGCCATCAGGGCCGGGAAGGTCCAGGGCGTGTCCTCGTAGTAGCCGGGCGGGAACGCGAAACCCTGCTCCGCGACGAACTCCCGCCGATAGGCCTTGTTCCAGGCGACCATCAGCACCCGCAGCAGCCCCGGGCGGTCCTCGAGGCGGAAGGGCGCCGGCTCCTGCTGGGTCAGCTGGGCGGTGACCTGGTTGCGGACCGCCTCGCCGTTCCAGTAGGTGCGCGCGTAGTCGAAGACCAGGACGTCCGGCTCGCCGGTCTCCTTGATGCGGTCGGCGATCGCGCGCAGCGCGTGCGGGGTGAGGGTGTCGTCGCTGTCCAGGAAGACCAGGTAGTCACCCGTCGCCTCGGCCATGCCCGCGTTGCGGGCGCGGCCCAGGCCCTGGTTCTCCGCCAGGTGTACGGCCTGCACGCGGGCGTCGCGGGCGGCGTACTCGTCGACGATCGCACCACAGGCGTCCGGTGAGCAGTCGTCGACGGCGATCAGTTCGAGATCGGGATAGGACTGCGAGAGCACCGAGTCCAGGCACTCCGACAGATACGCCTGGACCTTGTACGCGGGGACAATGACACTGAACCTGGGCAAGGGACATCCATGGGTCGGTCGGCGCGGGCGTTCTGCCCGGGAACGGCCGATGGAGTGACTTGGTTACGGTTCGTACGGCATGTGGGGGACATCCGGTGAACGCCGAGGGGCGGGCCGCTGAAGACCCGCCCCTCGAAAAGCGCCCGGTTGATGACTACTTGACCGCGCCCGCCATGACTCCGGAGACGAACTGCCGCTGGAACGCGAAGAACACGGCCAGCGGGATCACCATCGAGATGAACGCGCCCGGTGCCAGCACGTCGATGTTGTTGCCGAACTGCCGTACCTGCGTCTGCAGGGCGACCGTGATCGGCTGCGAGCCGGACTTGGTGAACACCAGCGCGACCAGCATGTCGTTCCACACCCACAGGAACTGGAAGATGCCGAGGCTCGCGATCGCGGGCCCGCCGAGCGGCATCACCACCCGGACGAACAGGCGCAGTTCACCGGCGCCGTCGAGGCGGGCCGCCTCGAGGAGTTCCCTGGGGATCTCCGCGAAGAAGTTCCGCAGCAGGAACACCGCGAACGGCAGGCCGAAGCCGACGTGGAACAGGATCACCCCGAAGATCGTCCCGAACAGCCCCAGCTTGCCGAACAGTTCCGCGATCGGGATCAGCGCGACCTGTACGGGCACCACCAGCAGACTGACCACGCCGAGGAACCACCAGTCCCGGCCGGGGAACTCCATCCACGCGAACGCGTAGCCCGCCAAGGAGCCGATCACGACGACCAGGATCGTCGCCGGGACCGTGATCAGCACGGTGTTCATCAGGGAGTTGGTGATGTCGCTGTTCTCCAGCAGCTTCTGGTAGCTCTCGAAGGTCAGCTGGGACGGCCGGCTGAACACCTTCCACCAGCCGCTCGCGCTCATGTCCTCCGGCGCGCGCAGGGAGGAGATGAGCAGACCGATGGTCGGCACCAGCCAGAACAGGCCGACGAGGACGAGGAAGACCCGGACCAGTCCGCCACCGAGCCTCTCGGTGATCTTCGAGCCGAGCGACTGCCGGGCCTTCACCGTCGTGCCGGCGGGTGCCACCTTCCCTATGCTTCCGGCGGCCGTGGTCATCGCCGCACCTCCCGCCTCAGCCGACGAACGTTGAACAGCATCACCGGGATCACCAGCAGCAGCAGGAACACCGCGATGGCGCTCGCGATGCCCGGCTGGCTCTCCGCGAAGCCCTTGCGGTACAGCTCCAGGGCCAGCACGTTGGCGTCATCCTGGGAGGATCCCGGCGCGATGATGTAGACGAGGTCGAACACCTTGAGCACGTTGATCATCAGCGTGACCAGGACGACCGCGAGGACCGGCGCCAGCAGCGGCACGGTGACCCGGCGGAACACCTGCCACTCGTTGGCCCCGTCCACCCGCGCGGCCTCCAGCAGCTCCCGGGGCACGCCCGCGAGCCCCGCCGCGATCAGCACCATCGCGAAGCCCGCCCACATCCACACGTACGAGCCGATGATGGCCGGGGTGACCAGCGCCGGGCCGAGCCAGTCGACGCCGTTGTACGGCTCCTTGAAGTTGTTCGCGGGAAGCCTCAGTCGGGCCCCGTCGGCCTTCGCGGGCAACGTGAAGGTGCCGTCGGCGGCGGCCGTCGTCGAGGCCACCACCGTGCCGTCCTTCACCGCCTCGATCCGCATCCCGGCGTAGCCCGGCTCGGACGGGTCGGGCGCGCCCAGCTTGCCCACGCCCTGGCCGCGCGTGAAGTCCTGCCAGGTGGTGCCGGTGACCTTGCCGGGCACCGGCTCGGCGGCCACCGCCTTCTTCGTGCCGTCGGGCAGCTGGTCGGGGGCGACGCCGACCAGCGGGAGCGTGACCGGACGGCCCACCTGCACCGTGGCCTTCGTGATGAAGCCGCCCTGCTCCGGTTCGAGCGGCGACTCGCGGCCCGGGTGTGCCTTCGGGAACGCCGACGACTGGGCGAAGGTGTCGTGGACGCCCACCCACACCGCGTTGGCGACGCCCTTGTCCGGGTCCTGGTCGTACACCAGCCGGAAGATGATCCCGGCCGCCAGCATGGAGATCGCCATCGGCATGAAGACGACCAGCTTGAACGCCGTGCCCCAGCGCACCCGTTCGGTCAGCACCGCGAAGAGCAGGCCGAGCGCGGTGGAGACCGTGGGCGCGAACACCACCCAGATGACGTTGTTCTTCAGCGCCGTACGGATGCCGTCATCGGTGAACAGCGCCTTGTAGTTGTCGACCCCGGCGAAACCGTCGCCCGAGGCGTTGTAGAAACTGCGGACGATCGAGTACCCGATCGGGTACACCACGAGCGCGCCCAGCAGCACCAGGGCGGGCAGCAGGAAGAGAGCTGCCACCGTCCTGCGGGTGCCGGTCACGCTCTTGCGGCTCTTCGGTGCGGCGGAGCCCGGTGGGGCCCCCGCCGCCGCTGCCGACGCCATGGCCGGATCAGCCTCCGTTCCCGTACGCGGCCGCCGCGTCCTTCTCCAGTTTCGCCTGGGCGCCCGCCACGTCCTTCGGGTTCTTCAGGAAGTCCTGCAGGTCCTTCCACTCGCCCTTGCCCGGGGTGCCGCCGAAGGCCTGCGGGGCCTGGTCGGACATGTCGAAGCGGAAGTCGTCACCGGACGCGATCAGCGCCTTGGCGATCTTCTGCTGCACCGCGTTCGGGTACGCCGAGACCGGCACGTTCTTGTTCGGGGAGAGGTAGCCGCCGAGTTTCGCCTGGATCGTCGCCGCGTCCGGGGAGGCCAGGAAGGTGGCCAGCGCCTGCGCCCCCTTGGAGTCCTTCAGGATCACGGCCGCATCACCGCCGGAAACCACCGGCGCGCCGGTGCCGACCGCCGGGAACGGGAACACCTTCGCGTCCGTGCCCACCTTCGCCTTGGTGTCACCGATGTTGACCTGCGCGAAGTCACCCTCGTAGACCATGGCCGCCTTCGGCTGGTCGCCGCCGGTGAAGGTCTGGGTGACGGACGCCGGGAACTCGGTCTGCAGGGCGCCGTCCGCGCCACCCGCCACATAGTCCTTCTTGCCCCAGATCTGGGCGAGCGTGGTCAGGGCCTGCTTCACCGAGGGATCGGTCCACTTGATCTTGTGCTGGGCGAGCTGGTCGTACTTCTCGGGGCCCGCCTGGGACAGATAGACGTTCTCGAACCAGTCCGTCAGCGTCCAGCCGTCGGCCCCGCCGACCGAGAACGGCGTGACACCCGAGTCGTACACCGCCCGCGCGCTGGTCAGCAGTTCCTGCCAGGTCTTCGGCTCCTTGGCGCCCGCGTTCTCGAACGTCTTGGCGTTGTACCAGATCAGCGACTTGTTGGCGGCCTTGTAGTAGACGCCGTACTGCCGGCCGCCGACCTTGCCGATGTCCTGCCAGCCCTGCGAGTAGTTCTTCTGCAGCTCCTTGAGCGCGTCCGCGCCGAGGGGCTTGGCCCACTTCTTGTCCACGGCCTGCTTGATCGCGCCCGGCTGCGGCAGCAGGGCGACGTCCGGCGGCTGTCCGCCGGCGATCTTCGAACCGAGGAAGTTGATGATCGGGTCCTGGGCGGGCACGAACGTCACCTTCGCGCCCGTGCGCTTCTCGAACTCGGCGAGGACCTTCTTGAAGTTCGCCTGTTCGGTGCCGGTCCAGACAGCGGCGACCTCCAGGTTCACGCCGTTCAGCTTCGGCAGGGTGACGCCGGAGCCGCTCCCGGTGGCCCCGCTGCTCGTGTCGCCGCTGCCCTTCTTGGCGTCGCTGCCGGAGCAGGCGGTGAGCGCGAGGGCTCCCGCGAGCAGTGCGGCGAGTGTGGTGACGGCCCTGTTTGTCCGGATGGTGTTGCTGCGCATCACTTCCCCGTTCGTCGTTCTCCGTTGAACGTCAGAAGACTGTCCCGTGCGCTCCGGTGTACGCCGGGCCGTACGGGAGCGGCAAGAGCGCCTGCGCCGTCCAGTGGTTCATCGTGACCGGCTCGTGATCAGGAAAGTATGCGCGCCGGGGCGGACGGGATCGTGGCGACAGGGCCTAGAGCAGTGAGGGCACCTCCGCCGCGGCGACCTCCCGGGCCGCGCGCTCCACCGCGCTGGCCAGCAGGGCCAGGTCGGTGGGGCCGTTGCCCAGTTCGCGCACGGGACGGCGGGCCGGCGGATCACCCATGCGCTGCCACTCCAGCGGCACCACGGTCGGTCGCTGGGTCGCCGTCCGCGGGATACGGCCCGTCACGCGGCCGCCCTGGAAGCCGACGGCCCGGCCGTCCGCGTATGTCAGCCGGCCCCGCCCCGGCGCCGGTTCGTCCGGTCCCGCGGACGGCGCGTCCAGTGCTATGTGCAGGGTGGCCCGCCGGGCCGGCTCCGTCTCCGCCGTACGACCGCCCGCCGCGGCCGCGGCCACCAGGTGTACGCCGAGCCGCTCGCCCTCCCGGGCCACCGCCTCCAGGGCCCGCAGCACCGACCCGGCGGCGGGGCGGCCCGGGGAGCCGAGCGCGGGGGAGACCAGTGCGTCCAGATCGTCGACGACCACGACGAGCCGGGGCAGCGGCGGTGCCGCCTCGGTGCGCTGCCGTGCCGCGGCGCCGGGCCGCAGCCGCAGAGTGGAGCTGGGCGGTGCCTCCATGTCCCCGGCTCCGGAAGCGGCCGGCCGCCCGTTGGGGGTGCGCTGCGCGACGATACGGCCCGACACCTCACGCCCCGCGTGCCACTGGGCGAAGTCCGTCCGGCCCAGCAACTCCGCGCGCCGCTTCAGCTCGGCGCTCAACGACTGCGCGAACTCCCGCATGCGCACGGGGTCGTTGGCGATGAGGTGGGTCGTCACATGGGGTATGTCCGTACAGACGCGCAGCCCCTCGCCGCGCCCCGCGCCCGTGCCGACGCCGTCCCGGCCGTCGATCAGCACCATGCCCAGCCGGTCGGGCCGCTCGGCGGCGGCCAGCGAGGCGACCACGGCCCGCAGCAACTCGGTACGGCCACTGCCGGCCGGCCCCTCGACCAGCAGATGCGGCCCGTCGGTCACCAGGTCGGCGGTGAGCGGGCCGCGCGGCCCGGCTCCGAGCACCGCTCGGGCCCGGCCCCCCATCGACTCCGTGTCGTCGGCCGCGTCCGCCCAGCGCGCCATCAGCGAGGCCGGGGTGGCCCGGGCCAGCCCCAGCTCGTCCAGGAGCCGCGCCGACTGCGGCAGCGGTACGGACACGCGCGCGTGCCGCTCGCCGACGGGGCCGTCCGGCCGTAGCGGCGCGAGGGCCCGCGCGAACCGCTCCGCCCAGGCGGCGGAGACGGCGTCGACGGTGGCCAGGGTGCCCGGGCCGACGGGTCCGGTGGGCGCGACACGCATTAGGTGCAGCGCGCCGGCGACATCGCCGCTGAGCAGGGCCACGGCACCGCAGTGCCGGATGGTGGGCGCGACCGCGCAGGCCTCCTCGTAGGTCCGCGCCACGGGCGAGGCGGGAGTGGCGGCCGCGGTCTCGGCGAGGCAGACGACGTGGATCCCGGCACGCGGTCCGGCCACGGCAAGCCGCGCCAGGCCCTCCTGCAGGGAAGCCCCGCCGGGGTCCCCGTCCACGACGACGACCGTGTACGGACCCGGGAAGCCGCCGCTTCCGTCCAGGTCGGTGTCCTCCCTGGCCCACGAGGGGCGGCGGGTGGGAGTGGTCCGGTCGGAGGCGACGGGGGAGACCGGGGAGGCGTGGGTGCCGGGGGCGGCGGGGCCCGGGCCGGGGGCCTGGTCGGTGGGGGCCGCTCCGGGTGCCGGATCCGGTGCGGTGCGGCCGCGCGCCGGGGCCGTCCGTGCCCCGGCGGGCAGGGCCGCGCTTCGGCCCGCCGTCGCGTACTCCTCCACCCGGCGCAGCAGTTCCTCCGTGCGCGCGGCCGCCTGTTCGCGGTCGTGGGCCAGCAGCAGCCGGCAGTCCTGGCCGTGGCCCGGGCGGACGTGCGGGAGCCAGCCCAGCCAGGACCACTCGGCCGTGCGCTCCTCCACCGGGCGGCTCCGGTCCGCGCTGATCAGCACGATCTCGAGCAGGTCGGGGGAGTGCAGCGCGGCCAGCTGGGCCAGCACCGCGCGGGCCAGCCCGGACAGCCGGGGGCGCGGACCGGCCAGACCCAGCGCACCCGCCTCGCGCAGCGCGGCGGTCACCGGTACGGCGGGCAGCACGCCCGAGCCGTCCGGTGCGCTCCGGTCGGCCGTACCGAGCCGCACGGTCAGCGCCTCCGGGTGACCCGGCTCCCGCTCCCACAGCCGGGGCCCCGGACCCAGCGCCGTCAGCAGCAGCGCGGCGGGGTCCGGCCAGGTCTCCGGCAGCTGCGGGACGTCGGCCGCCGGGGCGCCGGCCGTACCGGCCTGCGCGCTGCCGTAGGCCTCCCGCTCGGCCGCGGGCTGCTCGCCGCGCCCACTGGTCAGCCGGCGTGCCCATGCGCCGAGTCCGCCCCGGCGGCGGCCGCCCTGGGGCATGTCGGTGCCCCGCAGGGGTGTGTCCTTGCGGCCGCCGCCACCCGTCGCGTCCATGTCGGAAGCGGCGCTGTCCGGTGCCGGGCCGTGAGCCGCCGTACCGGCGTACGCGCCACCGGACAGGCCGCCCGGACCACCGACGCCGTAGTGCCCCACGTGCGTGTCCCCGCCACGGGAAGGCGCACCGGGCACGCCGGGTGCCGGGATGTCACCGCCGGACGCCGCATCCGGCGCTCCCGTGCCACCGTCCCGCGTCTCGACATGCGGCGCCCCGGCCTGACCGGGCACCGCCCGTTGGTCCCGGCGCTGGTACTCCTGGGCCCCCGCGCCGCCGCCCGAGGCGCCCCAGCCCGCCGCGCCGTGCGTGTGCTGCGTCGGTCCGGAGGGGCCGTCGGCTCCCGCGCCCGAGGCGGGTGCCACGCGCGCGTGCCCGGCGGCGTCCGCCGCGCCGGCCCCGGAGCCGGCACCCGGCGCAACGGGCCCGGCACCCGGCACCGCGGCGGCCCCCGAACCGCCTGCCGGCTCCGGAGCACCGGTTTCCCCGGCTCCCATGGCGACCCGCAGGCAGCCCTCTCCGTCCGGCACCGTCCGGACCCGGGCGCCGGGCCCCCCGGACGGGGTGACCCGCAGGGCGGACTCGCCGATCCTCAGCAGCGCCCCCGCGGGGAACCGCACCGGGCGCTCGCCCACGCGCGTGCCGTCCAGGGCCGTGCCGTTGGTGGAGCCGAGGTCGGCCACCGAGACGCGGCCGTCGGCGGCCACCGTGACCGCGCAGTGCAGGCGGGAGACGTCCGGGTCGTCCAGCGGGACGTCGGCGTCGCCGGAGCGGCCGACGGTGATCCGGCCGCCGTGCAGCAGATGGACCCCGCCCGCGTCCGGACCCGCGACCACGTGCAGCTGGGTCGGCGCGTCGTCCAGCTCGGGATGCGGCTCGGGGGCCGCCGGGGCGCCCAGGGACAGCACGGCGCCGTCGACCAGCGGAGGTTCGCCGAGGGTGCAGCGGCGGGGGTCCAGCCGCTCCGCGCCCGCGTACAGGACCACCGGGGCGCTACCGGTGTCCCGGCCCGTGCCGCCCTCGCCGGTGACCGCCGCGGTCAGCGCCGACGCCACCGCGGCCAGGTCCGTACCCGCGGGCGCCGTCACCAGCACGTCGCGGCTCGCGGCGCGGCCCCGCTGCGGGGACGGGCCCAGCGGGTCTACGACGGTCAGCCGGATCTGCATCGCCGTCAGCGGTCCCTTCTGCCCGGGCGCGGACGTCCCCCACCCCCGCACGAGCACGTCGGCCAGTACTGGACGCATCCTCGCACCTGTCACTGACAACACGCCCGCGACCCGGTGCCAAGTGATCTTGATTGGTCAGCTCTGCCCCCAAAAGTGCCTGACCAGTAGCGCATCGATGATCAGTTGAGATCGGTCACGTCCGCTCCCTGGCAACCACGAGACCAGAGCGAGCGTCTTTTCTTCGAACATCGACGACAACGCTTACGTAGTGCCCCTCGGGGGCGGCACTACAGTGGATCGGAACACCGGAACACAGGCGAGCAAGCAGCCAAGCAAGCAGCAGGGAGCGCGTGACGTGCGGCCAGTCGGCAGCAAGTACCTGCTCGAGGAGCCGCTCGGACGCGGCGCCACGGGCACCGTCTGGCGTGCCCGCCAGCGCGAGACCGCGGGTGCCGAGGCGGCCGTGCCCGGCCAGCCCGGCGAGACGGTCGCGATCAAGGTTCTGAAGGAAGAGCTGGCGAGCGACCCGGACATCGTGATGCGGTTCCTGCGGGAACGCTCCGTCCTCCTCCGGCTCACCCACCCCAACATCGTCCGGGTCCGCGACCTGGTCGTCGAGGGTGATCTGCTGGCCCTGGTCATGGACCTCGTCGACGGCCCCGACCTGCACCGCTACCTGCGCGAGAACGGCCCCTTCACCCCGGTCGCCGCGGCCCTGATGACGGCGCAGATCGCCGACGCCCTCGCCGTGAGCCACGCGGACGGTGTCGTCCACCGCGACCTGAAGCCCGCCAACGTGCTGCTCCAGCAGTACGACGGCCAGATGCACCCGATGCTGACCGACTTCGGCATCGCCCGTCTCGCCGACTCCCCGGGCCTGACCCGCACCCACGAGTTCGTCGGCACACCCGCGTACGTCGCGCCGGAGTCCGCCGAGGGCCGTCCGCAGACCTCCGCCGTCGACGTCTACGGCGCGGGCATCCTGCTGTACGAGCTGGTCACCGGACGTCCGCCGTTCTCCGGCGGCACCGCGCTCGAGGTCCTGCACCAGCACCTGAGCGCCGAGCCGCGCCGCCCGTCCACCGTCCCGGACCCGCTGTGGACCGTGATAGAGCGCTGCCTGCGCAAGAACCCGGAGGAGCGGCCGAGCGCCGAGAACCTCGCGCGCGGGCTGCGGGTCGTGGCCGAGGGCATCGGCGTGCACGCGAACTCCGCCCGGATCGCCGCCGCCGAGGGCGTCGGCGCCCTGCTGGCACCCGACCCGGCCCCGGCCGCCGTCCCGGGCGTGCCCGGCGCCGCCGACCCCACCCAGGTGCTGCCGACCAACGCGCCGGGGTCGTACGACCGGCACGATCCGAATGCGGCGACCAGCTTCCTGCCGCACACCGGCGGTCCCGTCGGCGCCGCCGACCCCACCGCCGTCCTGCCCAACACCGGCGCGGCCGACCCGACCGCCGTCCTGCCGCCGGTGCCCCCCGGGCAGCCCGGCGCGCAGCCCGACCAGCCGCATCCCTGGCAGACGCAGCTGCGCGCCGCCCGGGACCGCAACGAGCAGACGCAGATCCAGTACATCGACCCCGACGAGGACCCGCTGCGCCGCCGCCCCCAGCGGCAGGTCGCCCGGCCGCAGCAGCAACCGCGCCCGGCCCCGCAAGCGCGTCCGCAGCAGCCCCAGCCGCGCGGCAGGCAGCGCCCGCCGGCCGGGTACGGCTATCCGCAGCAGCAACCCCAGCAGTACGCCCCGCCGCAGCAGCCGCAGCGGTACGCGCCGCCCGCCCCGGAGCCGCAGCGGCCCGCGCGCGAGCCCCGGCCGGCGCGCCAGCGCAGCGCCAACCCGATGAAGATCCCCGGTCTGGGCTGCCTGAAGGGCTGCCTGTTCACGATCGTCATCCTGATCGTCGCGAGCTGGCTGGTCTGGGAGCTGACCCCGCTGCACACCTGGATCGGTCAGGGCAAGGGCTACTGGTCCCAGCTGAGCGAGTGGGCCGGCAAGGTGGGCCACTGGGCCAAGCGGCTGGGCGACTCCGCCCGTGGCGGCAACTGATCGCCGGTTTGGGGATTTGTCGACATCTGGCGGGTGATTTCCGTCTCCACGGTGAAGGTTGGCCCTTGCGACGCGTAGTTTTAGCGACAACACGCGTCGGTAGGAGCACTCTTGGCACGCAAGATCGGCAGCCGGTACACCGCCAACCAGATCCTGGGGCGGGGCAGCGCCGGCACGGTGTGGCTGGGCGAGGGACCCGACGGTCCCGTCGCCGTCAAGCTGCTGCGCGAGGACCTCGCGTCCGACCAGGAACTCGTCGGACGCTTCGTCCAGGAGCGCACCGCACTGCTCGGCCTGGAGCACCCGCACATCGTCTCGGTGCGCGATCTGGTGGTCGACGGCAACGACCTGGCCCTGGTCATGGACCTGGTGCGCGGCACCGATCTGCGCACCCGTCTCGAGCGTGAGCGGCGCCTCGCGCCCGAGGCGGCCGTGGCGATCGTCGCGGACGTCGCCGACGGGCTCGCGGCGGCCCACGCGGCCGGGGTCGTGCACCGCGACGTGAAGCCCGAGAACGTCCTGCTGGACATGCAGGGCCCGCTCGGCCCGGGCGGCGCCCACCCGGCGCTGCTCACCGACTTCGGCGTCGCCAAGCTGATCGACTCGCCGAAGCGGACGCGGGCCACGAAGATCATCGGTACGCCCGACTACCTCGCTCCCGAGATCGTCGAGGGCCTGCCGCCGCGCGCCGCCGTCGACATCTACGCCCTCGCGACGGTCCTGTACGAGCTGCTTTCGGGCTTCACGCCCTTCGGCGGCGGCCACCCCGGCGCGGTGCTGCGCCGGCACGTCACCGAGACCGTCGCACCGCTGCCCGGCATCCCCGACGAGCTGTGGCAGCTGATCGTGCAGTGCCTGGCGAAGGCACCCGCCTCCCGGCTGCGCGCCTCGGAGCTGGCCGCGCGGCTGCGGGAGCAGCTGCCGATGCTGGCGGGGATGCCCCCGCTGGACGTGGACGAGCCGGACCTCTCCGAGGAGGCGGAGGAAACCGTGCCGCCGGCCCCGTCCGTGGGCGAGCCGGTACGGCGACGCGGGGCGGTGTCGCTGGTGCCCGGCGCGAAGCCGGACTCCAACCGGGACACGCACACGTCGATGCGGGTGCCGGGGCCGGACGAGTTGGCCGGTGGGGCGCACGGGACGGCGCGGGTCCCCCGGGCGTCCGGTGCGCCCAGGCCGGGCTCGGCACGGCACCGGGCGGCCGTGCGGCGGCGCAGGATCACCCTGGGCGTGGCCGGGGTGGCCGTAGCGGCTGTCGTGGGCGTCGGGGCGTGGTGGGCCACCTCGGGGGAGGACCAGCCGCCCCAGGACACGCACAGCACGTCGGCCCCGTGACCTTCCGGCAGCCGGCGCCGCGGCCCCGGTACCCGTCGGCTGCGCGCACCCTGCCCTCGGCGCTCGACGGAGCCGTTACGCTGGAGGCGTGGCAGTCGTCGATGTATCCGAAGAGCTGAAGTCCCTCTCCTCGACCATGGAGTCGATCGAGGCCGTCCTGGACCTCGACAAGCTGAGGGCAGACATCGCCGTGCTCGAGGAGCAGGCGGCCGCGCCCTCGCTGTGGGACAACCCGGACGAGGCGCAGAAGATCACCAGCAAGCTCTCCCACCTCCAGGCCGAGGTCAGGAAGGCGGAGGCGCTGCGCGGCCGGATCGACGATCTCGCGGTCCTCTTCGAGATGGCCGAGGAGGAGGACGACCCGGACACCCGCGCCGAGGCCGAGTCCGAGCTGACCGCCGTGAAGAAGGCGCTGGACGAGATGGAGGTCCGGACGCTGCTCAGCGGTGAGTACGACGCCCGTGAGGCGCTCGTCAACATCCGCGCCGAGGCCGGCGGCGTCGACGCCGCCGACTTCGCCGAGAAGCTCCAGCGCATGTACCTGCGCTGGGCCGAGCAGCGCGGCTACAGGACCGAGGTCTACGAGACGTCGTACGCGGAAGAGGCCGGCATCAAGTCGACCACCTTCGCCGTGCAGGTGCCGTACGCCTACGGCACCCTCTCCGTCGAGCAGGGCACGCACCGCCTCGTGCGCATCTCGCCCTACGACAACCAGGGCCGCCGCCAGACGTCCTTCGCCGGTGTCGAGGTGCTCCCCGTCGTCGAGCAGTCGGACCACGTCGAGATCGACGAGTCCGAGCTGCGCATCGACGTCTACCGGTCCTCTGGCCCGGGCGGTCAGGGCGTGAACACGACCGACTCCGCGGTCCGCATCACGCACCTCCCCACCGGCATCGTGGTCTCCTGCCAGAACGAGCGGTCGCAGATCCAGAACAAGGCCACCGCGATGAACGTCCTGCAGGCCAAGCTGCTGGAGCGGCGCCGGCAGGAGGAGCAGGCCAAGATGGACGCCCTCAAGGGCGACGGCGGCAACTCCTGGGGCAACCAGATGCGTTCGTACGTGCTGCACCCGTACCAGATGGTCAAGGACCTGCGGACCGAGCACGAAGTGGGCAACCCGGAGGCCGTGTTCAACGGCGAGATCGACGGTTTCCTGGAGGCCGGCATTCGCTGGCGCAAGCAGCGGGAGAAGTAACTTTGTCGACATGCCAACTGCCGCCCTCGAGGCGGCAGTTGGCATTTGTCTGGCGTTTTACGTCACACTCACAGGCTCCAAGTCCCGGCAAACGCCGCCCCATCGGACATTACGCGCGCAACGGCCTTGACGTTGCTTTGAAAAATGGGAAAGGTGAAGCGTGGCATGCGTATCTCTGGGGCGCATGTGAACCGGGGGAATGGAAGCGCTCGACCTTGAATCGGGCTTCGTCAGCTGCCTCCGTCGATCACGGCAAGCCCCACGCGCCGCCTCACTGACGAACAGCTACTGGGGGTAGCAACCATATGACGAAGAAGACGCGGATCCGGGTCGCGCGGATAGCCGCCGGCGCCGTGATCGCGGCTGGTGCCTCGCTGACCGCCGCAGGCGCCGCCTCCGCCCTGGACCTCGGTGTCCAGGCGGGCCCGATCAGCCTCGGTGTGAGCGCGGACGGGAACGACGACGGCGGCACCGACGGTGGTGGCGGCTGCGACCCCGTCGGTGTCTGCGACACCACCGGGGGTGACTCGACCGGCGGCGACACCACGACCGGCGGTGACACGACCACGGGTGGTGACACGACCACGGGTGGTGACACGACCACGGGCGGTGACACGACCGGTGGCGACACGACCGGTGGCGACACCACGGGCGGTGACACCACCATCGGCGGTGTCATCGGTGGTGACACCACGACGGGCGGCGACACGACCGGTGGCGACACGACCGGTGGCGACACGACCGGTGGCGACACGACCGGTGGCGACACGACCGGTGGCGACACCACGGGCGGTGACACCACCACGGGTGGCAGCGGCACGACCGGTGGTGACTCCAGCACCGGCGGCTCCAGCAACGGCGGCGGCACCGGCGGCGGTTCCAGCACCGGTGGCGGCAACGGCGGCTCCGGCAGCACCGGCGGTTCCGGCAACGGCGGCTCCACCGGCGGCTCCAGCACCTCCGGCGGCAACGGCCACACCACCCCCGACGGCGGCGGCAACGACAACGTCTCCCAGGAGGAGGGCTCCTCGGCCCTCACCGACACGGGCTCGGACACCACGGCCCAGGGCGGCGACAAGCAGCTCGCCGAGACCGGTGCCGGGCAGACCGCGTTCCTGATCGTCGGCGCCGCGACGATGATCGCCGGCGGAGTCGGCTTCCGCGTCCTGCCGCGTCTGGTGAGCGGCCGCGGCGGCGCTGCCGCCTGAGCGTAGCCCCAGGGGCCACGCACAGCACATCGGGCACACGGCGAAGGGCCCGGAGCATGGCGCTCCGGGCCCTTCCGCCGTTTCTTCCGGCTTACGCGGTCTGGTGCGCCAGCAGCGCCACCGCGGCGATCAGCACCGCGAGCAGCGCGATCAGCGCCATGGGGTTCAGCCCCGCGAAGAAGCCCTCCTGCTGCAGTCGCTCGCGGTTGGCACGGCACACCGGGCACCGGCCCTCGCTCACGGGCGACGCGCAGTTCGCGCACACCAACCGGTCGTACGTCATGCGCTCGCCCTCCTTGCACCGGCCATCACACATACAACGCACACGGGAACCAGAACGTTCCCCCTCCACTCTGACAGGTTCCCCCGGAAAGGGCGCGGGCGCTCGGAGAAGCCCGAATTCAGGACGTACAAAAACGCACAAGCCCCACCCAACCGCGACCGGAGCCTGCGCTTGCGCACCCGGTTCGCGTATGGTCACGCTCATCTACCCCCGGCGACCCGTGGTGCATCCGTGATCCGATTCGACAACGTCTCCAAGGTCTACCCCAAGCAGACCCGCCCAGCCCTCCGGGATGTGTCCCTGGAAGTGGAGAAGGGCGAGTTCGTCTTCCTCGTGGGGTCCTCCGGCTCCGGAAAGTCCACCTTCCTGCGGCTCGTCCTCCGCGAGGAGCGGTGCAGCCACGGCCAGGTGCACGTCCTGGGCAAGGACCTCGCACGCCTCTCCAACTGGAAGGTGCCGCAGATGCGCCGCCAGCTGGGGACGGTCTTCCAGGACTTCCGGCTCCTGCCGAACAAGACGGTCGCGGAGAACGTGGCCTTCGCCCAGGAGGTGATCGGCAAGTCGCGGGGCGAGATCCGCAAGTCCGTGCCGCAGGTGCTCGACCTCGTCGGGCTCGGCGGCAAGGAGGACCGGATGCCGGGCGAGTTGTCCGGTGGTGAACAGCAGCGCGTGGCCATCGCGCGGGCCTTCGTCAACCGGCCCAAGCTGCTGATCGCGGACGAGCCCACCGGCAACCTCGACCCGCAGACCTCCGTCGGCATCATGAAGCTGCTCGACCGCATCAACCGGACGGGCACCACCGTCATCATGGCGACGCACGACCAGAACATCGTGGACCAGATGCGCAAGCGCGTCATCGAGCTGGAGAAGGGCCGCCTCGTGCGCGACCAGGCCCGCGGCGTCTACGGCTACCAGCACTGACGAGGAACGAAAGGCTTAACCAGACGCCATGCGCGCCCAGTTCGTCCTGTCGGAGATCGGTGTCGGTCTCCGCCGCAATCTGACGATGACCTTCGCCGTCATCGTCTCCGTCGCCCTGTCCCTGGCCCTCTTCGGCGGTTCGCTGCTGATGAGCGACCAGGTGAGCACCATGAAGGGCTACTGGTACGACAAGGTCAACGTCTCGATCTTCCTGTGCAACAAGAGCGACGCGCAGTCGGACGTCAACTGCGCCAAGGGCGCGGTCACCGAGGGCCAGAAGAAGCAGATCCTCGCCGACCTGGACAAGATGCCGATCGTCGCCAAGGTGACGTACGAGTCGCAGGACGAGGCGTACAAGCACTACAAGCAGCAGTTCGGCAACTCCCCGCTGGCCGGCTCGCTCACGCCGGACCAGATGCAGGAGTCGTACCGCATCAAGCTGAAGGACCCGCAGAAGTACCAGGTGATCGCGACCGCGTTCAACGGCCGTGACGGTGTGCAGTCGGTGCAGGACCAGAAGGGCATCCTGGACAACCTCTTCCAGCTGCTGAACCTGATGAACCGGGCGGCGCTCGGCGTGATGGCGCTGATGCTGCTCGTCGCGCTGCTGCTGATCGTCAACACCGTGCGCGTTTCGGCGTTCAGCCGTAGGCGCGAGACCGGGATCATGCGCCTGGTCGGTGCCTCGGGCTTCTACATCCAGGCGCCGTTCATCATGGAGGCCGCGGTCGCCGGCCTCATCGGCGGCGGCCTCGCCTGCATCTTCCTCGTCGTCGGGCGGTACTTCACGATCGACCACGGCATGGCCCTGTCCCACAAGCTCACTCTGATCAACTTCGTCGGCTGGGACGCGGTGTTGACCAAGCTCCCGCTGATCCTCGCGACCAGTGTGCTGATGCCTTCGTTGGCGGCGTTCTTCGCGCTGCGCAAGTACCTGAAGGTGTGACGCATGCCAAGAGGGCCGTACGGGCATCCGACCGTGCGGCCCTTCGCGTTGTCCTAGACTCACCGCCATGTCAGGCCGCGACCTGTTCTGTCAGCCCCGCCGCTTCGGCCGCGGGGCCGCCCTGACGTTGGTCTTCGCCGGTGTCCTCGTCGCAGGCGCCGCCACCGGCTCCTTCCCGGACACGGGTCAGACGGGCCAGTCCGGCCGCAGGGCCGCCTCCGGGCCGGCGCGTACGGCACTCCGGCACGAGGACGTGCGCAGGGCCGCCGCCGAGGCCATGGCCGACGGCAAGTCCCCGATGGAGGCGGCCGAGCGGGCCGTCAGCCGCAGCGGTGACCGCTGGGGCGCCGTCTACTCCGAGGGCGAGTACGAGGAGTTCCAGGAGGCCCTCGACGGCCAGTACACCGGCGTGGGCCTGTGGGCGCGGCGCGAGGCGGACGGACGTATCGAGGTGACCCGGGTGCAGTCGGGCTCGCCCGCGGCCGACGCCGGGATCCGCCCGGGCGACCGGCTGCGCAGCGTCGACGGCGGCAAGGTCGACGGGCGGCCGGTCACGGAGGTGGTCTCCTTACTCCGCGGCGACGCCGAGGACGCGCCCGCCGGTACGACGGTCACGCTCGGCCTGCAGCGCGGCACGCGCGCGTGGAGCGAGACCCTGCACCGGGCCCACCTCTCCACGGACTCGGTGACCGTCCACAGGCTGCCCGGCGGTGTCACCGTGATCAGGATCGCGGCCTTCACCAAGGGCTCCGGTGACGCCGTCCGCGCCGCGGTACGGCAGGCCCCGGCCGGCGTCGTGCTCGACCTGCGGGGGAACTCCGGCGGCCTGGTCACCGAGGCCGTGGACACCGCCTCCGCCTTCCTCGACGGCGGCCTGGTCGCCACCTACGACGTCGACGGCGCCCAGCGCGCCCTGCACGCCCACACCGGCGGCGACACCACCCGGCCCCTGGTCGCCCTGGTCGACGGGGGCACCATGAGCGCGGCCGAGATGCTCACCGGCGCACTGCAGGACCGGGGCCGCGCGGTGGTGATCGGCTCCCGCACCTTCGGCAAGGGCTCCATCCAGATGCCGACCGAGCTGCCCGACGGCTCGGTGGCCGAACTGACCGTGGGCCACTACCGCACCCCCTCCGGCCACGCCGTGGACGGCCGGGGCATCACTCCCGACCTGGACGCGGGCCCGGGGGCCCTGCAGCGGGCGGAGACGGTCCTCACCGGGCTCGGTGACCCCTCGTAGCTCCCGTTAATGCGCTTCCCCCGCACCCCCTCCATGGTGCGAAAATGGTGGGCACTATGAGCAAGGGAATGTACGTACCGAAGGAGTCCCAGCCCAAGCAGGGCGGAGGGGCCGCGAAGGCGGCCAAGGACGGCAAGCGCAAGATCGTCGCGCAGAACAAGAAGGCACGGCACGACTACGCGATCATCGACACCTACGAGGCCGGGCTCGTGCTCACCGGTACGGAGGTGAAGTCGCTGCGTCAGGGACGCGCCTCGCTGACCGACGGCTTCGTCCAGATCGACGGGAACGAGGCGTGGCTGCACAACGCCCACATCCCCGAGTACAGTCAGGGCACCTGGACCAACCACTCCGTGCGCCGCAAGCGCAAGCTTCTCCTGCACCGCGAGGAGATCGACAAGCTGGAGTCCAAGTCCCAGGAGACGGGTCACACGATCGTGCCCCTCGCCCTGTACTTCAAGGACGGCCGTGCGAAGGCGGAGATCGCCCTCGCCCGGGGCAAGAAGGAGTACGACAAGCGGCAGACCCTGCGTGAGAAGCAGGACCGGCGGGAGTCGGACCGGGCGATCGCGGCGGCGAAGCGCAAGCAGCGGGGAGCCTAGCCGTCCCGGCCGCCGGGAATGAACTGGCATCGTCGTGCGTTGGTCACGTACGATGGGACCGCACTCCACAGCGAGTGCGCACCCTCTTCGCGGAGGGTTTGAAAAAACAACATGGGGATGATCGGTTTCGACAGCGGATGTCGAAGCAGGGGAAGCGTGTCGAGGAAGCGGCAATGATCTCGTAAACCATATGTCGCAAAAAATAATCGCCAACACCAAGCGCGATTCCTCCTCGTTCGCCCTCGCTGCCTAATCAGCAGCTAGCGAACTCTCACAGGAGTGTCAGCCCGGGGCTGTTCCCGACCCGGATCCTGGCATCAGCTAGGGAACTAAACCTTGATCCCGGTCACGGGGTGAAGAGGGAAATCTAACAGTGACTGAGCCCGTCGGAGACTTGTCCGCGTGATCTCCGGGGCTGAGAAAAGCGAAGCGGACTGCACACGGAGAAGCCCTGATTCCGCACCGTTGGACGCGGGTTCGATTCCCGCCATCTCCACGAACTCCCTCCGGGGGGTACCCCATGTGGGCAACGGCCCCGTCGCTTCCGAGCGGCGGGGCCGTCGTCATGCCGTGGCGCTCCCGCCGTCACGCGGCGGCGGGAGCGACGGGAGCCGCGTCGGCGCCGGCGCGGGTCAGCGAGGCCAGCCCGAGGGCGACCGCGGCGGCGGTCACCGGCACGGCGTACGCGGTGGCGGGGGACAGGTGCTCCACCGCCCAGCCGCCCGTCGCCGACCCACAGGCGATCCCGGTCAGCAGCCCGGTCACCACCAGGCTCATCCCCTCGTTCAGACGGTCGGCCGGGGTGCGGCGCTGGACCAGGGTCATCGCCGTCACCATCGTCGGCGCCGTCGCCATCCCCGCCGGCAGCAGCGCGCCCGCCAGCACCCACAGCGATCCCGTGACCCACGCGGCCAGCCACGGCAGCGTCATCAGCACGGCCATCCCGGCCAGGCAGTGGCCGAGCCGCAGCCCGGCCGGCTTCAGGGCCCCGTAGAGAAGGCCCGCCGCGCACGAACCCGCCGCCTGCACCGCGAGGACGACACCGGCCGCCGCACGGTGTCCCTGCGCGTCGGCGTAGGCGATCGTGACGACCTCCATGGAGCCGAACACCGCACCGGTCGCCACGAAGCAGGCCAGCAGCGGCGGTATCCCCGGGCTGCGCAGCGGCGAGGGGCCCTTCGAACGGGCCAGTGGCGGCGGCTCGGTCGTCCGCTGGGCGGTGAACAGCAGCATGCCGCCGAGCAGCAGGACGGCACCGGTGAGCGTGCCCGCCTCCGGGAAGAGGGTGCCGGTCAGGAAGGACGCCAGCACCGGGCCGAGCATGAAGCACAGCTCGTCGGCCGCCTGCTCGAAGGAGTTGGCGGTGTGCAGCCCACCGGGATCGTCGCGCAGCAGGTGGGCCCAGCGGGCGCGGGACAGGCCGCCGATGTTGGGGGTGGCCGCGGTGGCGGCGTACGCGGCGAACAGCGTCCAGTCCGGGGCGTCGTAGCGGACACACAGCAGCAGAGCGAGGCTGCCGAGTACGGCCGCCACGGTGACCGGTACGGCGACCCGGGCCTGTCCGTACCGGTCGACGAGCCGTGCGATCCAGGGACCGGCCACCCCGGTCGCCGCGAGCCCGGTCGCGGTGACCGCACCCGCGAGGGCGTACGAACCCCGCGACCCGCCGATCATCACGACCGCGCTCACACCGAACATGCCCATCGGGAGGCGGGCGATCAGGTTGCCGGCGGTGAAGGCCCGGGTGCCGGGAGGAGAGAACAGGCGGCGGTATCCGGTGAGTTGTGCCGATCCATGCTGTATTCGGCTGTCATCGGTGGTCTGCTGGGGCATGGCTCAACGTTCACCCGAAGTCGATCAGCGGGTCCAACACCTTCTCGGCGCCGATTCACGCACCCTCGTTGTAAATTCCCCACCATGCCCGCTCCCGCCTCCATGGACCCACGCCTCCTGCGCGCCTTCCTCGCCGTCGCCGAGGAGCTGCACTTCCCCCGGGCAGCGGCCCGCCTCTACGTGGCCCAGCAGGCGCTCAGCCGGGATGTGCGGCGGCTGGAGCGGGAGCTCGGTGCCGAGCTGTTCCTGCGGACCACCCGGCAGGTCACGCTGACCCCGGACGGTGAGCGTCTGCTGCCGCATGCCCGGCGGGTCCTCGCCGCCCAGGACGACCTGCTCGCCGCCTTCGGCCAGGCCCGGCCGCTGCTGGTCGACCTCAACTCCGCGGGTCTGGTCACCGGCCGCCGCGTACTGCACCGGGCCCGCGAACTCGCCCCGAGCTGATGGCCCGCTACGAGAGTGGTCTCACGGGAGCGGCGGCCGAGCTGCTCGCCGGCCGGCTGGACGCCTCCTTCGGGCGCTTCGCCGGTCTGGAGGCGGGCCTGCGGTCCGGTCTGGAGCAGCAGCCCGTGCGCTACGAGCCGATGGCCGTGGTCCTGCCCGAAGATCACCCCCTGGCCGCCCTGGCGGAGGTGCCGCTGGCCGCGCTGGCCGGGGAGACGGTGTACGCCGGTGCCGGGAACCCGCGCACCCGGGAGTGGACCGACCTGGCCCTTCACCTCTTCGAGGGGCGCGGCATCCAGCTCGCCTCCCCCCTTCCGCCCGCGGTCGGGGACGAGGAGTTCGAGCGGATCATGGCCAAGACGGGGAACCCGATTCTGGCCGTGGTGGACTTTCCGGCCATGCCGCGCACGGTCCTGCGGCCGCTCGTCGACCCCGTCCCGCTGTCGCCCGTGTCGCTTGTCTGGCGAAAGGGGCTGGTCCATCCCGGAATGGACGCACTCAGGAGCGCCGCGACCGAGGTCGCGAGGGCCGAAGGCTGGCTGCGGCGACCGACCGGCCGATGGATTCCAGCCATCGATGTGGGTGTGATGAACGCCCATAAGTGACAGGTGGCAAACACGGAACCCCCGCGTGCGCGACATGCCTGGCCTGAACACGGTGGGGTAAAGGGGGCGCTCGGGCCAGGTGGGGGCTGGTTCGGTCGACGGGCGCTCGGGGTCGTAGGCGCACGTAGGCGCACCCAGAACGGTCCCGTGGGGGATGTGCGCGCGCGAAAGACTGGCGAGAAGACGCCCACTGGCCGCTGATCGGTCTGACCATCCTGGGCTTCGGCTGGATCGAGGACATCGCGGCGAAGCGGAGCCCGCGGCCGTGGCCGGACGGGGTGAGGCGGGGCGGGGGCCGGCGGAAGCCGGCGTGAGAGCGCCTGTCCTCACCGGCCGCCCTCCGCGCGAGTGAGAGCAACGTTCCCTTCCGGTCACTCACAGCCACAGCCAGGAAACGCGTCCTCCCTACCTTCGGGCTCAGTTCCTCATTGGAAGACCGAGTACCCGGAGCACCGTGGAGGCGCCATGACAGCCCCAGCCCCTACCCGTCGCAGTGGCCGCTGGATCGAGCGCTGGGATCCGGAGGACGAGGGATTCTGGGAGGCGACCGGGCAGAAGGTCGCCAACCGGAACCTCTGGTTCTCCGTGCTCTCCGAGCACATCGGGTTCTCGGTCTGGACCCTGTGGTCCGTACTCGTGCTCTTCATGGGGCCCGAGTACGGCCTCACCCCCGCCGACAAATTCCTGCTGACCTCCATGGTCACGCTGGTCGGCGCGGTCGTCCGCGTGCCCTACACCTTCACCGTCGCCGTCTTCGGCGGGCGGAACTGGACGATCATCTCGGCCGGCCTGCTGCTCGTGCCGACCATCGCCGCCTTCGTGGTGATGGAGCCGGGGACGTCCTTCTCCACCTTCCTGGGAGTGGGGCTGCTGGCCGGCATCGGGGGCGGCAACTTCGCCTCCTCCATGACCAACATCAACGCCTTCTTCCCGCTGAGGAAGAAGGGGTGGGCCCTCGGGCTCAACGCCGGCGGCGGGAACATCGGCGTGCCCGTGATCCAGCTGGTCGCCCTCGCGATCATCGGGGCGAGCGGCGGGCCGCGGGTGCTGCTCGGGATCTACATCCCGCTGATCGTCGTCGCCGCCTCCCTCGCCGCGCTGTTCATGGACAACCTGGCGACGGTGAAGAACGACACGGGCGCGGCGAAGGACGCCGCCAGGGACGGACACACCTGGATCATGTCCTTCCTCTACGTCGGGACGTTCGGGTCCTTCATCGGCTACAGCTTCGCCTTCGGGCAGGTGCTGACGAACCAGTTCGGGCGTACCCCGCTGCAGGCCGCCTACCTCACCTTCATCGGCCCGCTGCTCGGCTCCCTCATCCGGCCCATCGGTGGCCGGCTGGCCGACCGGTACGGCGGGGCCCGCATCACCCTGTGGAACTACGTCGGCATGGCCACCGCCACCGCCGTACTCGTGGTGGCCAGCATGCAGAAGTCGCTGCCGCTGTTCGTGTCGGTCTTCGTCGTGCTGTTCGTGCTCAGCGGGCTCGGGAACGGGTCGACGTACAAGATGATCCCGGGGATCTTCCAGGCCAAGGCCGTCGCCAAGGGGCTCGAGGGGGAGGAGGCGGCGGCTTACGGCCGGCGGCTCTCCGGTGCCTCCATGGGGCTCATCGGGGCCGTCGGCGCGCTCGGCGGTGTCGGCATCAACCTCGCGTTCCGCCAGTCCTTCCTGTCCTACGGCTCCGGCACCGGCGCCTTCGTCGCCTTCCTCGCCTTCTACGGCGTCTGCTTCGCGGTGACCTGGGCCGTATACCTTCGCCGCCCGGCTGGGCAGGTTCAGGCCAAGACCGCGGCTTCGGAGGCGAAGTCGCAGCTCAGCTATGCGGAAGTGTGACGTAACACCGCGGACATCACGCCGAACCGAGCCTGTCACGCACCGTTGACAGGCTCGTTCGGCATGCGGGCCAGGTAGGAGAGCGATGTACGACGAACAGCAGCAACCCGAACACGGACCCCTCGCCGGTTTCACCGTGGGCGTGACCGCCGCGCGCCGCGCCGAGGAGCTGGGCGCACTGCTCCAGCGGCGGGGTGCCACCGTGCTGCACGCGGCCGCCCTGCGCATCGTGCCGCTCGCCGATGACGGCGAACTGCTCGCCGCGACCAAGGAGCTCATCGACCAGGTGCCCGACGTCGTGGTGGCCACCACCGCCATCGGGTTCCGGGGATGGATCGAGGCCGCCGACGGGTGGGGACTCGGGGAACAGCTGCTGGACCGGCTGCGCGGGGTGGAGCTGCTGGCCCGCGGGCCGAAGGTGAAGGGGGCCGTACGGGCCGCCGGACTCACCGAGGAGTGGTCGCCGTCCAGCGAGTCCATGGCCGAGGTGCTCGACCGGCTGCTGGAGGAGGGCGTCGACGGGCGCCGGATCGCCGTACAGCTGCACGGGGAGCCGTTGCCGGGGTTCGTGGAGGCGCTGCGGGCCGGGGGAGCGGAGGTCGTTCCGGTGCCGGTGTACCGCTGGATGCCGCCGGAGGACATAGGCCCCGTCGACCGCTTGCTGGACGCCGTCGTCTCGCGCGGGGTGGACGCGCTCACCTTCACCAGCGCGCCGGCCGCCGCCTCGTTGCTGTCGCGGGCCGAGGAGCGGGGGCTGCTCGGCGAGGTGCTGGTCGCGCTCGGCCATGACGTGCTGCCCGCGTGCGTGGGCCCCGTCACCGCGCTTCCGCTCCAGGCCCGGGGCGTGGACACCGTGCAGCCGGAGCGCTTCCGGCTCGGGCCGCTCGTGCAGCTGCTGTGCCAGGAACTGCCGGGGCGGGCCCGGACGTTGCCGATCGCCGGGCACCGGGTGGAGATCCGGGGGCACGCGGTCCTGGTGGACGGCGCGCTGAAGCCGGTGCCACCGGCCGGGATGTCGCTCCTGCGGGCGCTGTCACGGCGGCCGGGGTGGGTGGTGGCCCGGGCCGAGCTGCTGCGTGCGCTGCCCGGCGCCGGGCGGGACGAGCATGCGGTGGAGACGGCGATGGCCCGGCTGCGTACGGCTCTTGGATCCCCGAAGTTGATCCAGACCGTGGTCAAGCGGGGCTACCGGCTGGCGCTGGACCCGGCCGCGGATGCGAAGTACGCGGACGCGTAGGGGGCCGCAGCCACGCGGTGGGGCGCCCCGTCATCGGCACCCGGGTCAGACACCCCAGCGCCACCGTCGACAGCACCGCCCGTACGACGTTCCACGCCACCCAAGGGCCCTCGAAGTGCAGCCTCAGGGAAGAGGGACTGCCCTGTCCCGCCAGGCCGTTGTTCAGCGGGACATCGAACACGACCGTGACGAGGAGGGCGAGCGCGTACGCGGCGAGTGCCGCCACCACCCACCGGCCTCCCGCCGCACCCCGCAGTTGCCACGCCGACACCCCCGTCAGCACCAGCGCCCCCAGGAACCTCAGGAAGAAGACCGGGTTCTGGATCACCTCGTCGCTGTCGCGCATGACCTCGACGTACGTCCGGTCGTCGCTGCGCGCCGGCGCCGGCATCACCGCGCAGGCGAAGACGTAGAAGACCCCGGCGATCAGGCCCATCGCGACCGTGGCCGCGCCCAGCACGACCCTGCCGCTCCTCGTGTCCGTCATGCGCTCCAGCCAACCGAAAGGCCTCCGCTCCGGACATCGCCGAGGCGCGCGGGCGCATACGTGTGCGTCCAAGCCCGGTACGGGGGGTTCCGGCCGGCCGCCGGGCCGGGCACTGTGAGGAGGAGCGACGGAACGGTTCCCCTGTCCTAGGCGGTGGCAGGCACATGGCACTGGGTACGGTCACGGTCCCGTACGAGCTGCGGTTCGACGCCGGGCGGATCTGTCTGGATCTCCTCGCGACCACGCATCCGGCCGAACGGCTGGACGCCGTCGAGCCGTTGCGTGCCTGGATCAGCGGATCCGGGCTCGTGCCACCCGGCACCCCGCTGGGCCACGCCGACGCCTCCTGGCCGGTGGGGTTCCGGGAACTGCGCGGGCTCGTCGGCCCGTTGGTGCGCAGCAGGGACACGGCGGACCCGGCGCCGTACGACCGTGCGCTCGGCCGGCTCAACGAGCTCGCCCGGGCCGCGACCCCGGTCCCGTGCGCGGTGCGGGGCGAGGACGGCACACTGGTGCGGCAGTTCGCGCGGGTGCCCGAGTGCGCGGGGCTGCTCGCCGTCGTCGCGCGGGACGCCCTTGAGCTGCTCACCGATCCCGTGGCGCGGGCGGCCGTCCGGGAGTGCGAGGGGGACAACTGCCCCCTCGTGTACCTTGACACGTCCCGGGGGCGCAGGAGGCGCTGGTGTTCCAGCGAGGTCTGCGGGAACCGGGAGCGGGTGGCCCGGCACCGGCGGCGGGCGGCCCTCGCGCGGGCCTGAGTGTCCGGTACGGGTCTTCTGCCGGATAGGGTCCGATAGCGTCCGCGTGGCGGCCGGAGTGATTTCGGCAACACCGGGTTTGCCGGTCGTCCCGCACGGGCAGCCCGGCCGCCTTCGGCGACGTGCCGGAAATATGAAGATCGCGTGGTGGGAATGTGCGCGCATGTCCCGCTCGTCGCGTCACTCACAAGAAAACTGTCACCCCACTTTGAACATCACGCCGCCCCCGTCCGTACGGGTGGGCGAGCGACCGACTGGGGGAACCCCCGGACACCGGAGGTGGGCGTGCGCAAGGATGCGGCCGTGGCCAATGAACGTGGATCGAGGGCCCGACATCGCATGTCCTCACAGCCCTCGGAACCGGATGAGGAGCTGATGCGTGCTCTGTACCGCGAGCACGCCGGACCTCTGCTTGCGTATGTCCTCAGGCTGGTCGCCGGAGACCGGCAGCGTGCCGAGGACGTCGTGCAGGAGACGCTTATCCGTGCCTGGAAGAACGCCGGTCAGCTCAATCGGGCGACCGGTTCGGTACGCCCCTGGCTGGTGACGGTCGCGCGCCGCATCGTCATCGACGGCCACCGCAGCCGGCAGGCCCGGCCGCAGGAGGTCGATCCGTCGCCGCTGGAGGTCATCCCCGCGGAGGACGAGATCGACAAGGCGCTGTGGCTGATGACGCTGTCGGACGCGCTCGACGACCTGACCCCGGCCCACCGGGAGGTGCTCGTCGAGACGTACTTCAAGGGGCGTACGGTCAATGAGGCGGCCGAGACGCTGGGCATCCCGAGCGGCACGGTCCGCTCCCGGGTGTTCTACGCCCTGCGGTCGATGAAGCTGGCACTGGAGGAGCGGGGGGTGACGGCGTGATGAGCGGATACGGGGGAATGCAAGGATTCGGCACGGGTGGTAGGGGTATGTCTGTCCCCATGCAGGGATCTCCGGTGCCGAACGAGCACGAGACCGTCGGCGCCTACGCCCTCGGGATCCTGGACGACTCCGAAGCAACCGCTTTCGAGGCCCATCTGGCCGGCTGCGAGTGGTGCGCCCAGCAGCTGGACGAGCTGGCCGGTATGGAGCCGATGCTGGCCGCCCTCGCGGACCTGCCGGGTTCCGGCAGCACGCCCGCGATCGGCGAGTCGCTGTCCGCCAAGCCGAGTCCACGGCTGGTGGAGAAGCTGGTCGACGAGGTCTCCGAGCGTCGTGCGCTGAAGCGCCGCAAGGGCTTCTACCTGGTCGCGGCCGCTGCCGCGCTGATCATCGGCGGCCCGGTGGCCATCATGGCGGTCAACGGCGGCGGTGACTCGGGGCAGACCGCCACACCGCTGGCGGCCACGGCCCAGACGACCTTCAACCAGCTGCCGGACAAGGTCTCGGGCACGGACGGCACCACGGGCGCCAGCGCGACCGTCGCCATGGGAGAGAAGGACTGGGGCACCTCGGCGGTCCTCCAGCTCAAGGGCGTCAAGGGACCCCTCAAGTGCTCCCTGATCGCCGTCGGCAAGAACGGCGAGCGCCAGACGCTGGGCTCCTGGTCCGTCCCGAAGTGGGGCTACGGCATCCCGGACGCGAAGACCCCGGAGTCCAAGAAACCGCTCTACATCGGCGGCGGCACGGCACTCAAGCCGAACGAGATCGCCCACTTCGAGGTGATGACCTTCGACGGGAAGAAGCTCGTCCAGGTGGACGCGTAGTCGCCGTAGCTTTGCCGGGTCCCCTTCGCGTACGGTTGACGGCTGCCCAGCACGTCAGAAGGGGGCCCGGTGGCCGCTCAGGTTCAGCAGTCCGCGGTCGGCTCGGTACACGGTGCACACGACTCCGTACGTGACCGAGAGATCAGCGTCGAACAGGAACACCTGGACCGGGTGTACCGGCGGCTCGAGGAGAAGATCCACGAGGCCGAGTTCCTGATGAACGACGCGGCCCAGCGCGGCCAGGTGGGCACGCCGGGCGCGCTGGCCGAGCGGGACGCGCAGGTCTTCCGGGCCGGTGTCCACCTGAACCGGCTGAACAACGAGTTCGAGGACTTCCTCTTCGGCCGGATCGACCTGCTGCTCGGCAAGGACGGCAAGAAGGGCCCCGACGGCGCGTACACGGCGGTGGAACCGGCCGAGGGCGCGGTGCGGGAGGACAGCACCGCCGACATCGCCGAGACCCTGCACATCGGGCGGATCGGGGTGCTCGACGAGGACTACGCCCCGCTGGTCATCGACTGGCGGGCACCGGCCGCCGCGCCTTTCTACCGGTCCACCCCGAGGGACCCCGGCCGGGTCGTGAGGCGCCGGGTCATCCGCTCCAAGGGCCGCCGCGTCCTCGGGGTCGAGGACGACCTGATGCGCCCGGAGCTGACGGCGTTCCTCGACGGCCACGAGCTGCCGGTCATCGGCGACGGCGCGCTGATGGCGGCCCTCGGGCAAGCCCGCAGCCACACCATGCGGGACATCGTCTCCTCCATCCAGGCCGAGCAGGACCTGGTCATCCGCGCTCCCGCCGCCTCCGTCACCTACGTCGAGGGCGGCCCGGGCACCGGCAAGACCGCGGTCGCCCTGCACCGCGCGGCCTACCTGCTCTACCAGGACCGCAGACGCTACGCGGGCGGCATCCTGATCGTCTCGCCGACCCCGCTGCTGGTGGCCTACACCGAGGGCGTGCTGCCCTCGCTCGGCGAGGAGGGCCAGGTCGCCATCCGCGCGATCGGCTCACTCGTCGACGGTGTCGAGGCCACGCTGTACGACTCCCCGGCCGTGGCCCGCGCCAAGGGCTCGTACCGGATGCTGAAGGTGCTGCGCAGGGCGGCGCGTGGCGCGCTGGAACTGGGGGCGGGCGGCGGCAGGGGCGTGCCCGCCGCAGGGCAGCTCGCCCTGGACGACGACACCGACGCCGCGCCGCAGCCCCCGGCGGGCCCGCCCGCCCGGCTCCGGGTGGTCGCCTTCGGGCGCCGCCTCGAACTGGAGGCGCCCGAGCTGGAACGTATCCGCCGTACCACCCTGGGCGGCACCGCGCCCGTCAACCTGTTGCGCCCCCGCGCCCGCAGGCTGCTCCTGGACGCCCTGTGGGCGAAGTCCGGCGCGGCCACCCGGCACACCGACCCGGAGCTGGCCGCCGAGCTGCGCTCCTCCTTCGACGAGGACATCACGAGCGAG
The DNA here is from genome assembly GCF_042959345.1 of Streptomyces sp. NPDC007905. Taxonomy (NCBI): domain Bacteria; kingdom Bacillati; phylum Actinomycetota; class Actinomycetes; order Kitasatosporales; family Streptomycetaceae; genus Streptomyces; species Streptomyces sp. NPDC007905. Next base: position 254,355 of record NZ_JBIBKS010000008.1, on the reverse strand, counting down.
GACTCCTTCATCGCTTTCCTCGACGCCTGGTGGCCCGAGCTGACCCCGAAGGGGGTCCTCGCCGCCATGGCGGACGAGAAGCGGCTCGGCCGCTGGGCCCGCCGGATCCTCAACCCCGGTGAGATCCGCAAGGTCGCCCGCGCCCTGAAGCGGGAGGGGTACTCCGTCCACGACGTCGCCATGCTGGACGAACTGCAGGCGGTCCTCGGATCCCCGGCCCGGCCGAGGAAGAAGCGCGAGTTGGACCCGCTGGACCAGCTGACCGGCCTGGAGGAGCTGATGCCGGTGCGCGAGGAGTCCCAGCGGGAGCGGGCCGAGCGGCTGGCGCAGGAGCGCACCGAGTACGCGCACGTCATCGTGGACGAGGCGCAGGACCTCACGCCGATGCAGTGGCGCATGGTCGGCCGCCGTGGCCGGCACGCCACCTGGACGGTCGTCGGCGACCCGGCCCAGTCCTCCTGGTCCGACCCGGACGAGGCGGCCGAGGCCCGCGACGAGGCCCTGGGCACCCGCCCCCGGCGCCGCTTCCAGCTCACCGTGAACTACCGGAACCCGGCCGAGATCGCCGAGCTGGCCGCCAAGGTCCTCGCCCTCGCCATGCCCGGCTCCGAGGCGCCCTCCGCCGTACGGTCCACCGGGGTCGAGCCGCGCTTCACGGTCGTACGGGACTCCCTGGAGAAGGCCGTGCGCGCGGAGGCCGAGCGGCTCCTCGAACTGGTGGACGGGACGGTCGGCGTGGTCGTCGCGATGAACCGGCGCGAGGAGGCCCGGCGCTGGCTGGCCGGACTCGGCGACCGGGTGGTCGCGCTCGGCAGCCTGGAGGCCAAGGGCCTGGAGTACGACGCCACGGTCGTCGTCTCGCCCGCGGAGATCGCCGACGAGTCCCCGGCCGGTCTGCGCGTGCTGTACGTGGCGCTGACCCGGGCCACCCAGCAGCTGACGGTGGTCTCGGGCGAGCGGGACGTGCCGGACCCGGCCGGGGTGCCGGACCTGCTGCGGGATGAGAACCTCATGAACTCCCCGTGGGGGAATGGCCGCGCCGGATCCGTTTGTTAGCCTTGGTGTGGCACCGGCCCGATCCAAGCCCCCGGGCCCAACCTTCGTCCCTGCGAGGGACCACTTGCCGCGAGGCGAGCATGGCGGGTCGGTGTCATGAACGTGAGAGAGGCCCACGTCCGATGTGACGTGGGCCTCTCTCTTTGCGTGGCGGGCCCCTTTCCCCGCCTGATCCCATCTCGTATGGTGGAAATGTTTTTCCGAATCATGCACCTGTCATGAACAAAACGTCCGCAATCCGGGGCGACTACCGCGTACTCAGGGGTAGGTGCGACGATCGGACGGCACAATTCGCGACACGGTGAAAGCAGAGGAAGTCGGCCATGGCAACGGCGCCCAGCGTCTCCTACTCGATGACCATCCGGCTGGAGGTGCCCGCGAGCGGAACGGCCGTCTCGCAGCTCACGACCGCCGTGGAGTCCTCCGGAGGCTCGGTGACCGGCCTCGACGTCACCGCGTCCGGCCACGAGAAGCTCCGCATCGACGTGACCATCGCGGCCTCCTCGACCGCGCACGCCGACGAGATCGTCGAGAAGCTCCGCGGCATCGAGGGCGTCACCCTGGGCAAGGTCTCGGACCGTACCTTCCTCATGCACCTCGGCGGCAAGATCGAGATGGCGTCGAAGCATCCCATCCGCAACCGTGACGACCTGTCCATGATCTACACGCCGGGTGTGGCCCGCGTCTGCATGGCCATCGCCCAGAACCCCGAGGACGCCCGCCGCCTCACCATCAAGCGCAATTCCGTTGCGGTCGTGACGGACGGCTCCGCCGTGCTGGGCCTCGGCAACATCGGCCCGAAGGCCGCGCTGCCCGTCATGGAGGGCAAGGCCGCCCTCTTCAAGCGCTTCGCCGGCATCGACGCCTGGCCACTCTGCCTCGACACCCAGGACACCGACGCCATCGTCGAGATCGTCAAGGCGATCGCCCCCGGCTTCGCCGGCATCAACCTCGAGGACATCTCCGCCCCCCGCTGCTTCGAGATCGAGGCCCGGCTGCGCGAGGCCCTGGACATCCCCGTCTTCCACGACGACCAGCACGGCACCGCGATCGTCGTCCTCGCCGCCCTGACGAACGCACTTCGCGTCACCGGCAAGGCGATCGAGAACATCCGGGTGGTCATGTCCGGCGCCGGCGCGGCCGGTACGGCCATCCTCAAGCTGCTGATCGCGGCGGGCGTGAAGAACGCCGTCGTCGCCGACATCCACGGCGTCGTGCACGCCGGCCGCGAGGACCTGGTGAACGCCCAGGCCGACTCCCCGCTGCGCTGGATCGCCGACAACACCAACCCCGAGGGCCTCACGGGCACCCTGAAGGAGGCCGTGCACGGCGCCGACGTCTTCATCGGCGTCTCCGCCCCGAACGTCATCGACGGCGACGACGTGGCCGCCATGGCCGAGGGCGCCATCGTGTTCGCGCTCGCGAACCCCGACCCCGAGGTCGATCCCGCAATCGCCCGTCAGACGGCCGCCGTTGTGGCCACCGGCCGCTCCGACTTCCCGAACCAGATCAACAACGTGCTGGTCTTCCCGGGCGTTTTCCGCGGCCTGCTGGACGCCCAGTCCCGTACCGTCAACACCGAGATGATGCTCGCCGCCGCGAAGGCCCTCGCCGACGTGGTGACCGAGGACGAGCTGAACCCGAACTACATCGTCCCGAGCGTCTTCAACGACAAGGTCGCCGGCGCGGTGGCCGGTGCGGTCCGGGAAGCCGCCAAGGCGGTGGGCACGGCGCCCTAGGAGCGCCGTACCGTAGGGTGCAGGGGCTGTGAGGATCGACACGGCAGCCCCCGCATCGGCGCGTCGTGGAACCCACCACCGGCGGGTGCCCTCTAGGGTGACGGCCGAGCAGGCGCTTTTTCGTGTGACTCCCTAGGGTGTTCTCACGACTCCTACGGGTGCCGGATTGGCTTTCCCGCCGCAGGTAGGGGCAGGATGCGTCCCTGGGCGCGAGCGCATCGGCATCGATCTCACCTCACGCCTCAACGGCAAGAAGAACACGGGAGTAAGAACATGAACCGCAGTGAGCTGGTGGCCGCGCTGGCCGACCGCGCCGAGGTGACCCGCAAGGACGCCGACGCCGTGCTGGCCGCGTTCGCCGAGGTCGTCGGCGACATCGTCTCCAAGGGCGACGAGAAGGTCACCATCCCCGGCTTCCTGACCTTCGAGCGCACCCACCGTGCCGCTCGTACCGCGCGCAACCCGCAGACCGGTGAGCCCATCAACATCCCGGCCGGCTTCAGCGTGAAGGTCTCCGCGGGCTCCAAGCTCAAGGAAGCTGCCAAGGGCAAGTGACCTTGCCGTCTCCGCACCACGGGACGGTGCGGGGCCGACACCGAACAACGCCGATGGGGCGGCAACCCGGATTCGGGTGCCGCCCCATCGTTGTACGGACGCGAGGGCCTCTGGCTAGCCGAGCGCCTTACCGGGCAGCTCCACCTTCGCCCCCAGCTCCACGAGCTTCTCCATGAAGTTCTCGTAGCCGCGGTTGATCAGCTCGATGCCGTGGACCCGGGAGGTGCCCTCGGCCGCGAGGGCGGCGATGAGGTACGAGAAGCCGCCGCGCAGGTCGGGGATGACCAGGTCGGCGCCCTGCAGCTTGGTGGGGCCGGACACGACCGCGGAGTGCAGGAAGTTGCGCTGGCCGAAGCGGCAGTCGGAACCGCCCAGGCACTCGCGGTAGAGCTGGATGTGCGCGCCCATCTGGTTGAGCGCGGAGGTGAAGCCGAGCCGGGACTCGTACACCGTCTCGTGGATGATGGACAGGCCCGTGGCCTGCGTCAGGGCCACCACCAGTGGCTGCTGCCAGTCGGTCTGGAAGCCGGGGTGCACGTCCGTCTCCAGCGCGATGGACTTCAGCTGGCCGCCCGGGTGCCAGAAGCGGATGCCCTCGTCGTCGATCTCGAAGGCGCCGCCTACCTTCCGGTAGGTGTTCAGGAACGTCATCATCGAGCGCTGCTGCGCGCCGCGGACGTAGATGTTGCCACTGGTCGCCAGCGCCGCGGAAGCCCAGGACGCGGCCTCCAGACGGTCCGGGAGGGCGCGGTGGGTGTAGCCGCCGAGCTTGTCCACACCGGTGATGCGGATCGTGCGGTCGGTGTCCATCGCGATGATCGCGCCCATCTTCTGCAGCACGCAGATGAGGTCCTCGATCTCCGGCTCGACGGCAGCGTTGGACAACTCCGTGACGCCCTCGGCGAGTACGGCCGTCAGCAGCACCTGCTCGGTCGTGCCGACGGACGGGTACGGCAGCCGGATCTTCGTACCGCGCAGCCGCTGCGGGGCCTCCAGGTACTGGCCGTCCGCGCGCTTCTCGATGGTCGCGCCGAACTGCCGCAGCACGTCGAAGTGGAAGTCGATGGGCCGGCCGCCGATGTCGCAGCCGCCGAGGCCCGGGATGAACGCGTGGCCGAGACGGTGCAGCAGCGGACCGCAGAACAGGATCGGGATGCGGCTCGACCCCGCGTGGGCATCGATGTCAGCGACGTTCGCGCTTTCCACATGGGTCGGATCGAGCACCAGCTCACCGGGTTCCTCACCCGGACGGACCGTCACCCCGTGCAGCTGGAGCAGGCCGCGTACGACCCGCACGTCACGGATGTCCGGGACGTTGCGCAGTCGGCTCGGCGCGCTGCCCAGCAGGGCGGCGACCATGGCCTTCGGTACGAGGTTCTTCGCACCGCGGACACGGATCTCGCCCTCCAGCGGGGTGCCGCCGTGGACAAGCAGTACATCGTCAGAGCCGTTGACGGTCATGTATCTCGCGTTCCGATGAGTCGGGCAGGGGTCGGCCGATCACTTGCGCGGGGGCCGGAGAGACAGGGTAATCGCCGACTACCCCCCTCCCATAAGCCCAAGTACCACCCAGCCGCGTCATAGCTGTGTCACAACACGAACCGTTCACCGTCGGGCACATCCGGTCACCGGCGAACGGGCGTGCGCCGGGCCCGCCCCGCCACGCCCGCCCGTCTGCGGCCACCACCCCCGGACGAGGCCCCCTGCCGGGCCGCACCACCCGAATCGAGCTGCGTTCACTCCCACACCCCGATTGGCTCCCCACACCAGGGGAAGATGCGGGATCATGTCTGGCATGACCGAGGTGTCCTCGCTCACAGGGCGGCTGCTCGTGGCCACGCCCGCCCTGGCGGACCCGAACTTCGACCGCGCGGTGGTGCTCCTTCTCGACCACGACGAGGAGGGCTCCCTCGGTGTCGTCCTCAATCGCCCCACCCCGGTGGACGTGAGCGACATCCTGGAGGGCTGGGCCGATCTCACCGGCGAGCCCGGCGTGGTCTTCCAGGGCGGTCCCGTCTCGCTGGACTCGGCGCTCGGCGTCGCGGTCATCCCGGGCGGCGCCAACGGCGACCACGCCCCGCTCGGCTGGCGGCGGGTGCACGGCGCTATCGGCCTGGTCGATCTGGAGGCCCCACCGGAGCTGCTCGCCTCGGCCCTCGGTTCCCTGCGCATCTTCGCCGGTTACGCCGGCTGGGGGCCCGGCCAGCTGGAGGACGAGCTGGTGGAGGGCGCCTGGTACGTCGTCGAGTCGGAGCCCGGCGACGTGTCCTGCCCTTCTCCGGAGACACTCTGGCGCGAGGTGCTGCGCCGCCAGCGCAACGAGCTGGCGATGGTGGCCACGTATCCGGACGACCCGTCGCTCAACTGATGCCTCCGCGCTTCAGTACCCTTGCTGGTATGAGCACTCTTGAGCCCGAGCGCGGGACTGGTACGGGGACCCTCGTAGAGCCGACGCCACAGGTGTCCCACGGCGACGGCGACCACGAGCGCTTCGCCCACTACGTCCAGAAGGACAAGATCATGGCGAGCGCCCTCGACGGCACTCCCGTCGTGGCGCTGTGCGGCAAGGTGTGGGTGCCGGGCCGCGACCCGAAGAAGTACCCCGTCTGTCCCATGTGCAAGGAGATCTACGACTCCATGGGCAGCGGTGGCGACGAGGGCGGCGACAAGTAGGAACGGTCACCCCGCCCGGCTGAAGCCGCTCGGGCCCCCGGGACGCGTCTCGACGCGCCCCGGGGGCTTTTGTGCTTTCTGGTCACAGAGCGGTTGAGACCTCTTGTCGGCATGTTCATGTTGCCCCTAGCCTCCGTGGCGTTGGCAGAGCGAAACAGTCGTTGCAAATGTTGCAACGCACTACTCCTCGGGGGAACGCTCCATGAAGCTGACCGTCCCCCTCGCCGCGCTGCTCACCCTCGCCGTAGCCACCGCCTGCGAGAACACCGGGGTCGACGTCGAGTACATCCAGGTCGAGACCCGCGCCCAGCGCGTCAAGGCGGCCTTCAACGACCCGAAGTCCGCGCCCGACGTCATCGAATACGGCAACACCGACACCGCCGGCTACGTCCACGACGGCGGACTCCCCGACGTCACCGGGGAGTTCTCCGCCTGGAGCGAGTCGAGGAACACCGACCCGACCGCCCGGCAGTCGGTCACGGTGGACGGAAAGGTCTGCTCGCCGTGACGCTGGTGTACCTGCGGCTGCTGCGCCGACAGGGGGAGGAGCTGTGAATCTTATTGGTGTGCGTGTGCGGCGACCGTGTCGGCCGGTCGCCGAGGCGACGGCCCTGCTGGTCGCGCTCGTGGTCGCCTTCCCGCTGTACTGGATGGTGCTGAGCGCCTTCAAACCGGCCGGCGAGATCGAGTCCGACCGGCCCCGGCCGTGGACGCTCTCGCCGTCCCTCGACTCCTTCCGGCGGGTCTTCGGGCAGCAGGAATTCGGCCGTTACTTCGTCAACAGCGTGATCGTCGCCGGTACGGTCGCGGCCGTCTCCGCGGTGATCGCGTTTCTCGCCGCGACCGCCGTCTCGCGATTCCGTTTCCGCTTCCGGACCACTTCGCTGATCATGCTTCTGGTGGCCCGGATGGTGCCCGTGGAAGCCCTCACGATCCCGCTGTTCTTCCTCATGCGGGACTTCGGCCAGTTGAACACCCTGGGCTCGCTGATCCTGCCGCACATCGCCTTCTCGCCGCCCTTCGCGATCCGGATGCTGAGGGGGTTCGTGAAAGCGGTGCCCGAGGCGCTGGAGGAGGCCGCGTACCTCGACGGGGCGAGCCGCGGGCGATTCCTCTGGCAGATCCTTTTCCCGCTCGTGTTCCCCGGCCTGGTGGCGACGAGCGTGTTTTCCTTCATCTCGGCCTGGAACGACTTCCTGTTCGCCAAGTCCTTCATCATCAGCGACACCTCGCGGTCGACCCTGCCGATGGCCCTGCTGGTGTTCTACAAGCCGGACGAGCCGGACTGGGGCGGGGGCATGGCCGCGTCCACGGTGATGACGATTTCCGGTGCTGGTCTTCTTCGTATTCGTACAGCGACGCCTGGTCTCGGGCCTGGGCGGAGCGGTAAAGGACTGACGTGACTGACTTCGTGGATGTGATTCCGGCTCCGGCGCGCTGTTCCCGGAACGCCGCCGGGTACACCGGCCTCGACAGCGGTACGGCCCTGGAGGCACGCCCCGGCACGGAGGGCGTCGCCCGCTGGCTGCGCGCCACGGTCGGTGCGGCGACCGGCCTGCCCCTTCCGGAGGCGGGCGACGGTGACCACCGCATCGTGCTGAGCATCGAAACCGACCTGCCCGCGGAGGGATACCGCCTCGTCGGCGGCGAGGGGCCGTACCGCATTCAGGGGGGCGGCGCGGCTGGTGTCTTCTGGGGAGCCCAGACCTTCCGGCAGTTGCTCGGACCCGACGCGTTCCGCCGGGCGCCGCTGCGGCCGGGACGGGTCTGGGACCTCCCGCGGATCACCGTCGAGGACTCCCCCCGCTTCCGCTGGCGCGGCCTCATGCTCGACGTCGCCCGGCACTTCATGCCCAAAGAAGGCGTGCTGCGTTACCTGGACCTGATGGCCGCGCACAAACTCAACGTCTTCCACTTCCACCTGACCGACGACCAGGGCTGGCGGATCGAGATCCGGCGGTACCCCAAGCTGACCGAGGTAGCCTCCTGGCGGGCGCGGACCAAATTCGGACACCGGGCCTCACCGCTGTGGGAGGAGAAGCCGCACGGGGGTTACTACACCCAGGACGACATCCGGGAGATCGTCGCCTACGCCGCCGAGCGGCATATCACCGTCGTCCCCGAAATCGACGTACCGGGCCACTCGCAGGCCGCCATCGCCGCGTATCCGGAACTCGGCAACACCGACGTCATCGACACCACCGCCCTCTCCGTCTGGGACAACTGGGGGATCTCTCCCAACGTACTCGCCCCCACCGACACCACCCTGCGCTTCTACGAGGGGGTGTTCGAGGAGGTGCTGGAACTCTTCCCGGCGGACGCCGCCGAGTTCTCGGCGTTCGTGCACATCGGCGGCGACGAATGCCGCAAGGACCAGTGGAGCGAGTCACTGGCCGCCAAGACCCGTATCACGGATCTCGGGCTCGCCAGCGAGGACGAGTTGCAGTCCTGGTTCATCGGGCACTTCGACCGCTGGCTCTCCGCGCGCGGGCGCCGGCTCATCGGCTGGGACGAGATCCTGGAGGGCGGGCTCGCGCCGGGAGCGGCGGTGTCCTCCTGGCGCGGCTACGGCGGCGGTGTCGCGGCCGCACGGGCCGGGCACGACGTCGTCATGTGCCCGGAGCAGCACGTCTACCTGGACCACCGGCAGGCCCCGGGCGAGGGCGAACCCGTGCCGATCGGCTTCGTGCGCACCCTGGAGGACGTCTACCGGTTCGAGCCCGTTCCGCCCCAACTCACCGCCGACGAAGCCGCGCATGTGCTGGGCACCCAGGCCAACGTGTGGACCGAGGCGATGGAGGACAGCGCGCGCGTGGACTACCAGACCTTCCCCCGGCTCGCCGCCTTCGCCGAGGTCGCCTGGAGCCGGCTGCCCGCCCCCCAGCAGCGGGACTACGCGGACTTCGAGCGCCGGATGGCCGCCCACTACCGGCGACTTGACGCCCTCGGCGTCGGCTACCGGCCGCCCACGGGACCCCGGCCCTGGCAGCAGCGCCCCGGTGTGCTCGGCCGCCCGATCGAGGGGCCGCCACCCACCCGCTGAGCGGGGGGAACAAAGAGCGGAAAAACCCCGGCAGGATCGCTGAAGAGTGGCAATTGGCGCGCACCGGCAAAGCTGTGTGAAATCGGACCATGTCCACGATGGGGTGGGCGAATGCCTCCTAGCGGACCCCCGCGTTCGGCTCTTGCGAAGATGTGCCAGAGTTGCCACGTCCGCCCTGTGAGCACGTACCGTACGGCCACACAGGTGGGACCAGTGGGGCAGCGGGAAGGGGCAGCCGGTTTGACCACGCACGCACCGCAGGCGGCGCAGGCCGTCACGCTGCCCACGACGCTGGACGAGGCCGTGGCGGCCCTCACCGCCATGCCCACGGCCGTCCCCGTGGCCGGCGGCACCGATCTGATGGCCGCCGTCAACTCCGGTCAGCTCAGGCCCGCCGCCCTGGTGGGCCTCGGGCGGATCAGTGAGATCCGCGGCTGGCAGTACCAGGACGGCCACGCTCTGCTCGGCGCCGGCCTCACGCACGCACGCATGGGCCGCCCCGACTTCGCGGCCCTGATCCCGGCGCTCGCCGCCGCCGCGCGCGCCGCGGGCCCGCCGCACATCCGCAACGCGGGCACCCTGGGCGGCAACATCGCCTCGGCGGCCCCCACCGGGGACGCGCTGCCGGTGCTGGCCGCCCTGGAGGCGACGCTGATCATCGCGGGCCCGGGCGGGGCCCGCCGGGAGATCCCCGTGTCGCACCTGCTGGCCGGCGTGGAGATGCTGCGCGGCGGCGAGCTCATCGGCTACGTGCGCGTGCCCCTGCTGCACGCCCCGCAGGTCTTCCTGAAGGCGACCGGACGCACCGGCCCGGGCCGCGCGGTGGCCTCCGTGGCCCTGGTGCTCGACCCGGCCCGGCGCGGGGTGCGGTGTGCCGTCGGCGCCATAGCGCCGATGCCGCTCAGGCCCCTGGAGGCCGAACAGTGGGTCGCCCAGCTGATCGACTGGGACAACGACCGGGCACTCGTCCCGGAGGCCCTGAGCGCCTTCGGGGAGTACGTCGCCGCGGCCTGCATCCCCGACCCCGCCCCGGAGCCGGACGGCTCCGTGGCCCCGCTTCCGCCCGCCGTACTGCACCTGCGGCGCACCGTCGCCGCGCTGGCCCGACGAGCACTGGGGAGGGCGCTGTCGTGACCGACGACCAGCACGGAGAGGGCGCGCCCCAGGGCGGCGGCCGCTGGAACCCGCTGCCCCAGGGCGACTACGACGACGGCGCCACCGCCTTCGTCAAGCTCCCCGAGGGTGGCATCGACGCCCTGCTGTCCGGTGACAGCCCCCTGGCCGCGCCCGGCCACGGCTACGTGCCGCCGCGGATAACGGCGGCCCCGGGGGAGAGCGACCCCGCCGCCACCGGCTCCTGGGCGATGCCCGCCGACGGCCACCAGTGGCCCGACCCCAACGCGGTGCCCCAGGAGCAGACGGCGGACGACCGGTTCACGTACCGGCCGGCGGCCACGCAGCAGTGGACGTTCGAGGAACCCGCGGCCCCGGCCGCCGCCGGGCACGACGTCACCGGGCGGTGGAGCATCCCGGTGGCCGGAGGTGACCTTCCGGACGAATCCGGCGAGTTCACCACCTCCTCGCTCGTCGAGCAGTGGGGCGGCACCCCTCCGGCCACGCTGCCCGGTGGCGCGGCCGCGCCGTGGGCGACGGAGGCGGCAGGGCAGCCGTGGGGGCAGCCGGAGCCCGCCGCCGGACCCCACGCGGCCGACGCGTCCCCGGCACCGGAGCACGCCCCCACCGCGCCGTACGCTCCCAACCCGCCCGTGCAGGCCCCTGAGGGCCCCGCCGACGGCCCGGCGCGGCACACGGAGCCCGCAGCCCACTCGGCCGCCCCGGAGGCCGCTGAAGCGCCGGACACGGCCGCACCCGCGGCCCCTGCGGACCCGGCACCCCCGGCCGACGCACCGGACACCGCCGCGGCGGACGCGGCCGGCACGCCCGAGGGCGCCGACACCGACACCGAATCCGCCGCGGCGGCGACGGAACCCGCGGCCCAGGCCCGCGCCCCCGAGGACCCCACGGACGAGGAGGCGCCCTCGGCGGCCCCCGGCCAGGACGCCCCCGAGGACCCGGCCCAGTCCGCACCCGCACCGAACGACGACCACCCCCTCGCCTCCTACGTCCTGCGCGTCAACGGAGCCGACCGCCCCGTCACCGACGCCTGGATCGGCGAGTCCCTGCTGTACGTCCTGCGGGAGCGGCTCGGCCTCGCCGGGGCCAAGGACGGCTGCTCGCAGGGCGAGTGCGGTGCCTGCAACGTGCAGGTGGACGGGCGCCTGGTCGCCTCCTGCCTGGTCCCGGCGGCCACCGCGGCCGGCAGCGAGGTCCGTACCGTCGAGGGCCTCGCCACCGACGGGCAGCCCTCCGACGTGCAGCGGGCGCTCGCCAGGTGCGGTGCCGTGCAGTGCGGTTTCTGCGTGCCGGGCATGGCGATGACCCTGCACGACCTGCTGGAGGGCAACCCGGCGCCGACCGAGCTGGAGACGCGGCAGGCCCTGTGCGGCAACCTGTGCCGCTGCTCCGGCTACCGGGGCGTCCTGGAGGCCGTCAAGGAGGTCGTCGCCGAACGCGAGGCGCACAGCGCCGGCGACGCCGAGACGGACGCGGACGGGGCACGTATCCCGCACCAGGCGGGTCCGGGCTCCGGGGGCGTCAACCCGTCGGCGTTCGATGCACCGGGAGTCTTCGACAGTCCCGGCACATTCGGTACACCGGGAGGGCACGACCAGCACTACGGCCAGGACGGAGGCCAGGGGTGAGCAACGAAGCGGCCACCGCGACCACCGCAGCGGAACCGGCGTCCGCCGCCGAGCCGTTGCCGCACGGCCTCGGCGCCTCGCTGCCGCACGCCGACGCCCGCGCCAAGACCGAGGGCACCTTCCCCTACGCGGCCGACCTGTGGGCCGAGGGCCTGCTGTGGGCGGCCGTACTGCGCTCCCCGCACGCGCACGCCCGCATCGTGTCCATCGACACCACCCACGCGCGTGAGATGCCCGGCGTACGGGCCGTCGTCACCCACGAGGACGTGCCCGGCACCCCTCGCCACGGCCGGGGCACGCCCGACCGCCCCGTGTTCGCCTCCGAGGTCGTACGCCACCACGGCGAGCCCATCGCCGCTGTGGCGGCCGACCACCCGGACACCGCGCGGATGGCCGCCGCCGCCGTCATCGTCGAGTACGAGGTGCTCGACCCGGTCACCGACCCCGAGCACGCCTTCGAGGCCGAACCCCTGCACCCCGACGGCAACCTGATCCGGCACATCCCGCTGCGCCACGGCGACCCGGACGCGATCGGCGACGTCGTCGTCGAGGGCCTGTACCGCATCGGCCGCCAGGACCCGGCCCCCATCGGCGCCGAGGCTGGCCTCGCGGTACCCCGCCCCGACGGCGGTGTGGAGCTGTACCTGGCCTCCACCGACCCGCACGCCGACCGCAACACGGCCGCGGCCTGCTATGCCCTGTCGCCCGATCAGGTGAAGATCGTCGTCACCGGGGTGCCCGGCGCCACCGCCGACCGCGAGGACCAGGGCTTCCAGCTGCCGCTCGGTCTGCTCGCCCTCAAGACCGGCTGCCCGGTCAAGCTCACGGCCACCCGCGAGGAGTCCTTCCTCGGCCACACCCACCGCCACCCGACCCTCCTGCGCTACCGCCACCACGCCGACGGCGAGGGCAGGCTGGTGAAGGTCGAGGCGCAGATCCTCCTCGACGCGGGCGCGTACGCCGACACCTCCGCCGAGGCCCTCGCCGCCGCCGTCTCCTTCGCGTGCGGCCCGTACGTCGTCCCGAACGCCTTCATCGAGGGCTGGGCCGTCCGCACCAACAACCCGCCCTCCGGCCATGTGCGCGGCGAGGGCGCCATGCAGGTGTGCGCCGCCTACGAGGCGCAGATGGACAAGCTCGCGAAGAAACTGGGCGTGGACCCGGCCGAGCTGCGCCTGCGCAACGCGCTCGCCACCGGGGACGTCCTCCCGATCGGCCAGACGGTGACCTGCCCGGCACCGGTGGCTGAACTCCTCCAGGCGGTCCGTGACTTCCCGCTCCCACCGCTGCCCAAGGACACCCCGGAGGACGAGTGGCTGCTGCCCGGCGGCCCCGAGGGCGCGGGCGAACCGGGCGCGGTGCGCCGGGGCGTCGGCTACGGCGTCGGCATGGTGCACATGCTCGGCGCGGAGGGCGCCGACGAGGTCTCCACCGCGACCGTCAAGGTCCACGACGGTGTCGCGACCGTGCTGTGCGCGGCCGTGGAGACGGGGCAGGGTTTCACCACGCTCGCCCGCCAGATCGTCCAGGAGACGCTCGGCATCGACGAGGTGCACGTGGCACCGGTCGACACCGACCAGCCCCCGGCCGGCGCGGGCTGCCGCGGCCGCCACACCTGGGTGTCGGGCGGTGCGGTGGAACGGGCGGCGAAAATGGTCCGCACCCAGCTGCTCCAGCCCCTGGCACACAAGTTCGGCATGTCCACCGAGCTGCTGCAGATCACCGACGGCAAGATCACCTCGTACGACGGGGTGCTGTCGACCACCGTCACCGAGGCGATGGACGGCAAGGAGCTGTGGGCCACGGCCCAGTGCCGCCCCCACCCCACCGAGCCGTTGAACGCCTCCGGCCAGGGCGACGCGTTCGTGGGCCTCGCCTTCTGCGCGATCCGCGCGGTGGTGGACGTGGACATCGAGCTCGGCTCGGTGCGGGTCGTGGAGCTGGCGGTCGCCCAGGACGTCGGCCGGGTGCTGAACCCGGCGCAACTGGTCTCGCGCATCGAGGCGGGCGTCACCCAGGGTGTGGGCATCGCCCTCACCGAGAACCTGCGCACGGCCCGCGGCCTGATCCGCCACCCCGACCTGACGGGCTACGCCCTGCCGACCGCGCTGGACGCCCCGGACATCCGGATCGTGAAGCTGGTCGAGGAACGGGACGTGGTCGCCCCCTTCGGCGCCAAGTCCGTCAGCGCGGTCCCGGTGGTGACGTCCCCCGCGGCGATCGCCTCCGCGGTCCGCGCGGCGACGGGCCGCCCGGTCAACCGCCTGCCGATCCGCCCCCAGGCCGCGGTGGTGACGGGCCAGTGACCACGCCCCCCGAGGAACCGCGCTACGAACCACCGCCCAGCGTGGGCAAGTTGTGCCTGTGGATCGTGCTGTTCGCCGCGGCGGCACTGGCCGTCGTCCTGGGCGGCATCTACTTCACATGAGGAGCGGTGTCGTCGCCATCACCGGGTGACGGCGTCCGGCAGGTCGACGGTCGCGGAACTCCTCGCCGAGCGGCTGCCCCGCGCGGCGCACGTCCGGGGCGGCCGGTTCCGCCGGACGATCGTTTCGGGCGGCGGGAAAACACCCCCGGCGCCGATGCCGACGACGAGGCGACGGCCCGACTGCGGCTGCTCCACCGGCTGTCGGCGGCCGCGGCGGACGGGTGGGCGGAAACCGGCTTCACGACGGCGGTGGTGCAGGACGTTCTGCTGGGCGAGCGACCGACGTCGTCTGCCGGCCTGATCCGCACCCGCCCCCCGTACGTGGCCGTCCTGGCGCGCCGCCCCCTGTACGTGGCCGTCCTGGCGCGCCGCCCCCGTACGTGGCCGTCCTGGCGCGCCGCCCCCTGTACGTGGCCGTCCTGGCGCGCCGCCCCCGTACGTGGCCGTCCTGGCACCCGTCCCGAGGACGTGGCGGCGCGCGAGGCCGGTCGCGCGAGGACCGGTTACCGGACCTGCACGGTGAGGGCCCTGGACGAGGAACTGCGCCTGCGCACCCCGCGCATCGGCCTGTGGCTTGACAGCTCGCCGGGGAGCCCGGCGAAGACCGTGGCGGCGATCCTGGCCGGGGCGGAACGGGCGGGGGTCGCCTGACGTCCTTGTTCCAGGGGCGTTGTTCCAGGGGCGTTGTTCCAGGGGCGTTGTCAGTGGTGCGGCGTAGTGTTCCGGGCAGTGGGGGACGGCCGCCTCCGACGGGAGGCCGCAGGACGGCCGGGCCCGCCCTGCCCAGGGACGGACGCACCGAGGAAGATCGCGGGGGAGCGATGAGCACGACCGACGCCGGGGTTCCGGCGATCACACTGACCGAGGCGCAGCTGGACCGCTACGTCACGCACGCGCCGACGCGCGGCCTGCTCACGGGCCCCGGAGTGCCCGCGGACACCGACCTGTTGACGTTCTCCCCGCTCCGCACGCACGGCCTGCGGACACTCGGCGACGCCACGGACGGCCCGTTCCGCCTGGCGGAGGAGCTGCGGGGCCGCCTGGTGATAGGCGAACTCCTCAACCCGGCGGGCATGGAGCGCGAGTCCATCCTGCTCGACGGCCGCACGGGCGAGATCACGACGGCCCACCTCTTCGCCCCGTCCGACCCCCGCCCCTTCGCCCCCTCCCTGGACACGCTCCTGCGCTTCGCCGCGGTCACGGAGGAACTGGCGGGCCTGCGCGGCCGCTTCTCCGCCCTGGCGGGCCGGTACGGCCCCAAAACCGTCGCGGAGGCCTCCCGCCGCCTCCTCTCCCTCTTCGAGGAGGGAACGGACGGCCGGGTCCCGCCCTACTGGAAGGCGGCGGCCCTGATCCGCCCGCTCGCCCTCATCGCCGGCCCCGGAACCGTCTCCGGCCTCACTCTGGACGTCCCCGCCCGCATCCTCGACCAGGAGTTCGGCCACGGCCGGGTGGCCCGCTTCGAGGAGGTCGACTTCCCCGCCACGCTCACCCACGAGCCGACCCGCCGCTTCCTGCGGGAGACGGGGCTGCCCGAGGAGGCGGTCCTCTTCCACGCCGACACCGACGTCCCGCTGCCCACCCTCACCGAGTACGTCACCGGCGAGCGCGCCGACGACCATCCCCTGGACGACCTCCCCGCCCACTCCGACCATTTGATCCGCCTCGGCCACCTGGTCGAGGACAACAGCCTGGTGATCGACGGCAGAACGGGCGCGATCCTCACGTTCAGCGAGCCCGAGGCGACGCTCCACCCCCTGAACACCGACGTCTCCACCCTGGCCTTCACCCTCTGGCTGCTGCACCACGAGCGCACCATCGACGAACACCTGTCCAACGAACTCACGGCGGACGCCTACGACCAGCTCGCCGCTGCGATGATCCGGACCCTGACGTCGATCGACCCCACCGCCCTGTCCCCGGCGACCGACTGGCACTACTGGACAGAACTGTTCCAGGACGAAGCAGGCGGGGTGCTCTGAAGCACCCCGCCCGGTAAGAGGCCGTGGCGGGAATCGAACCCGCGTAACTCGCTTTGCAGTCTGCTCACGCAGCCCAGAGACTCGTACCGAGTCTGCCAGGCTCGCCCTGTAGATCAAGCGGTTCAGATGAACTGAGGCGACTTACCCAACAGCGGGCACTGACAGCCGTAAGCAGACACAGAAGAGCCCTGGTTCCCTTGACTGGGATGTGGGGCTCTTCTGCTGCTCTCAGGGCTTGGAGACGAACGAACCTTGCCCGAGCACTGTGTAGAGCCTGCTCTCTTCCCTGAGAGCCGCTACGGCTTTCTGGACGGTGGAGGGAGCTACGTCCAGCTCAGTAGCAAGCTCCACCACGGCAGGGAACCTCTCGCCGGGCGGGTACTGACCAGCGTCCAGCCGTCGGCGCAGCTCGGCAGCAACCTGCGGCCATACGGGCTTGCTGCGATCAAGATCCATAGAACCGAGCATCCGTGAGTACGCGCATTCACGCGACCGCGTATACGCGAGGAGCTGATGACAGTGAGCCAGCCTAGCCATGTCCGGCTGTTGTCCTGGAAGGGGCCGGAAGGGAAGTCGGCGCACCTGATCACGGACGGCACGCCCACGCCCCTGTCCTTGCTGGCAGACAGGATCGAGAGCCAGCAGATCGAAACGGCAACGGTCATCGTGGAGTTGGCACGGCCGATGGTCGGTGAGGAAGCCAAGCTGACGGCGGGTGAGCTGAGGTGGATCGCCGGACGGCTGATCGAGAGCCTGACGGACGTACTGAACATCGCAGAGAGCCGGGGGCTGAGGCTGCCGGAGTACGAGGAGGAGTAGGTCTCCCCTACCTGTCAGAGAGCCCCTGGACGCGTGTCTGGGGGCTCTTTCATGTCCAAGCGCTGAGGTTCCTCAAGTCAGGGTCCAAGGGGCAGGAGTGCCTGAATGAGCATCACCGACCTGGACACCGACCGACTTTCCACGGCCAACGGCCTGGCACCCGTCCTGCTGACTGTCGAAGAGGCCGCAATGTGCCTGCGCATCGGCCGCACCACCTGCTTCGCGCTCATCCGTAGTGGCGAGCTGGAGTCCCTGCGGACCGGCGCCATGTCGAGCGCAAGACCCGCGCTGAAGTAACTGCGGCCGTACGTGAGCTGGAGAAGCAGCGCGACGCCAAGCCCGTGAAGAAGCCCGGCAAGGGGTGGACGGTCAAGGGATGGCTGACACACTGGCTTGAGAACGTTGCGCCCCACGCCGTTAACGACAACACGGTGGTCGGATACGGCGTCGCGGTGCGAAGCCATCTCATCCCTGGGCTGGGCGCTCATCGGCTCAACAGGCTCACCCCGGACCACATCGAAGCGTTCTACGCGAAGATGCAGGCCAACGGGAGCGCGCCCGGGACTGCCCACCAAGCGCACCGAACCTTTCGCGCGGCTCTCAATGAGGCTGTACGGCGCGGCCATCTCGGCAAGAACCCCGTCCTGTTGGCCAAGGCCCCGAAGGCGGGGGATTACGAAGTGGAGCCCTACAACGTCCAGAAGGTGCAGCGGTTACTCAAGGCCGCTGATCGGAGGCGTAACTCCGCACCGTGGGCCGTCGCCCTTGCCCTCGGACTGCGTCAAGGCGAGGTGTTGGGACTGAAGTGGGAGGACGTGGACCTTGAGGGTGGGTTCCTCGTTGTCCGCCGTAGTCGTCACCGGCCGCAGTACGCCCACGGGTGCGCGGAGCCTTGCGGACACAAGGCGGCCAGGTACTGCCCGCAAAGACGACGAACCAACCCGGAATTGTCCACCACCAAGTCCCGTGCCGGCCGTCGCGCCGTCGGTCTCCCCGAACAGCTTGTTGACCTGCTTGGTGCGCACCTCAAGGCGCAGGAAGCGGAGCGGGAGGCGGCCGGGAAACGATGGGAGGAAAACGGCCTCGTCTTCCCGGACGAGCACGGCCGTAGTCCGTCTCACCGCCGGGATTGGAGTGAGTGGAAGGCTCTTTTGGCAGAGGCCAAGGTCCGAGACGGGCGTCTACACGACGCGCGCCACACGGCTGCGACGTTACTGCTGATCCTTGGGGCCCCCGAGCGGGCCGTCATGGGGCTTATGGGGTGGTCGACCACCGCGATGGCCGCGCGGTTCAGCACATGGTGGACACCGTACGGGCCGACGTAGCGAGGCAGGTCGACGGTCTGATCTGGAAGAACGAGACGGACCGGCCAGACGACGACGGCACGGCTGGCGTGTTCGTGCCTACGCACTGAGGACTCTCGATGGGCAGCCCCGTCGGGGCTGCCCATCCGGCGCAGAGGCTATCGAGTTGTAACGATAATTACGCCACACATTGGGCAGGGGTCATTATGCCCGTCGCGGACCCACACGCTATTTCGACAATGCGGGCAGGTCGCTTTGATGTTTGCCATTACCTTCCCTCTTCGGAGTGTCCGTCTATTCGTAATCTGACTCTCGGCGGGTCGCTGAGCATTGACGGCATCCGTAGACGTACCATACTTGCTGGTTGCTGCCATACCGCTCGCCCATGGATTTGCGGAGATACTCCCATGAATGCGTTACGTTCGGGGTTTCCGTATTATCGCCAGGGCGGCAGGTGGCCTTTTCTGTCGCCGCATCTTGTTGGGGCTTCGAATTGCCGACTCTGCTTCTTTTGCGCCACAAAGGCATGGAGTCTCCCCAATGAATCAGCGTTGGCCGAGGTGCCTATTCTTGGCTTCATGTATCTGGTTGTCTGGATGCGTAGAAAAAAATACGTCTTGGGCGTACTCGTCTTGAACCGGAGGGCTCCAGGCTCAATGAGGCGGCGGGGCTGCAAGCGGCGGGCGTATGCCTCAGCGAAGGTCACGGTGGGCTGGCCACTCGCACGGACCGTCGACTTTCGCATCGCTGTCCAAGTGAGACGGAGACTGAGACGGACGACCAAAAGGGCGGCACCCCTTCGAGGGTGCCGCCCTTTCCTTTTGCCTGGTCAGGCGTCGGAGGCCGTGGCGGGAATCGAACCCGCGTAACTCGCTTTGCAGGCGAGTCCCTGAACCACTCGGGCACACGGCCGTGTCGGTGGAATGAACGTATGGGCCGGTGCGGGCGGGGTTCAAGGGGGCCGGCCGGGCTGCAATGAGGCTGCCACACGGCGTTCACGAAGCGGGGGCGTACGACCAAGGTCCGAGGCCGGCCCGGGCTATCGACAGGGGTCAAACCTTGTTGTGGACCTTACGCTGGCAAGCATGACCGCCCTTGAGTCCTCCGATGCCGCTGTTGTGGATGATGCCGTCGACAGAGCGGGCGGTGTGCTGAGCCGGGCCTACCGGGCGCTCAGCGTGGGGATCGTGTCCGTCGTGCTGCTGATCGCCTTCGAGGCGACCGCTGTCGGGACCGCGATGCCCGTCGCGGCGCGGGAGCTGGACGGGGTGGCGCTGTACGCCTTCGCCTTCTCGGGATACTTCACGACCAGCCTGTTCGGGATGGTGCTCGCGGGGCAGTGGTCGGACCGGCGCGGGCCGCTCGGCGCGCTGACCTGCGGGATCGGCGCTTTCGCGGCAGGGCTCGTGGTCGCCGGGACCGCCCAGGCCATGTGGGTGTTCATCCTGGGGCGGGCCGTGCAGGGCTTCGGCGGTGGCCTGGTCATCGTCGCGCTGTACGTCATCGTCGGGCGCGCCTACCCCGAGCGGCTGCGGCCCGCGATCATGGCGGCCTTCGCCGCCGGATGGGTCGTACCGTCCATCGTCGGGCCCCTCGCCTCGGGCGCCGTGACGGAGCACCTCGGCTGGCGGTGGGTCTTCCTCGGCATCCCCGTCCTGGTCGTGTTCCCGCTCGCGCTCGCGCTGCCGCAGATAGGGCGGAGGGCCGCCGGGCCGGTGCCGGGAGCCGGGGGTTCCGCCTCCTTCGACCGGCGCCGTATCCGGCTCGCCCTCGCCATCTCCCTCGGCGCCGGACTCCTGCAGTACGCCGCCCAGGATCTGACGTGGCTCTCCCTGCTTCCCGGTCTGGCCGGCGCCGGCCTCCTCGTACCCGCCGTCCTCGGGCTGCTGCCGCGCGGCACCTACCGCGCCGTGCGCGGCCTGCCCTCCGTCGTGCTGCTGCGCGGGGTCGCCGCCGGGTCCTTCGTCGCCGCCGAGTCCTTCGTCCCGCTGATGCTGGTCACCCAGCGGGGGCTGTCGCCGACGCTGGCCGGTTTCTCGCTGGCCGCGGGCGGCGCAACGTGGGCGCTGGGGTCGTGGGTGCAGTCCCGGCCGCGCCTGGAGCCGTACCGGGAGCGGCTGATGACGGTGGGGATGGTGCTGGTCGCCGCGGCGATCGCCACCGCGCCGAGCGTGCTCGTGCCTGCCGTGCCCGTCTGGATCGTCGCCGTCGCCTGGGGCTTCGGCTGCTTCGGCATGGGACTGGTGATCTCCTCCGCCGGCGTGCTCCTGCTGAAGTTGTCCGCCCCGCAGGAGGCCGGCGCCAACTCCGCGGCGCTGCAGATCTCCGACGCCCTGTCCAACGTGGTCCTCCTCGCCGCGACCGGCGCCGCGTTCGCGGCCCTGGGCGGCGGCAGCAGCGCGTCCGGCACGGCCACGACGGCCGGCAGCGGCCATCCGGCCGCCTTCGAGGCCGTGTTCCTGCCGATGGCCGCGGTGGCGCTGGTGGGGGCGTGGGTGACGACGCGGCTGCGGGCGGAGTCACGCTGACAACCACGTGGCACCAGGCAGCGTCGTCGGCGCATGGCCCGTTGGTCTGGGGCGCGCTGGACGTACCCGAGATCGCAGCCGGGTTGCCGCGCTTCGCGCGCCGACTGTGACGTGGGTCCCACCCGCGGGGGACCCGGCCTCGTCCGCGCGTTGACGGGGGCGGGGCGCCGGTAGGGTGGCCCGGTTGTCATACGTAGCCGAGCCCGACCACTGATCCACGGAGACCGTGACTACCGCCCGCCCGTCACCCGCCACCACCCTCAACGGAGGGCCCTCCGGGCCCACTCCCATGTCTGCTTCCTCCGCCCACTCCCACCACCTCTCGCCCGCCTTCCCGGGCCGGGCCCCCTGGGGTACCGCCGGCAAGCTGCGTGCCTGGCAGCAGGGGGCGATGGAGAGGTACCTCCAGGAGCAGCCGCGTGACTTCCTCGCCGTGGCCACGCCCGGCGCCGGCAAGACGACCTTCGCGCTGACGCTGGCCTCCTGGCTGCTGCACCACCACGTCGTGCAGCAGGTGACCGTGGTCGCGCCGACCGAGCACCTGAAGAAGCAGTGGGCGGAGGCCGCGGGCCGGGTAGGGATCAAGCTCGACCCGGAGTACAGCGCGGGCCCGCTCGGCAGGGAGTACGACGGGGTCGCGGTCACGTACGCGGGCGTCGGTGTGCGCCCCATGCTGCACCGCAACCGCGTCGAGCAGCGCAAGACCCTCGTCATCCTCGACGAGATCCATCACGCGGGTGACTCCAAGTCCTGGGGCGAAGCCTGCCTGGAGGCGTTCGAGCCCGCCACCCGACGGCTCGCGCTGACCGGCACGCCGTTCCGGTCCGACACCAACCCCATCCCCTTCGTGACGTACGAGGAGGGGCAGGACGGGATCCGGCGGTCCGCCGCCGACTACACCTACGGGTACGGCAACGCCCTGGCCGACCACGTCGTCCGGCCCGTCATCTTCCTCTCCTACAGCGGCAACATGCGCTGGCGCACCAAGGCCGGTGACGAGATCGCCGCCCGGCTCGGCGAGCCGATGACCAAGGACGCGATCAGCCAGGCCTGGCGCACCGCCCTCGATCCGCGCGGCGACTGGATGCCCAGCGTGCTGCGCGCCGCCGACCAGCGGCTGACCGAGGTCAGGAAGGCCATCCCGGACGCCGGCGCCCTCGTCATCGCCTCCGACCAGGACTCCGCCCGCGCCTACGCCAAGCTCATCCGTGAGATCACCGGCAGCAGGGCCACCCTCGTCCTCTCCGACGACGCCGGCGCCTCGAAGAGGATCGACGAGTTCAGCGAGAGCAACGACCGCTGGATGGTCGCGGTGCGCATGGTGTCCGAGGGCGTCGACGTGCCCCGGCTGGCGGTGGGCGTGTACGCCACCACCATCTCGACACCCCTCTTCTTCGCGCAGGCCGTCGGGCGTTTCGTACGGTCCCGGCGGCGCGGCGAGACCGCGTCGGTGTTCCTGCCGACCGTGCCCGACCTGCTGACCTTCGCCAACGAGATGGAGAAGGAGCGGGACCACGCCCTCGACAAGCCCAAGAAGGAGGGCGAGGAGGACCCGTACGCCGAATCCGAGAAGGAGATGGAGGAGGCGAACAAGCAGCAGGACGAGGACACCGGCGAGCAGGACATGCTGCCCTTCGAGGCGCTGGAGTCCGACGCCGTCTTCGACCGCGTGCTCTACGACGGCGCCGAGTTCGGCATGCAGGCCCACCCGGGGAGCGAGGAGGAGCAGGACTACCTCGGCATCCCGGGCCTGCTCGAGCCCGAGCAGGTGCAGTTGCTGCTGCAGAAGCGGCAGGCCCGGCAGATCGCGCACAGCCGCAAGAAGCCGGACACCGAGGCCGACCTGCTCGAACTGCCCGCCGAGCGGCGGCCCGTGGTCACCCACAAGGAGCTGATGGAGCTGCGCAAGCAGCTCAACACCATGGTCAGCGCCTATGTCCACCAGAGCGGCAAGCCGCACGGGGTGATCCACACCGAGCTGCGGCGCGTGTGCGGTGGCCCGCCGAGCGCGGAGGCGACGGCCGGACAGCTGCGGCAGCGCATCGCCAAGGTGCAGGAGTGGGCCACTCGCATGAGGTGAGGCTCCGCCCGCGGCACGGGTGCGGTGTGCGTATCCGGACGAATGCAGGCAGGCCGGATCCGCCCTTGCCCGGATTCTGGACGGAGGCTTCCGCTCAGCGAACCGGCTTCGCTACTGTCCCGCTACGCACACGCCCCGTGGCAGCGCCGCCGCGGAGCGCAGCCGTGAAGCGACATGGCCCGGAGCCGCCGGGCCGTCCTGCCGATCGGCGGCCTCTGAAGCGCGTCGCCGTCGGGACTCGGTGACGCATCCGTCGCTCAGGGACCCGCCGACCTCACCACCAAAGGAGTGGGCGTCGTGACCGCGGAGACCTCCCAGACGCTCGATCGGGGACTGCGCGTCCTCAAGCTGCTGGCCGACACGGACCACGGGCTGACCGTCACCGAGCTTTCCAACAAACTGGGCGTCAACCGGACCGTGGTGTACCGGTTGCTCGCCACGCTGGAGCAGCATGCGCTGGTCCGGCGCGATCTGGGCGGCCGAGCCCGGGTCGGTCTGGGAGTGCTGCGCCTCGGCCGCCAGGTGCATCCGCTGGTGCGGGAGGCCGCCCTGCCCGCGCTGCGCTCGCTCGCCGAGGACATCGGGGCGACGGCGCATCTGACGCTGGTGGACGGGACGGAGGCGCTGGCCGTCGCCGTGGTCGAGCCGACGTGGACGGACTACCACGTGGCCTACCGGGCCGGTTTCCGGCATCCGCTGGACCGCGGTGCCGCGGGCAAGGCGATTCTCGCCGCGCGGCAGTCGCCGTCGGGCGATCCCGGATACACGCTGACGCACGGGGAGTTGGAGGCCGGCGCGAGTGGGGCCGCGGCGCCGCTCGTCGGGGTCACCGGTGTCGAGGGCAGCGTGGGGGTGGTGATGCTCGCGGACGCCGTCCCGGAGAGGGTGGGCCCGCGGGTGGTCGACGCGGCTCGGGAAGTCGCGGAAGCGTTGCGCTGAGCGGGGGTCCTTCACCCGCCTCCCGATCCCCCGGTCTTTGGCCGATCTGCCCATCCGCCCGGCCGGCCTTTGGCCGATCTCCTCACCCTTTGCCGACCACCCCTCCGCATCATCAAGGGCCATACAGCCCAATGCGGAGGGAGCGGCACGGTGGAGAGAGTCGACAGCCGGCCAGGGGTCGGACAGCAGGAGGGCCGCGCGAGTCGGCTCACCCGGCGGCAAGCCGTGGGAACACTCGTCGGCGAAGCCGCCGCCAGCCCGCTCAAGCGGACCATGGGCGTCGCCCAGCTCACCCTGCTGAGCGTCGGCGCCACCCTGGGTACCGGCATCTTCGTGGTCCTGGGAGAGGCTGTTCCCGAGGCCGGGCCCGCGATCGTCGTCTCCTTCGTGCTCGCCGGAGTCACCGCCCTGTTCTCGGCGCTGTCCTACGCCGAGCTGGCCGGCATGATCCCGGGCTCGGGGTCGTCGTACAGCTATGCCTACGCCACGCTCGGCGAGCTGGTCGCCTGGGTGTGCGGGTGGTGTCTGATCCTGGAGTACGGAGTGTCGGTGGCCGCCGTCGCCGTCGGCTGGGGGCAGTACGTCAATGAGCTGCTCGACCTCGTCTTCGGCGTGACCCTGCCCGACTCGTTCAGCGCGCCGCCCGGCGCCGGCGGCACCCTGAACATTCCGGCCGCCCTCATCGTCGTGCTCGCCATGGTCGTGCTGCTGCGCGGAGCGAAGGAGAGCGCGGTCGCCAACACGATCATGGTGGCGGTGAAGATCGCCGCGCTCGTGCTGTTCTGCGCGGTCGCCTTCACCGCCTTCCGCGCCGGGAACTTCCACCCCCTCTTCCCGCTCGGCGCCGCCGGGATGAGTGCCGGGGCGGCCTCCCTCTTCTTCTCCTACATCGGCTTCGACGCCGCCTCCACCGCCGGCGAGGAGGCGAGGAACCCGCAACGGGACCTGCCCCGCGCGATCCTCGTCTCCCTGGTGCTGGTCACCGCCCTGTACGTCCTCGTCGCCGTCGCCGCGCTCGGCGCGATGCCGTGGAAACAGTTCGCGGGGACCGAGGCGACCCTGAGCGAGGTGCTGGTACGGTCCGTCGGCGGCGGGAACCTGTGGCCGATCCTGCTGTCCGTCGGGGCCGTCGTCGCCACCACCAGCGTCGTGCTCACCGTGCAGTACGGGCAGATCCGCATCCTGTTCGCCATGGCCCGGGACGGGCTGGTGCCCCCGCTGTTCGCCAAGGTCCACCCACGCACCGGTGTGCCCCGGGCCAACACCGTGATCGTGTCCGCGTTCATCGCCGTACTCGCCGCCCTCGTCCCGCTCGGCAGCCTCGCCGACGCCACCAGCATCGGCACCCTGTTCGCATTCATGCTGGTCAACCTGGCCGTCGTCATCCTGCGCCGGCGCAACCCGGGCGCCCCGCGCTCCTTCCGGGTCCCCCTCTCGCCGGTCACGCCCCTGCTCGGCGTCGGCTTCTGCGTCTACATGCTGGGCAGCCTCGGCGCCGACACCTGGATCGCGTTCGGGACGTGGATGGCGGCCGGGCTCGTGATCTACGGGCTCTACGGCATCCGGCACTCCAGGCTCGCCCCGCACCACGGGCAGGACCTCGGATGACCGCCCTCGACCTCACCACCGACGTCGTCGCCCTCACCCGTGCCCTCGTCGACCTCCCCTCCGAGAGCGGTGAGGAGGCCCGGATCGCGGACTCCGTGGAAGCGGCCCTGCGGGCCCTGCCCCACCTCACCGTCGACCGCGTCGGCAACTCCGTCGTCGCCCGCACCACCCTCGGCCGACCCGAACGCGCGCTCCTCGCGGGGCACCTGGACACCGTTCCGGCCGCCGGGAACCTCCCCTCCCGGCTCGCCGACGGCCGCGTCCACGGGCTCGGCGCCTGTGACATGAAGGGCGGGGTGGCGGTGGCGCTGCGGCTGGCCGCCACCGTCACCGAACCCGCCCGCGACCTCACCTACGTCTTCTACGAGTGCGAGGAGGTCGAGGGCGACCGGAACGGGCTCGCCCGGATCGCCGCCGCCCGGCCGGGACTTCTCGAAGAGGCCGGCCTGGCGATCCTCATGGAGCCGTCCGACGCCGGGGTCGAGGCCGGCTGCCAGGGCATCCTGACCGCCGACATCGTGGTCAAGGGCGCCCGCGCCCACACCGCCCGCGCCTGGCAGGGCGTCAACGCCGCCCACAAGGCCAACCGGGTGCTCCGGCGGCTGGACGAGCACACGCCCGAGCGGGTCACCGTGGACGGGCTGGAGTACCGGGAGGGGCTCAGTGCCGTCGCGGTGCGGGCCGGGGTCGCCGGGAACGTCGTACCCGACGAGTGTGTCGTCACCGTCAACTGCCGTTTCGCGCCCAGTCGTTCCCCCGAGGAGGCGGAGGCGTACGTGCGCGGGCTGTTCCCGGAGTACGAGGTCCGCGTCACCGAGGCCGTCGCGGGGGCCCCGCCCCACCTGGACCGGGTCGGCGGGCTCGTCTCCGCGCTCGGCGCCGAGCCCCGGCCCAAGCTCGGCTGGACGGACGTGGCGCGGTTCGCCGCGCTCGGCGTGCCCGCGCTCAACTACGGCCCCGGCGATCCGTCCCTGGCCCACACGGCGGGGGAGTACGTCCCCGTGGCGCACCTGGAGCGGTGCGAGGAGCGGCTCAAGCGGTGGCTCCGGTGAGCCCGGCCAGCGTCCGCAACTGAAGCCACAGCATCAGCCGCTCGTCGGGGTCGTCCAGGTCGACCCCGGCGTGCTGCTGCAGCTGCTTGAGCCGGTAGCGGCAGGTGTTGGGATGCACGGCGAGCAGTTTCGCCGCGC
Organism: Streptomyces sp. NPDC007905; assembly: GCF_042959345.1. NCBI lineage: Bacteria > Bacillati > Actinomycetota > Actinomycetes > Kitasatosporales > Streptomycetaceae > Streptomyces > Streptomyces sp. NPDC007905. The sequence continues at coordinate 227,649 of NZ_JBIBKS010000008.1, read as the reverse complement.
CCGCCATGTCGCAGCCCGCGTCGAACCAGCAGATGAGCGTGCGGGCGTACTCCGTGCCGTGCCCGGTGTCGTACGCCAGCACCCTTCGCCAGGCGCCCGCGCTCAACTCCCTTCGCTCGCCCATCACTTCGGACAGCCGCAGCAGCGTGACGCGCGGGCGCACCTCGTCCACCGTGGCGACCGGAAGTCCCGCGTCCAGCACCCGCAGCACCAGGTCCGCGTCCGCCCGGGAGTCCGCGAGGCCGCCCGGGTCCGGCACCACCTCGCCCAGCGCCGCCCGCACCGGCACCCGCAGCGCCTGCCCGGCCCGCCCGACGATGTCCTCGGCCAGCCGCCTGTGCCCTTGTCCGCGCGGCTCACGGGCACCAGGAGCAGGAAGTACCGCGTACACCACCCCGTCCAGCAGCACACACGCGTGCCGCCCGTAGCGCGCCTCGCACTGCAGGCGTACGACGTCCAGCAGGCGCAGCGCGGTGCGCTCGGCGTCCGGGACACTCGCCGCGGAGTCCAGGACGAACGCGGCCACCCGGGCCGGGCCCGCGACACCGAGGCGCTCAGCGGCCGTCGGCGCGTCCGTCGTGCCGTCCAGCAGGCGGCGCAGCAGATCGCTGCCCCGGTGCCGGGCCAGCTCGCGTGCCGCGCGGGCCCGGAGCAGGAGCAGGGCGGCCGTGGAGGCGCCCTGGGCGAGGGTGTCCTCGGCGTCCGCGGCGAGCGAGCCGCCGTCGATCACCCACACCGAGCCGAGCGTCTCCCCGCCGGCCCGCACCGGCATCGCCAGCCGCGGCAGGCCGGAGCCGGACAGCGCGGGCAGCCGCAGCGGCCGGTCGGCCGCGAACAGCCGCCGGTACTGCTCGGTGTTCTCCGCACTGGCAGGCACCTGCAGCCCGAGGATGCCCTGCCGCCGGTCCTCGTCCACCGGCTGCCCGGGGACGGTCGAGTAGGCGAGGATCCGCTGCCGGGGGTCCTCGATGGCCGTCGCGCCCCCGGCACCGGCGGCGATCGCGTCGGCCAGCGCGAACAGGTCACCGAGGCCGGTGTCGGTGGAAGCGGCGGGCCGGGCGCCGATGGCCGAGGCCAGCAGCAGGTGCACCTGGTGCCAGGCCGCGTCCTCGGCGACCGACAGCAGCGCCACGCCGTGCGCCTTCGCCTCCTCGACCGGCCCGTCGGCGCCCCGCACCACGACCCCGGTCAGCCCGGCCTCCGCCGCGGCCCGCACCAGCGGTCCCGACTCCGCCGCCCGCACGCCGACCGCCAGCAGGAGCGCACCGGGCAGCCGGGGGAGCGGGACCCGGCCGTCGTACAGCACAGCCTCGGTGACCGGCACGGCGTGCCCGGCTGGGGCGGTGTGCAGGCACAGGGCGGGGCCGCCGACGACGTCCAGGAGGTCGCCGAGGGTGCACGCGTCCATGGGAGTCCTCAGGGTCGGCTTGGCTGATGCTCAAACGAACGTACGTATCTCTTGGCCGCTCGCACAACCCGCCGTCCTTCGCCGCCTCCGAGACTCGTCCCATGACAGCAGCAGTCATGACAGCAGGAGTCACCGTCCGCACCGTCCGCGACGTCGCCGGGCTGGCGGCCGTGGCCGACTACTTCAGCGACGTCTGGCACACCCCGCGCACCGCGCCGCCCTACCCGGCCGAGGTGCTGCACAGCCTGGTCCACGCCGGCGGCGCCGTGCACGCCGCGTACGACGGGCAGCGGCTGGCCGGTGCCTCCGTCGCCGTCCTCGGCCCGCAGCAGGGCACGTACTCCCTGGTGGCGGCCGCCGACCGGGGCCTCGGGCACGCGGTGAAGCTGGCCCAGCGGGACTGGGCCGCCGGTCTCGGCGCCCGCACCATGCGCTGGACCTTCGACCCGCTGGTCGGCCGCAACGCCCGCTTCAACCTGGTCAAGCTGGGCGCCGTCGGCACGGAGTACCTGGTCGACTTCTACGGGCCGATGACCGACGGCGTGAACGACGGCGACGAGAGCGACCGGATGACGGTGACCTGGGACCTGGAGGGGCCTTCGGCCTCGTACGCCCCGCAGGACCACGAGCTGGCGCCCGCCACCCACACCGCCCCCGACGGCGGCACCCTCGCCCGCCGCGACCTCGCCGGCCGGCACGTCTTCTGCCGGGTCCCCGACGACATCGTCGAGCTCCGTGCCACCGACCCCGACCTCGCACTGCGCTGGCGGTACGCCGTGCGCGAGGTGTTCCTGGAGGCCTTCGCGGAGGGCTTCCGGGCGACGGACATGTCCCGCGACGGCTGGTACACGCTCACCCTCCCCCACTCTCGGCCGCGCTCGAGCGAGGGGACCCGCATGGAGGAGGCCGCGTGAAGCTCGAACGCGTCGAGATCGTGCACGCGGCGATCCCGCTGGTCACCCCGTTCCGTACGTCGTTCGGCACGATGACGACGAAGGACACCTTCCTGCTGCACGTCGTCACCGACACGGCCGAGGGCTGGTCGGAGTTCGCCGCCGACCCCGAGCCGCTGTACTGCTCCGAGTTCGTGGCGGGCGCGGAGATCGTGCTGCGCGACTTCCTGCTGCCCCGCGTGGCCGCCCTGCCGAACCTCACCGCCGCGGCCCTGGCCCCCGCCATGGCGAGGATCAAGGGGCACGAGCTGGCGAAGGCCGCCCTGGAGACGGCACTGCTCGACGCGGAGCTGCGGACGTACGGCATGCCGCTCGCCACCTACCTCGGCGCCGTACGCGACCGGGTGCCCGCCGGGGTCTCCGTCGGCATCAAGAACTCCGTGCCCGAACTGCTGGACGATGTCGAGCGCTACCTCGCCGAGGGGTACGTCCGGATCAAGCTGAAGATCGAGCCGGGCTGGGACGTCGAGCCCGTGCGGGCGGTCCGCGAGCGCTTCGGGGCCGAGCTGCCCCTGCAGGTCGACGCCAACACCGCCTACACCCTCGCGGACGCCGAACACCTGCGGCGGCTGGACGAGTTCGGGCTGCTGCTGATCGAGGAGCCGCTGGAGGAGAACAACCTGCACGCCCACGCCCTGCTGCAAAAGCGCCTGGCGACCCCCGTCTGCCTGGACGAATCCCTGCACCACGCCCGCGACACCGCCTCCGCGATCGCCCTGGACGCCTGCCGGGTGGTGAACGTCAAGCCCGCCCGGGTGGGCGGCTACCTGGAGGCCCGCCGCGTCCACGACGTGGCCCACGCGCACGGGGTCCCGGTGTGGTGCGGCGGCATGCTGGAGACGGGCATCGGCAGGGCCCCCAACCTGGCCCTGGCCGCACTCCCCGGCTTCACCCTGCCCGGCGACACCTCCGCCTCCTCCCGCTACTTCGCCGAGGACCTCACCGAGCCGTTCGTCCTGCGGGACGGCCATCTTCCGGTCCCGGACGGGCCCGGGATCGGCATCGAGCCGCTGCCGGACGCACTGCGGCGGTTCACCCGGGAGCGACGGGACCTGTACGCCGGACAAGGGGCAGGTGGCCGTCCCGTAGATTGATTGCGTGCTCTCACGTCTCACACGTCCTCAGGCCGTCGCCGTCTGTGCCCTGCCCGTCGTGGGGCTGCTCGCCACGGCGGTGTTCGCGCCGCTGCCGTTCTCGGTGGCGCAGCCCGGGATGACGGCGAACGTGCTCGGCGAGAACCGGGGCACGCCCGTGATCACCGTCTCCGGCGCGCCGGCCCGGACGACCAGCGGGCAGCTGCGGATGACGACCATCGCGGCGACCGGCCCGGACGCCCGGGTCTCCCTCGGGGACGTGCTCGGCAACTGGTTCCGCACGGACCGGGCCGTCATGCCGCGCGACTCGGTCTATCCGAGCGGCAACAGCGTCAAGGAGATCGAGAAGCACAACGCGGAGCAGATGCGGCAGTCGCAGGACGCGGCGACCCAGGCGGCCCTGAAGTACCTGCGCCTGAGCGCCGACAAGGTCAAGGTCAAGCTGAAGCTCGCCGACGTGGGCGGGCCCAGCGCGGGGCTGCTGTTCACCCTGGGGATCATCGACAAGCTGGACGGCGACGGCAGCGGCGGCGACCTCACCGGTGGCCACACCGTCGCCGGTACGGGGACGATCGACGCCGACGGCAAGGTCGGCGCGGTGGGCGGGGTGGCCCTGAAGACGCAGGCCGCGCGGCGGGACGGTGCCACCGTCTTCCTGGTGCCGAAGGCCGAGTGTTCCGATGCCAAGGCCGAGCTGCCGAAGGGGCTGCGGCTGGTCCCGGTGACCACGCTCACGGGCGCGGTCGGCTCCCTGGCGGCGCTGGAAAAGGGGAAGGGCTCGGTTCCGAGCTGTTAGGGCCGGACGACGGCGGGGGCCGGCTGCGGCTACTTACGTGTACGGCTGCTTCACGAGACCTCCGGTGTTTCATCCGGTCCGGTACCGCTCATGTCCCCGCCTCCAGCCCGCGCGGCCGCAGCAGCACCTCCGCCAGCGAGGCCAGCCAGTCGACCAGCAGGGCGAGGGCGACGGTGAGGACCGAGCCGAGCACCAGCAAGGGCATCCGCCCGCTGCTGATGCCCGTGGTGATCAGTACGCCCAGGCCGCCGCCCCCGCCGAAGGCCGCCAGGGTGGCCGTACCGACGTCGAGGACCAGGGCCGTGCGGACGCCGGCCAGGATCAGCGGGACGGCGAGGGGGAGTTCGACGCGGGCGAGGACGCCGAGCGGGGACATGCCGGTGCCGCGGGCTGCCTCCAGCAGGGCCGGGTCGTTGGCCCTCAGGCCCGTGATGGTCTGGGCCAGAACCGGTTTGGTGGCGTACAGGACGATGCCGATCAGGGCCGCCCTCGTCCCCGCGCCGAGCCAGAGCACCAGCAGGGCGAGCAGGCCGACCGCCGGGGTCGCCCGGCCCACGTCGGTGATCGCCCTCGCCACCGGGGCGGCCTTCCGCAAGGCCCGCCGGGTCAGCAGGACGCCCAGGGGGATCGCGGTGACCAGGACGAGGAAGGTCGAGATCACCGTCAGCCTCACGTGCTGCCACAGGGCCGTGGAGACCTGCCCGCGGGACAGGGCGTTCGCGGAGACGGGGTCGAGGTCCGCCTGCCGGAACCACAGCCAGGTGGCCAGCAGCATGGCGACCACGAACGTGGGCAGGACGGTCAGCCGCTGCCAGGTCAGGCGCCGCCCGGGCGGCGTGGCCGGCTCGACGGCCGCTGCGGCAACGGGTGTCTCAGACACGGCTTCTCCTGGGGATGGTCAGCCGTCCGAGCAGGGCGTACGCGGCGTCGAACAGGAGCGCGAGGGCGACGATCCCGAGCGTGCCCGCGAGCGCCTCGTTCAGGGCGTTACCGCTGCCCGGCGAGGCGAGCCCACGGAAGATCTCGTTGCCGAGGCCGGGCCCTGAGACGTAGGCGGCGAGGGCCGCGATGCCCATCAGCATCGGTGTGGCGACCCGGATGCCGGTCAGGATCGGCGGCCAGGCCAGCGGCAGCTCGATCCGCAGCAGCCGCATCGGCCGGGACATGCCGATGCCGCGGGCCGCTTCCACGAGCGCCGGGTCGACCCCGCGCAGGCCCACGACGGAGTTCCGGGCGACCGGCAGCAGCCCGTACAGGGTCAGCGCGATCACCGTCGGCGCGACGCCCGGGCCCGCGACCGGGACGGTCAGGCCGATCACCGCCAGGGAGGGGACGGCGGTGATGGTGGAGCTCGTGCGGGTGGCGAGGTTGCCCGCCCACTCGGTGCGGTGGGTGACGATCCCGATGAGCACCCCGAGAAGTGTCGCCACGACCACGCACGCGAAGACCGCGACGGCATGCCGGGCGGCGTCCGCGAGCAGCTGCTGGTGGCGGCTGCCCAGGTACTCCCAGAAGCTCACGCGTGCTCACCCCAGGTCGGCTGGTGCGGTGGCTGGAAAGGTGTGCCGGAAAGCTCGCGGCGTCCGGTGCTGGGGGCTCCTCCCACGCCGTCCGGGCAGTGGGGGAGCATCGCAAGGCGGAGCCACGTACGGGACGTACCCGCGTGACGCGACAGCGCGGCGAAGTGCCGTGCCGGGCGTCGCGAGCCGGTGAATCTTTCCGGTCACGGCATCAGGTCCCTTCTCCTTCGTCCCCGGCGGCCTGTTCCACCAGCGGGATGATCCGCAGCGGAACGGGGTTCTCCATGACGATCGCCGTGGAGGCCCGGACGATGCCATCAAAACCGACGACCCGGTCGATCACCCGCTGAAGATCGGCGTTCGAGCGTGCCACCAGCCGGCACAGCATGTCCCCGCTTCCCGTGGTGGTCAGCAGCTCGAGCACCTCCGGCACGGTCGCCAAGTAGGCCCGGACGTCCGCCCCTTGACCCTGACGGATCTGCAGCGTCGCGAACGCCGTGACCGGGTAACCGAGGGCCGCCGGGTCCACCTGGGGACCGAATCCGCGGATCACTCCATTCGACTGAAGCCGGTCCAGCCGCGCCTGGACCGTCCCCCGGGCGACCCCCAGCCGCCGCGACATCTCCAGCACGCCGACACGCGGCTCCCGAGCCAGCAGCACGATGATCCGCCCGTCCAGACGATCGATCCCCACAGCCCCTCCCGCTCTCTCTCGGGGTTGGTCATCCTGTACATAAAGACCGCCGAAACGGTCAGTACGCTGAGCAGATTGCTCAGCGATCACGCAAACTATTGCGCACCTTGCGGGCCGGGGTCACCCTTCCGGCATGACGCAGACCACACAGCACACTCCCGACACGACCGCCCGGCAGGCCGACCCCTTCCCGGTCAAGGGAATGGACGCGGTCGTCTTCGCCGTGGGCAACGCCAAGCAGGCGGCGCACTACTACTCCACCGCCTTCGGCATGAAGCTGGTCGCCTACTCCGGACCGGAGAACGGCAGCCGCGAGAGCGCGAGCTACGTGCTCGAGAACGGCTCCGCGCGCTTCGTCCTCACCTCGGTCGTCAAGCCGAGCACCCCCTGGGGTCACTTCCTCGCCCAGCACGTGGCCGAGCACGGCGACGGCGTCATCGACCTGGCCATCGAGGTCCCGGACGCACGCGCCGCGTACACCTACGCGATCGAGCACGGCGCGAAGAGCGTCGCCGAGCCCTACGAGCTGAAGGACGAGCACGGCACGGTCGTCCTCGCCGCGATCGCCACCTACGGCGAGACCCGCCACACCCTGGTCGACCGCACCGGCTACGACGGCCCCTACCTGCCCGGATACGCTGCGGCGAAGCCGATCGTCGAGCCGCCGGCCCAGCGCACCTTCCAGGCCGTCGACCACTGCGTCGGCAACGTCGAACTCGGCCGCATGAACGAGTGGGTCGGCTTCTACAACAAGGTCATGGGCTTCACGAACATGAAGGAGTTCGTGGGCGACGACATCGCCACCGAGTACAGCGCGCTGATGTCGAAGGTCGTCGCGGACGGCACCCTCAAGGTCAAGTTCCCGATCAACGAGCCCGCGATCGCCAAGAAGAAGTCCCAGATCGACGAGTACCTGGAGTTTTACGGCGGCGCCGGCGTCCAGCACATCGCGCTCAACACCAACGACATCGTGCAGACCGTCCGCACCATGCGCGCGGCCGGCGTCGAGTTCCTCGACACCCCGGACTCCTACTACGACACCCTCGGTGAGTGGGTGGGGGACACCCGGGTGCCGATCGAGACTCTCCGGGAACTGAAGATCCTGGCGGACCGCGACGAGGACGGATACCTTCTGCAGATCTTCACCAAGCCGGTCCAGGACCGGCCGACCGTCTTCTTCGAACTCATCGAGCGGCACGGCTCGATGGGCTTCGGCAAGGGCAACTTCAAGGCGCTCTTCGAGGCGATCGAGCGCGAGCAGGCGAAGCGGGGCAACCTGTAACAGCCGGGTCCCCGCCGGAGGCGAGGGGGGACCGTGGCGGAGCACATCGACCTTGCCGCACCGGCAGTCCGCTGGGTGCGGGAGAAGGCGACGCTGCGGGAGCCCACGGTCCTGCAGTCCTTCGCCTTCGACGAGGTGCGCCACCACCTCTACGTCCTCCAGGTCACCCGGGGCGGCCTGGAGGACGGGGACCTGTGCCTCAACCGCCTCGACCACGGGGGCGGACGGCTCGGCCACATGTACCTGAAGGGGTTCGGGCACGGCGTCAGCATGGGCGTGCAGAACGACCCCGACGGCACGGTCTGGATCTGGACCGAGGCCGACGCCCTGCACGGCTACGGCAAGGGCGTCACCCGCTTCAGATTCGCGAACGGGGCCACCCGCACCACCAAGGACGTCGAAGTCCGCTACCCCATCGAGGGTTCACGCAACAACCAGCCCACCCTGTGCACGGCCACCCGCCGCATGGCGATCCGGTACCGGCTGAAGAACGTCCCCCGCTACCGGGTCTGGGACCTGAACGCCTTCATCGCCCGCGACTACGCGAGCCCCCTGGCCGACTTCCCCCAGACGGGCGCCCACCCCGACCCGGCCGTCCCCTTCCAGGGCTACGCCCTGCACGGCGACCACCTCTACCAACTCGCCGGCACCGCCTACAACGCCAGGACCAACCCGGCCGCTCACCACGGCAACACCTACCTGTCCTGCCTCGACATCCGCACGGGCGAGCTCCTGGCGAGCCACCGCACGGGCGCGGCCCACACCCTGGACTACCGCGAACCCGAGGGCCTGGCGGTCCGGCACGCGGGCGGCCCCCGCCTGTACATCGGCTTCGCGTCCGGGGAGCCGGGCGCCCGCAAGTTCTCCCTGTACTACAAGCCCCAGACCTAGGGCCCTCAGTCCTCCTCGTCGGGCGCCGGCTCGTCCGGCACGTCCCCCAGCTCCCGCAGCGCCGCCTGCGCCGTGGGAACCCGCAGCGGCGAGAAGTACGGGTTGATCCGCAGCGCCTCCTGCAGATGGCGCCGGGCCGGCCCGTACTGCTCCAGCTCGCGCTCGATCATGCCCCGGTGGAACGTGTACAGCGCACTGCGCACCCCGCCGCCCTTGTCCTTGTCGGTGGCGATCGACGCGTATTTCAGCGCCTCCTGGTCGTCGCCGGCCCGGTGCAGCGCCCAGCCGAGGGCGTCGGCCACCTCGATCGCGGGCTGGCGCTGCCACTCCTCCTCCAACCGCAGCACCGCGTCCTGCGCGTCCCCGTGGTCCGCCTCGAACTGCCCGATCAGCAGCTCCTCGTCCACCCCGCCGTCGGCCGCCCGCCGTACCCGCTCCCGCATCAGGTCGTACTGCTGCCGGGCGGAGGAGAACTGCCCCAGCGACTCGTACAACTCGCCCAGTTCCAGGGTGTCCTGGGGGTCCGGCTGCTTGGCGAGCGCCGTCCGGTAGGCGGTGAGCGCCTCGTCGGTGCGGCCCAGCGCGGCCAGCGCCCGGCCCTTGCCCGACCGTGCCGTCCGCTGGTCGGGGTCGAGGCGTACGGCCGCCTCGAAGTGCCGCAGCGCGTCCTCCCGGTCGCCCCGCTCCCAGGCCAGCTGCCCGAGCCCGGTCAGATAGGCGGCCTGCTCGGCGGGTGTGCGGGCGGCCGCCGCCGCGTCCGTCAGCTGGGCCACGGCGTCCTCGCGCCAGCCGCGGTCCCGGTACACCGCCGAAGCCCGCGCCATCACGGCGGGCCGCGCGGCCGCGCCCGCGCGCAGCCCCATCAGCTTGTCCAGGGCGCTGCGGGCCGCCTTGTAGTCGCCGAGCCCGTTGTAGGCGTCGATCAGCGGCGGATACGCCGTCCAGCGCTTCGGCGCCAGCTTCAGCGCCTGCTCGCCGTACCGCTTCGCCGCCGGGAAGTCCCGGCGCGCGTTCGCCAGCGCGGCCAGCCCGCCCAGGGCCTCGGCGTTGCCGCTGCCACGCACCTCCATCGAGGTCAGCAGCGCCCGCTCGGCCTTCGCGTAGTTCGCCGCGTCGGCACTGCGCCGGCCCCGCTCCACGTACGCCGACCCGAGCACCGCCCACGCCCGCGCGTCCTGCGGCTGCGCCCGCACCCTGCTCTCCTGCTGCCCGATCAGCGCCGCCAGGTCGGGCAGCGCGGCCGGCACCCCGGAGGTGACCGCGGCCAGCGCCAGCGCCTGCGGCTGTGCCCTGGGGCCCGCCGCGGGCGGCGGTGCGGCCCGCCGGTCCGGCTCGGGCGTCGGCAGCATCAGCACCGCGCCCGCCGCCGCCCCGCCCGCCAGCGCGGTGACCAGCACCCGCCGCAGCCACCGCCGGCGGCGGCGGCGCGGCGGAGGCGGCTCGGCCACCAGGGACGTACCGGGGACGGAGGGTCCGTACTGTCGGTTCTCCATACCGCTCACTGTGCGCTAGTACGACGAGCACATCCGGGTGGCCCAAGGACGGCACGGACGGGGTTCACACCGATGGCCCCGAGTGTCACGCTGTGATCATGAGCCGTATCGAAGCCCCCCGCGACGAAACAACCGGTAACCTCACCGACCGGCTCCTGGCCGGCCTGCCCGCCGAGGCCGTCCTGACCGACCCCGACATCACCACCTCCTACGCCAACGACATGGCCAGCTTCTGCCCGGCCGGCGCCCCGGCCGTGGTCGTGCTGCCGCGCACCGTCGAGGAGGTCCAGCACGTCATGCGTACCGCGACCGAGCTGCGCATCCCGGTCGTCCCGCAAGGGGCCCGCACCGGCCTGTCCGGCGGCGCCAACGCCACCGAGGGCTGCATCGTGCTGTCCCTGACCAAGATGAACCGCATCCTGGAGATCAGCCCGGTGGACCGTATCGCGGTCGTCGAACCGGGCGTGATCAACGCGACCCTCTCCCGCGCGGTCGGGGAGCACGGCCTGTACTACCCGCCCGACCCCTCCAGCTGGGAGATGTGCACCATCGGCGGCAACATCGGCACGGCCTCGGGCGGCCTGTGCTGCGTGAAGTACGGCGTGACCGCCGAGTACGTGCTCGGCCTGGAGGTCGTCCTCGCCGACGGCCGCCTGATGTCCACCGGACGCCGCACGGCGAAGGGCGTGGCGGGCTACGACCTGACCCGGCTCTTCGTCGGCTCCGAGGGCTCGCTCGGCATCGTCGTACGGGCGGTCCTGGCGCTCAGGCCGAAGCCGCCGCAGCAGCTCGTGCTGGCCGCCGAGTTCCCCTCCGCGACCGCCGCCTGCGACGCCGTGTGCCGGATCATGCAGGGCGGTCACGTCCCGTCCCTCCTCGAACTGATGGACCGTACGACCGTCAAGGCGGTCAACGACCTCGCCCACATGGGTCTGCCGGAGACCACCGAGGCGCTGCTGCTGGCCGCCTTCGACACCCCGAACCCCGCCCCCGACCTCGCCGCGGTCGGCGCGCTCTGCGAGGCCGCGGGCGCCACGCGGGTCGTCCCGGCCGAGGACGCCGCCGAGTCCGAACTGCTCCTCCAGGGCCGGCGGCTGTCGCTGACCGCGCTGGAGGCGGTCAAGGGCACGACGATGATCGACGACGTGTGTGTGCCCCGCTCGAAGCTCGGCGCGATGCTCGACGGGGTCGAGCGGATCGCCGTCACGTACGGGCTCACCATCGGTGTCTGCGCGCACGCAGGCGACGGCAACACCCACCCCACCGTCTGCTTCGACGCCCAGGACCCCGACGAGTCACGGCGGGCCCGCGAGTCCTTCGACGAGATCATGGCCCTCGGCCTGGAACTCGGGGGCACCATCACCGGCGAACACGGGGTGGGCGTCCTGAAGAAGGAGTGGCTGGCCCGCGAGATCGGCCCGGTCGGCGTGGAGATGCAGCGGGCGGTGAAGCAGGTCTTCGACCCGCTCGGGATCCTCAACCCGGGCAAGCTGTTCTGACCCCTTCCCGCGAGCGCTCATCGGGCGAGCACCTGGTCGAGCGCGTCGTCCATGCCCAGCTGCCCGCCCTCACGGCCCGGGGGCACCACGCGCAGCGTCCGCTCCAGCCACGCCGACACCTGGGCGGCCGGCGCCTCCAGCAGGGCGTCCCCGTCAGGTGAACTCAGCGCCATCAGCACCACACCGCGCCCGTCGACCTTGGTCGGCCACACCCGCACATCCCCGTTCCCGCACGGCCGGAACACCCCCTCCACCAGGAGTTCCCGGGCGAAGGCCCAGTTGACGGGGTGCTCGGAGTCGATGGGGAAGGCGATGTGGACGGCGTAGGGGTCGTCGGAGCGGTAGCCGAGCCGGGCCGGGACCGGGACACTCCGCCCGGGCGACGGAATGAGCTTCAACTCCAGCTCCCGCTCCACCACGGTGGGTTGCATGACCTGTGTTTCCTCTCTGCCGGGGCCGCTCGGAGCGGGCCCGTACGAGGGGAGAAGGGGCAGGGGCGCGGCCATGACGCGGGTCCGGGACAATCTTCGGCCCCGGGTGACGGATCCGTGTACGGCGTTGCCCGGAAAGGGGTGGGTCCGGCGGGACTGGCGGTGTGGCATGCCCAGGTCTGATAGATGTGGAGGCCCCCATCCCACCTCCGAGCAGATACGGGACGACGGACATGAGCGCCCCAACCCCGGCCCCCGGTGACGACAGGCCCCGCGAGGGCTACTACCCGGACCCGTCCATCCCCGGCTACGTCCGGTACTGGAACGGCGCCTCCTGGGTGCCGGGCACCAGCCGGCCGGCGCCGACGGACGGCGAACCGCTCACCCCGCCGCCCGGCGCCCGCCCGGCGGCGCCGGCCGTCGAGGAGACGGGCCCGCACTTCTTCGACGAGGACCCACAGCCGGCTCCCTCCGGACCGGAACGGGCGTCCGGCTGGGGCGCCGACGGCGAGGCGCAGCCCCGGCAGCCCGGCTTCGGCGTCGACCCGAGGATTTCCGCGGACACCCCGTCCCCGCCGGCCGGCCACGCCTCCCGCGCCGACGGCGCGGCGCCGACCCCGCCCGCCGAGGACGGCAGCCCCGACCCCGGCGGCACGTTCATCTTCCGCCGCCCGGTACCGGGCCCCGCGGCCGTCAGGGACGACGGCGCGATGACGTTCCGTCCGGTGCCGGGGCAGGGCAAGCCGGGCGGCGACGCCGGGACCCCCGGCACGCCCGGCTTCGGCGCGCACGGCTCCTGGCCGGCAGCAGGGCCTTCCGGTTCGGCGGGGACCGCGGGCGGCTCCGGTGGCTTCGGGGCTCAGGGTCCGGTCGGCGTCCCGCAGGCCGGGCTGGGTGGCGCCGGCGGCCCCGGGGCGGCCGGCCCCGGGGTGCAGGGTCCGGCCGGGGCGCCCTCGGGTCAGTCCGGTCCGGCCGCGGGCTCCGGCTTCGGGGCCGGGAAGGCGGCCGCGGCCCGGGCCGCCGGCTCGGCGCAGCCACCCCAGTCCTCCCCGTCGGCCGTGGCCCCCTCGGTGCCGCAGCAGACGGGACCGCAGCAGGGTGGCGCCCAGCAGGCCGCTGCCCCGGCCACCCCCCTGACCGCGGGCTCCGGCGGCGGTCAGACCTCCTGGGCCCAGCAGGTGCACCGGCTGGCGGGGGGTGCGGACGAGCAGCCGGTGGCGCCGTGGAAGCCGCCGGTGGAGGACCTGTTCCAGGCGGCCGCCCGCCGGCAGGCAGCGGCCCGCCCGGCCGGCCTCGGCAGGCGGTTCGCCGCCCGCCTGATCGACAACCTGGTCCTCGGCGCCGTCACCGCCGCCGCGGCGGTCCCGCTCGGCGCCCGGGCGGTCGACCACGTCCAGCAGAAGATCGACGAGGCCAAGCTGTCCGGCCGTACCGTCACCGTCTGGCTGCTCGACGGCACGACCGGCACCTCTCTCGGCATCGTCCTCGCCGTCCTCCTCGTCTTCGGCGTCCTGTACGAGGTGCTGCCCACCGCCAAGTGGGGCCGCACCCTGGGCAAGAAGCTGTGCGGTCTGGAAGTCCGGGACATCGAGGGCCACGAGCCCCCGACGTTCGGCGCGGCCCTGCGCCGCTGGCTGGTCTACAGCGTCCCCGGCCTGCTCGGCATCGGCGTCGTCGGTGTGCTGTGGTGCGTGTTCGACCGGCCCTGGCGCCAGTGCTGGCACGACAAGGCGGCCCACACCTTCGTCGCGGACTGACGACACGGGCCCGTACCCCGTACGGCCGCCCGCCGGATGCGGAGCCGGGGAGTTCGCGGTGCACTCGGGCCATGAGCAGCGAACCGCCCCCCGGCTCCGGAGAGCAGCCCCCCGAGGACGACCCGTTCAAGAAGCGGCCCCCGTCGGACCAGGGGTCGGGCTCGCCGTACGACACGCCGCACGGCGACCAGCAGCCCCCACCCCCCGGCGGTCAGCCCCCGCCGCCCGGCGGCGAACAGCCACCCCCACCGGGCGGCTGGCAACACCCGCCCTACGGAGGCCAGCCCCCGCCCTACGGCGGTGGCCCGTACGGTGCCGGCGGCCCGGGGTATCCCGCCGACCCCCTCGCCGGCATGCCCCCGCTCGCCGACAGCGGCAAGCGGACCCTCGCGCGGATCATCGACATGATCCTCGTCGGCATCGTCGTCTGGCTGCTCACCCTGGTCTTCGGCGTCCGCGGGTACAACGTCAACGTCAACGGCAACGGCAACGGGATGGACGTGGCCCGGTCCATCGGGCAGGCCATCATCGCCGCCGTCCTCTACGTCGCCTACGACACCTTCCTGATCGCCAGGACGGGGCAGACCCTCGGCAAGAAGTGGCTCCACTTGCGGGTGGCCAACCTGGACAACGGCACCACCCCCTCCACCCAGACCTCGCTGATCCGTGCCCTGGTGCTGTGGCTGCCGTTCGCCTTCTGCTGCGCCTGCATCTGGACGGCGATCTGCGGGGGTTGCAGCTTCTTCGACAAGCCGTACAAACAGGGTTTGCACGACAAGGCGGCCAAAACGGTGGTGGTCAGCACGCGTTGAGATGTGAGGGCCACCCATACGAGAGCGGCGGTTCCGTGACAGTCACGCAACCGCCGCTCTCGTCTGCGTCGGTCAGAGCGCCGTAGGTACGCGCTCCTTCTCGGGCGCGCCCTCGGCCGCCGCTTCGACCGTGCGCGGCCCGGGCAGGGGAACCGTCATGGCCACCAGTAGCCCCAGGGCGAGCGCCGCGAGGGCGATGACGGCGACCCCGAGGCCCGAACTCGTCTGGGACAGCAGCAGCATGGCGAGCGTCGAGAAGATTACGGTGCACGAACCGTAGGCGAGCTGTGCGGCAGTCGGACGAGGCATGGCAATCGTGTCCTCGGAAGCTGGTTGTCGGGGGGTGCCATTTGACTCTATTCGCGTGCATGCCCGAACCGGACGCTTGGTAAGCGTGACCTAACCCACGGTGCCGGAGCACAGGGGGCGCACGGAGTCATGGAGTCCGGCAAGTGGACGGGCTCACGCGCCCGTCGGCCGACGCGAGGACGTTCGTAAAGCGAACGTCGGTTCCGCATAGTGCACTTGTCCTGCTCAAGTCAAGGTCTGTCTTTTCTTCTAAACCTCTAGTCAAATGTCGTCACTTGATTACACGCGTTGATCGTGCGCGCGCGGATCCATCCAAGACCAGGACCCCTTGTCCGTGCGCGCGGCGCGGGGGAGGAACTCATCAAGTGACCAGTAGACCCTGGATGTTCAGAGCCGCAGCGATCGGTGTGGCGCTCACGGCGGCCTCCGCCACGTTCGCGACCTTCGCCGTCGCCGAGGCGAGCAGCACCGCCCCGTCGGCCGCCGCGAACCGGCACGACCCGGCCCCGGTGAAGCAGCGGGCGCACGACCTCGACGGGCCGCTGAGCAAGACCCGGAAGGCCCAGCGTCAGGAGGCCCTGAACCAGCTGATATCGGGCAAGGTCAAGGCCACGGAGCGCAACGGCTCGAAGGTCGTCCAGCTCAAGAGCAGGAAGGGCGACAGCAAGTACGTCGAGCTGAGCCGCGAGAAGACCGACAAGATCTTCACCATCCTGGTGGAGTTCGGGGACCAGACGGACCCCAAGTTCGGTGGCACGGCGGGCCCGCTGCACAACAAGATCGCCGCGCCGGACCGCAAGAAGGACAACTCGACGGCCTGGCAGAAGGATTACAACCAGAAGCACTACCAGGACCTCTACTTCGGCACCGGCAAGAAGACCGAGTCGCTGAAGAAGTACTACGAGAAGCAGTCCTCGGGCCGCTACTCGGTCGCCGGCGAGGTCACGGACTGGGTCAAGGTCCCCTACAACGAGGCCCGGTACGGCAACAACGCCTGCGGTTCCACCAACTGCCCCAGCGTGTGGAACGTCGTCGGCGACGGCCTGAACGCCTGGGTGGCCCAGCAGAAGGCGGCCGGCAAGTCCGACGCCGACATCAAGGCGGACCTGGCCAAGTACGACCAGTGGGACCGCTACGACTACGACGGCGACGGCAACTTCAACGAGCCCGACGGCTACGTCGACCACTTCCAGATCGTGCACGCCGGTGAGGACGAGTCCGCGGGCGGCGGCGCCCAGGGCACCGACGCGATCTGGGCCCACCGCTGGTACGCCTTCGGCACCGACGCCGGTGCCACCGGCCCCGCGAACAACAAGCTGGGCGGCGCGCAGGTCGGCGACACCGGTGTCTGGGTCGGCGACTACACCATCCAGCCGGAGAACGGCGGCCTCGGTGTCTTCGCCCACGAGTACGGCCACGACCTCGGTCTGCCGGACGAGTACGACACCAACGGCGGCGACAACTCCACCGGCTTCTGGACGCTGATGTCCTCCGGCTCCTGGCTGGGCACCGGCAAGGAGGCCATCGGCGACCTGCCCGGCGACATGAACGCCTGGGACAAGCTGCAGCTGGGCTGGCTGAACTACGACAGCGCCAAGGCCGGCATCTCCTCCTGGCACAAGCTGGGCCTCGCCGAGTACAACACCAAGTACCGTCAGGCGCTGGTCGTCTCGCTGCCGGACAAGGCCGTCAAGACCGAGATCGTCACCCCGGCGCAGGGCGCGACCCAGTGGTGGAGCGGCAGCGGCAACAGCCTCAAGAACACGCTGACCCGGTCCGTCGACCTGACGGGCAAGTCGTCGGCCACGCTCACCCTCGACGGCTACTACGACATCGAGGCCAACTACGACTACCTGTACACCGAGGTGTCGACCGACGGCGGTGCCAACTGGACCGCAGTCGACGGCACGGTGGACGGCCAGGCCATCCCGCGTGACGGCAGCGGCAACCCGGCGCTGACCGGCACCGTCGACGGCTACAAGAAGCTGTCGTACTCGCTCGACGCCTACGCGGGCAAGAAGATCGACCTCCGCTTCCGCTACCTCACGGACAGCGGCGTGGCCCAGAAGGGCTTCGCGGCCGACGAGATCACGGTGACGGCGGACGGTACGGCGCTCTTCTCCGACAACGCCGAGAGCGCGGACGCCGCTTGGACCGCGAACGGCTTCTCCCGCATCGGCGCGTCCTTCACCAAGGACTACAAGCAGTACTACCTGGCGGAGAACCGCCAGTACGTGTCGTACGACAAGACCCTGAAGGTCGGCCCGTACAACTTCGGCTTCTCCAGCCGTCCGAGCTGGGTGGAGCACTACCCGTACCAGAACGGCCTGTTGATCTGGAAGTGGGACACCTCCCAGGCGGACAACAACACCAACGCCCACGACCACCCGGGCACCGGCCTGATCCTGCCCGTCGACGCGCACTGGAAGGCGCTGAAGTGGTCCGACGGCACGCTGCTGCGCAACCGCATCCAGGCCTACGACTCGCCGTTCGGCCTGGACGCCACGGACGGCTTCACGCTGCACAAGGCGGACAAGGGGACCAAGATCAAGTCGCAGAAGGGGGTGCCGGTCTTCAACGACCACACCAGCACCTACTACGACCCGTCGAACCCGGCCGGTGGCGTCAAGATCACTGACACCAACACCAAGATCAAGATCATCAAGCAGGCCAAGGGCGGCTCGACGATCGAGCTCGAAGTCGGCCCCGCGGTGAAGTAGCGGATATTTCCGCAGGTCAGAAGCGTATCGGCGGTGACCCCCTGGCGGGTTGCCGCCGATCGTGTTTAGGTGCGTCCTATGGCTCGCTTATTGACACCGACCGAAACGGGGATGTGACCGCATGGCCGCAGGAGGTTTCTGCAAGCTGCCGAACGGCATGGTGGTGGTGGCCCTGAACCTGCCCAGCCCCAGCCCTGCCGGCGGCTCGAGCGGGGTGCGGGTACTGGTGCACGCCCAGAACCGTGCCCGAGCCCTGACCAGGCTCCGCAACCTGGGCCTGCGCGCGGTCTACCTGCGGGGCAACGCGGCTCCTCCGACACCGGACGAGATCACGGCGGTCCTGCACCACCCCGACGGGCTGATATGGCGCACGGCCGCGGACAGCGGTGTCATCGTGACCGAGCTGTGGCATCCCATCCGCGCCCTGCTGCGCAGGTCGGCAGTGGTGCAGGGCTGAGGGTGGCTCCGCCGGCCGGGCGATCGCGGCTCCGATGTGGCCGGGGCGGGCGGGCGGGCGGCCGCGGGTGCGTGGTGGCTCGTCGCGCGGTTCCCCGCGCCCCCGGGCCGGCCGCCCGGCTCGGCGCCGTCGGCCTGCCGGCGCATTCCCGGCAAGCTCCTGTCGCCGGCTTCCTAGCCGCTGCTAGCCGCTGCTAGCCGCTGACCACCGGTTTGCCCGTGAGCTCCACCCCGGCCGCCCGCAGCTCCTCCAAGGCGCGTTCCGTCGTCTCCGGGGCGACCCCAGCGGTCAGGTCCAGCAGGACCTGCGTCCGGAAGCCCTCCCGGACCGCGTCCAGCGCGGTGGCGCGTACGCAGTGGTCCGTGGCTATACCGACCACGTCGACCTCGTCGATGTGGCGGGCGCGGAGCCACTCGGCCAGCAGGGCCCCGTTCTCGTCGGTGCCCTCGAAGCCGCTGTACGCCGCCGAGTACGCCCCCTTGTCGAACACCGCGTCCACCGATCCGGACGCGACGGCCGGGGCGAAGTTCGGGTGGAAGCCCACCCCCTCCGTGCCCGCGACACAGTGCGCGGGCCAGGAGCGGACGAAGTCGGGGTTGTCCGCGAAGTGCCCGCCCGGGGCGATGTGGTGGTCGCGGGTGGCGACCACGTGGCGGTATCCGGTGCCCGCCGCCTGGCCGATCAGCTCGGTGATGGCGGCAGCCACGTCGGCACCACCGGCCACCGCGAGGCTGCCCCCCTCGCAGAAGTCGTTCTGCACGTCTACGACGATCAAGGCGCGGCGCATGGTGGGTGTCCTTCGACTGTGGGTTAAGTAACTGAGCCTAGAGACTTTGGAGCCCCTGCGGGAGGGGGCGTCGGCGGGGGGCGGACGGCGGACGCGCTTTAGCTACCCGAGCGACCCTGGACGTACTCCGTCGGAAGGACTGGTTCCCCTCGGGAGAGCTGGGTCGCGGACAGCGGCAGATTGGCCCGCGCGGCGATGTGCCGCTCGCGGGGCACGTCGAGCGGCTCGCGTGCCACCACCTCGCCGTCCTTGAACAACTGCGCCAGCAGCTGCCGGTCGGCCAGCTCGTCGGGCACCTCACCGGTCCCCACGACCTCCGCCTCGGCCACGCCCTCCCCGTCCAGCCGCCGCGCCGCCCACTTGCGCCCGCCGATGGAGGTCTTGCCCCCGCTGGACTTCTTCGCGACCGGCACCAGTGGCGCCTTCGCGTCGGCGGACTCGGCCCGGGCGACCAGCTTGTAGACCATCGAGCAGGTCGGGTGCCCGGAACCGGTCACCAGCTGGGTGCCGACGCCGTACGCGTCCACGGGCGCCGCCGCGAGGGAGGCGATGGCGTACTCGTCCAGGTCCGAGGTCACGACGATCTTCGTTCCGGTCGCCCCCAGCTCGTCCAGCTGCTGCCGCACCCGGTGCGCGACCAGCAGCAGATCCCCCGAGTCGATGCGGACCGCGCCCAGCTCGGGCCCGGCCACCTCCACCGCGGTACGGACGGCCTCGGCGACGTCGTAGGTGTCCACCAGGAGGGTCGTGCCCCGGCCGAGGGCGGCCACCTGCGCCTGGAAGGCGTCCCGCTCCTGGTCGTGCAGCAGGGTGAAGGCGTGCGCGGAGGTGCCGACGGTCGGGATGCCGTATCGGAAGCCGGCCGCGAGGTCGGAGGTGGTCGCGAAGCCGCCGACATAGGCGGCCCGCGCGGCAGCCACGGCGGCCAGCTCGTGGGTGCGGCGGGCACCCATCTCGATCAGCGGCCGGTCGCCGGCGGCGGAGGCCATGCGCGAGGCGGCGGCCGCGATCGCCGAGTCGTGGTTGAGGATGGAGAGGATCACGGTCTCCAGCAGCACGCACTCGGCGAACGTGCCCTCGACCCGCATGATCGGCGAGCCGGGGAAGTACACCTCGCCCTCCGGATAGCCCCAGATGTCACCGCTGAAGCGGTAGTCGGCGAGCCACTTCAGGGTCTCCTCGTCGACGATCCCGCGCTCGCGCAGGAATGCGAGGACGCTCTCGTCGAAGCGGAAGTTCTCGACCGCGTCCAGGACGCGTCCGGTGCCCGCCACCACGCCGTAGCGGCGCCCTTCCGGCAGCCGCCGGGTGAAGACCTCGAACACGCTGCGCCGCTCGGCCGTGCCGCCCTTCAGAGCGGCCTGCAGCATCGTCAGTTCGTACTGGTCCGTGAAGAGCGCCGTCGAGGGAACGTCCACCGGCAGCCCAAGGTCCGCCACGTCCACCACAACCTCCCCTAGCTCGCGACTGCCCGGGCACCCCAGAATCGGCCGGGGGTCCGGGGGTTGTCCCCCGGTGGGGCAGCCTGGCAGGCAATCGTACCCCCATTTCGTCAGTGTGACGATTTATAGATCGCGTGGCAGCATGGGCTGTGTGACGTCACCCGCGCCCGTAGAGATCGAACGCACCGAGTCGGCGGAGGAGGTCTTCGCCGTACCCGAGCCCGACGTCCCCTGGGTCACGATCGTCCACAACGACCCGGTCAACCTCATGAGCTACGTGACGTACGTCTTCCAGTCGTACTTCGGCTACACCAAGGACAAGGCCACCAAGCTCATGCTCGACGTCCACCACCAGGGCCGGGCGGTCGTCTCCAGCGGAAGCCGCGAGGAGATGGAACGCGACGTGCAGGCGATGCACGGCTACGGTCTGTGGGCCACCCTCCAGCAGGACCGGAAGTAGCGAACCCGTCAGATGCCCGGACACTTCGAACCAATCCCCGGTGGCGGCGCGGCCGTCGCGCTCGACGACGTCGAGATCTCCATCATCCGGTCGCTGGCCGTCCAGCTCCTGGAACTCATCGGGCCCGGCCCCGGCGGGGACGCCCCCGACGACCCGCTGGCCGAGCTGTTCGCCGAGGGCCCCAGTGAGCCGCCCGACGACCCGGTCCTCAGAAGGCTCTTCCCGGACGCGTACAGCGACCCGGAGCAGGCGCCCGGCAACTCGGCCGAGGCCGAGGAGCGGCGGGCGCACTCCGCCGAGTTCCGGCGCTACACCGAGAACGACCTCAGGGCCGGCAAGCGGGACAACGCCCTCGCGGTGATCCGCACCCTGGACGCGCTGGCCCCGGTGGACGAGGGCGGGGCGATCCTCAAGCTCTCCCCGGAGGAGTCCAGGCGCTGGCTCGGCGCCCTCAACGACCTGCGCCTGGCGATCGGTGCCCGGCTGGAGATCACCGACGAGGACGACACCGATCTGCTCTACCGGCTCCCGGACGAGGACCCGCGCAAGCCGATGGTGCTGGCGTATCTGTGGCTCGGCGGCCTCCAGGAGACGCTCGTGAGCACCCTTATGTCGTAACGTGTCCGGTTTTCATGTTCGCTCAGAGGACGCTCAAATCCGGATAACGATCCCGTCACCGTTGCGGCCTGGTTTGCCGCGTTCGGGCGTTCTTTGTCCACTTTTCCCTGTGGTGTGCGCCACAGAGCCTTCCTGTGATCAATATTGCGGCCGTGATAAATCTTCACGACCGCCCGGCGAACACCACCCATGTTCGGCCGGGTGCGCCACCGAGCCGGCGACCGCCGGCCAGGCACGGGCGGGTTCGCGAAACCCCGCCCAGCTCCATCAATCCGGGGGGATCGAAACCCGATCCGAGGCCGACGAAAGGCCCGGGTCGGCATGGAGAAAGGCGCACCACACATGACCTCTGAGAAGGTCACCGAAGCCCCTGAGGAGGGGTACGAGCGCGGGCTCGGCAGCCGTCAGGTCCAGATGATCGCGATCGGCGGCGCCGTCGGCGTCGGCCTGTTCCTGGGAGCCGGGGCGAACATCGCCAAGGCCGGTCCCAGCCTGATCCTCATGTACGCCCTCGCGGGCGTGATCATCTTCTTCATCATGCGGGCCCTCGGCGAACTGCTGCTCTACCGCCCGGTCTCGGGGTCCTTCGCGGAGTACTCCCGCGAGTTCCTCGGCCCGTTCTTCGGCTACTTCACCGGCTGGACGTACTGGCTGATGTGGGTGGTGACCGGCATGGCCGAACTGACGGCCGCCGCCATCTACGTCAACTACTGGTTCCCGCACATCCCGCAGTGGGTGACGGCCCTGGTCTTCCTGGTGGTCCTGTTCGTGGCCAACCTGATCTCGGTGAAGCTGTTCGGCGAGATCGAGTTCTGGTTCTCCATGGTCAAGGTCACCGCCCTGATCGGCATGATCGTGATCGGTCTCGGCGTGCTCACCTTCGGCTTCAGTGCCGCCGGTGACACCGCCTCGGTGTCGAACCTGTGGCAGTTCGACGGCTTCTTCCCCAAGGGCATCGGCTCTTCCCTGATGACCCTGCAGGGCGTGATGTTCGCCTACCTCGCCGTGGAGCTGGTGGGCGTCACCGCGGGCGAGTCCGAGAACCCGGAGAAGACCCTCCCGAAGGCGATCAACACCCTTCCCTGGCGTATCGCGCTCTTCTACGTCGGCGCACTCACCGTCATCCTGTGCGTGGTCAAGTGGACCCAGTTCGCGGCGGGTGTCAGCCCGTTCGTGAAGGCGTTCGCCATGATCGGCATCCCGGCCGGCGCGGGCATCGTCAACTTCGTGGTGCTCACCGCGGCCCTGTCGTCGTGCAACTCCGGCATGTACTCCACCGGCCGCATGCTGCGCACCCTGGCCGACAACGGGGAGGCCCCGCGGGTCTTCTCCCGGCTCTCCGCCACCAAGACCCCGGCGCTCGGCATCACCGTCTCGGTGCTGTGCATGGGCATCGGCGTGGTCCTGAACTACGTCGTCCCGGAGAAGGCGTTCGGCTACGTCACCTCCGTCGCCACCGCGGCCGGCATCTGGACCTGGCTGATGATCCTGGTCAGCCACGTCCTGTACCGCCGCGCGGTGAACGCGGGCCGGCTGCCCGCCTCCTCCTTCCCGGCGCCGGGCGGCGCGGTGTGCTCGTACATCGCCATCGCCTTCCTGCTCTTCGTCACCGGCCTCATCGCGTACGACGCCGACTCCCGCGTCTGCCTCTACGTGATGGCGGTCTGGGCGGTCGCGCTCGGCATCGGCTGGCTGGTCCTGAAGGCCCGTACGCCGGAGATCGCCGACCGCCGCGAGCCGGAGCTGGAGAAGGTGGGCTGACCACCGGAAGGCCTCTCCCAGGACGTCCGGCCGCCGTGAGTACTCGTGGCGCCCCCGGCGGCCGCCGCTCAGGACGTCCATCAGGTGGGCCGTCTCGTACCACACTTCGGTACGGGGCGGCCCCTCTGCTTATCCTGACCCCCATGCTGACCATCACCCAGGCCCTGTACGACCAGATCGTCGCCCACGCGCGCGAGGACCACCCCGACGAGGCGTGCGGCGTGGTCGCCGGCCCGGTGGGCGCCGGCCGCCCCGAGCGCTTCATCCCCATGCTGAACGCGGCCCGCTCGCCCACCTTCTACGAGTTCGACTCGCAGGACCTGCTCAAGCTCTACCGCGAGATGGACGACCGCGACGAGGAGCCGGTGATCATCTACCACTCCCACACCGCGACCGAGGCCTACCCGTCCCGCACCGACATCGGCTACGCCAACGAGCCCGGTGCCCACTACGTCCTGGTCTCCACCGCGGACGCCGACGGCCTCGGCGAGTTCCAGTTCCGCTCCTTCCGGATCCTCGAGGGCGAGATCACCGAGGAGGAGGTCAAGGTCGTGGACGCGTACTGATCTCAGCCCTTGGTCGAGATCCGTCCGTCATGTGGGATCACATTCCAGGAGCCGGACCGGGAATCGATACGATGAGCCCATGGTTCTGAACGACGTGAGCGAGAAGACGCCGGGCATCCTGCTCGTGGCGCGGCTGCACGTCGACCTGTGCAGGCTGAACAGCGCCATCTGTTGACGTTACCCGCCGCCGTACGGCCGCTGCCGGGGCGCTCCCCCGTGCCGAATGCCTGGGGGACCCCGGGCGCGCGCACACCGAATCGACGAACCCTTTCCGACAGGAGCCCGCAACCATGGCCATCGAGGTCCGCATCCCCACCATCCTTCGCACCTACACCGACGGCCAAAAGGCGGTCGAAGGCGCCGGGGACACCCTCGCCGAGCTGTTCGCCGACCTCGAGACCCGGCACGTGGGCATCCAGGCGCGCATCGTGGACAACGGCCAGCTGCGCCGCTTCGTCAACGTGTACCTGAACGACGAGGACGTCCGCTTCGTCGACGGCATCAACACCAAGCTGTCCGACGGCGACACCGTGACGATCCTGCCGGCCGTGGCCGGCGGCATGGTCTGATCGGTCGCTGAGCAGCGATGCGCTACGACTCCCCGCTGGCCGCGGTGGGCAACACCCCTCTGGTGCGCCTGCCGCGGCTGTCGCCGTCCGCCGAGGTCCGGATCTGGGCCAAGCTGGAGGACCGCAACCCGACCGGCTCGGTCAAGGACCGCCCGGCCCTGCACATGATCGAGCAGGCGGAGAAGGACGGCCGTCTGACCCCGGGCTGCACGATCCTCGAACCCACCTCCGGCAACACCGGTATCTCCCTCGCGATGGCCGCCAAGCTCAAGGGCTACCGCATGGTGTGCGTGATGCCGGAGAACACCTCGCAGGAGCGCCGGGACCTGCTCGGCATGTGGGGTGCCGAGATCATCTCCTCGCCGGCCGCGGGCGGCTCCAACACCGCCGTACGCGTGGCCAAGGAGCTGGCCACCGAACACCCCGACTGGGTGATGCTCTACCAGTACGGCAACCCGGACAACGCGGGCGCCCACTACGCGACGACCGGCCCGGAGATCCTCACGGACCTCCCCTCCGTCACCCACTTCGTCGCGGGCCTCGGCACCACCGGCACCCTCATGGGCGTCGGCCGCTACCTGCGCGAGCACAAGCCGGACGTCAAGATCGTCGCCGCCGAACCGCGCTACGACGACCTGGTGTACGGCCTGCGCAACCTCGACGAGGGCTTCGTACCGGAGCTGTACGACGCCTCCGTCCTCACCACCCGCTTCTCGGTCGGCTCCGCCGACGCGGTCACCCGCACCCGTGAACTCCTCCAGCAGGAGGGGATCTTCGCGGGCGTCTCCACCGGCGCCGCCCTGCACGCGGCGATCGGCATCGGCAAGAAGGCCGTCAAGGCGGGCGAGAGCGCGGACATCGTCTTCATCGTGGCCGACGGCGGCTGGAAGTACCTCTCCACCGGCGTCTACACGGCGGCCACCACCGAGGAGGCCATCGAGACGCTGCAAGGTCAGCTCTGGGCCTAGCCGGCAGCGTCTTCCAGGCCGCATTTCAAGCCCGCGCCAGCCCCCTCCTATGAGGGGGCCAACCGCATCCTATGGAGGGGCAAAGAATTCCCTCCGGTACTGCCGGTCACCCTTGGGCCAGGGCTACGGTCCTCCCGCACCTGCCATGTCACGCTCATCCGACATTCTTGGTGTCATGCTCATGACTGCGCGGTTCTGCCGCCGCTACGCGCGTCACGGGCCTGCCCAACCAGTGCGAGAAACCCCACTTCCCCATGGAGGCAGTACCCCATGCGTGAGTCACGCCCGAGCAGGCGGAGACGGAGCCTGCGAAGACTCCTGTCCGTCGCCCTCCCCGCCCTCGCCCTGACCGTCGCCGGACTCGCCGCGGCACCGACGTCCGGGGCACAGGCCACCGTCCCCGCTCCCGCGCACCACACCTCCCGGGCCGCCCAGAACGCCAAGGCCCTGACCGCCCCCCAGCGGCAGATCTTCCACTCCACCGGCAAGGCCGGCCAGAAGGTCCCCACGGCCCATCTCTGCGCCACCGCCAAGCCCGGGCACGCGTCCTGCTTCGCCCAGCGCCGCACCGACATCAAGCAGCGGCTCGCCTCGGCGCTCGCCGCCGCCGCACCCTCCGGCCTCTCCCCGGCCAACCTGCACAGCGCCTACAACCTGCCCACCACCGGCGGCAGCGGCCTGACGGTCGCCGTGGTCGACGCCTACAACGACCCCAACGCCGAGTCGGACCTGGCCACTTACCGCTCCACCTACGGCCTGTCCGCCTGCACCAAGGCCAACGGCTGCTTCAAGCAGGTCAGCCAGACCGGTTCGACCACCTCGCTGCCCTCCAACGACACCGGCTGGGCCGGCGAGGAGGCGCTGGACCTCGACATGGTCAGCGCGGTCTGCCCGAACTGCAACATCATCCTGGTCGAGGCCAACTCCGCGAACGACACCGACCTCGGCATCGCCGAGAACGAGGCCGTCTCGCTCGGCGCCAAGTTCGTCTCCAACAGCTGGG
Organism: Streptomyces sp. NPDC007905; assembly: GCF_042959345.1. NCBI lineage: Bacteria > Bacillati > Actinomycetota > Actinomycetes > Kitasatosporales > Streptomycetaceae > Streptomyces > Streptomyces sp. NPDC007905. The sequence goes on along the minus strand of NZ_JBIBKS010000008.1, from coordinate 201,359 downwards.
GCGGCTCCGAGTCCTCCTCCCAGACCGGCGAGGACACCTCCTACTTCAAGCACCCGGGGGTCGCGATCACCGTCTCCGCGGGCGACTCCGGCTACGGCGCCGAGTACCCGGCGACCTCCCAGTACGTGACCGCCGTCGGCGGCACCGCGCTCACCACCTCCTCCACCTCCCGCGGCTGGAGCGAGTCGGTGTGGCACACCAGCTCCACCGAGGGCACCGGCTCCGGCTGCTCGGCGTACGACCCCAAGCCGAGCTGGCAGACCGACACCAGCTGCTCCAAGCGCATGGAGGCCGACGTCTCCGCGGTCGCCGACCCGGCCACCGGTGTGGCGGTCTACGACACCTACGGCGGCTCCGGCTGGGCGGTCTACGGCGGCACCAGCGCCTCCGCGCCGATCATCGCCGGCGTCTACGCCCTCGCGGGCACCCCGAGCGCCGGCGACTACCCGGCGAAGTACCCGTACTCCCACACCGGCAACCTGTACGACGTGACCAGCGGCAGCAACGGCTCCTGCTCCACCTCGTACTTCTGCACCGCGCGCACCGGCTACGACGGCCCGACCGGCTGGGGCACCCCCAACGGCACCACCGCCTTCACGGCCGGCACCAGCAGCGGCAACACGGTGACCGTCACCAACCCCGGCAGCCAGTCCACCACCACCGGCGGCTCGGTCAGCCTGCAGATCAAGGCCACCGACAGCGCGGGCGCGACCCTCACCTACAGCGCGAGCGGCCTGCCGGCCGGGCTGTCCATCAACAGCTCCACCGGCCTGATCACCGGTACGGCGTCCACCGCGGGCACCTACCAGGTCACGGTCACCGCGAGCGACTCCACCGGCGCCTCGGGCTCGACCTCCTTCACCTGGACGGTCGGCTCCTCCGGCGGCACCTGCACCTCGGCCCAGCTGCTCGGCAACCCCGGCTTCGAGTCGGGCAACACCACCTGGACCGCGACCAGCGGTGTCATCACCAACGACTCCGGTGAGGCCGCGCACGGTGGCTCCTACAAGGCCTGGCTCGACGGATACGGCTCCTCGCACACCGACACGCTGTCCCAGTCGGTGACCATCCCGTCCGGCTGCAAGGCCGGCTTCACCTTCTACCTGCACATCTACACCGCCGAGTCCGGCAGCACCGCGTACGACAAGCTGACCGTGACCGCCGGTTCGACCACCCTGGCGACGTACTCGAACGTCAACGCCGCCTCCGGGTACGCGCAGAAGACCTTCGACCTGTCCTCGTTCGCCGGTCAGACGGTCACCCTGAAGTTCAGCGCAGTGGAGGACTCCTCCCTCCAGACCAGCTTCGTCGTGGACGACACCGCCCTGACGACCAGCTGAGCCGTACGGCATCCGGTCCCGCACGCGGAAACGCCTGTCCGCGTGCGGGATCCGCCCGTGCGGGATCCATCCGTTGAGGGATTCGTCCAGGTGGGATCCGTCCGCGCCGGTGGTACGTCACATCTGCACCTAGGGGCCGGTCGGCCGGCCACGGCAGAAAGGCGGTCCCCCATGCGCCGTACGACACCCGTCGCCATCGCGGCGGCAGCGCTGCTCCTCGCGGCCTGCGGCCCCCAGAACGGCGGGGACAAAGGGGGCGGCAGCGGCAAGGTGTCCCCGTCGGCATCCGCCCCGTCGTCCGACGGCCGGTGCGTCACCCACGCGGAACTGACCGCCGCCGACAACGGCCGCACCGTCTGCCTGGTCAAGGGCGGCGAGCTGCGGCTCACCCTGGACGGCACCAGGGCCCGCCCCTGGAAGCCGGTCCAGGCGAGCGGCACCGCCCTGAAGGCGATCAACTCCGGCTTCGTCATCCAGCCCGGCGACGCCACGGCGGCCTACCGGGCGGTGGCGTCCGGAACCACGAAACTGACGTCCTCCCGCCCCCTGTGCGCCGAACCCACGGCCCCCGGCCAGGTCTCCTGCCAGGGCATCCAGGAGTGGACGGTCACCGTAAAGGTGCCCTAGGCGCGCTCCAGGAGGCACCTAACCGGCGAGGTGCCGTACCTGGTCCCACAGGACCGGGTCGACCACGCCCACCCGGCGGCGGAAGTCCCACACCGGTACCTCGCGCAGCTCGTCGGTCTGCAGGAAGCTGGGCCGGCCGTGGGCGTCGCCGACCGAACCGGGCGGCAGCGGGATCACCCCGGCGCGCTCGTCGTGGTACTTGCTGGTGATCTTCGCCACCGTGGCCCGGTTGCCGCGCACGGCCAGCACCAGGCAGGGCCGGTCCTTGGTCTCCGGGCGGTCCTCGTAGGGGACGTGCGCCCACCAGATGTCCCCCGGGTGCGGACGTGCCGTCAGGGTCCTGGCCCGTCCCCCCGGGCGCCCGGGCGGCCGCAGCCGCCGGCCGGCCCGGTGGCCGCGACCCCAGCCGTCGACGAGCGTGGCGACCAGCGCGAGCAGCACCACCGCCGCGAGCGCCAGCCACCAGGACGTGTCCATACGCACGACGTTACCGGCGCGCGCCCAGCAGCGCGCGCCCTCCCGCATGCTTCATGCGCCCCCGGTCCAGCCGAACCGGTGACAGCACAGGTGAGTTCGCCCACAACGGCCCCTGGCGGAGGAGCGACCCGCCCTTTCGCGCCTTACGCTCGACAAGCCGCACGGCCCCTGTCTGCTCCCTTCCCGAACCCCCTTTTCCGACCCCTCTCCGCTCCCCGCCACCGGTTCCCGCCAACGGAGGTTTCTGCTTCATGAAGCTCACCGTCGTCGGCTGCTCGGGGTCGTTCCCGTCTGCGGAATCGGCCTGCTCGAGCTACCTCGTCGAGGCCGACGGCTTCCGGCTGCTCCTCGACATGGGCAACGGCGCCCTCGGCGAGCTGCAGCGCCACTGCGGTCTCTACGACATCGACGCGATCTTCCTGAGTCATCTGCACGCCGATCACTGCATCGACATGCTCGGGTACTTCGTCGCGCGCTACTACCGCCACGACGGCGGCCGCTGCGCCCCGCTCCCGGTCTACGGTCCCGAGGGCACCGAACACCGGCTGACCACGGCGTACGCCGACACCCCCTCCGCCTCCTCGATGAGTGAGGTCTTCGACTTCCACACGGTCAAGCCGTCCACGTTCGACATCGGCCCGTTCACGGTGCACACCGAACGGGTCCGCCACCCCGTGGAGGCGTACGCCATCCGCATCGAGCACGGCGGGAAGTCCCTGACGTACTCCGGCGACACGGGCGTCAGCCAGGCGCTGGACGAGCTGGCCCGGGACGCCGACCTGTTCCTGTGCGAGGCGGCGTTCACGCACGGCAAGGAGAGCATCCCCGACCTGCACCTCAACGGCCGCGAGGCCGGCGAGACGGCAGCCCGGGCGGGCGCCCGCCTCCTCGTCCTCACCCACATCCCCCCGTGGACCGACCCCCAGGTCAACCTGGCGGACGCACGCGAGGTGTTCGACGGGCCGGTGGAGCTGGCCGCTCCGAGAACGTCGTACGAGATCTAGGGCCTGTCCGCCATGTGCGAAGGGCCCGGAACCGAAGCGGTTCCCGGGTCCCTCCGGGCGGCCGGGGCTCGGCCGGCGACGTCCTCCACCTCGGCCAGCACCCGGGTGAGCATCCTGAAGTCCTCCGTCACACTCCGGCCGGCGCCCCGGGCGACCGCTTTCCGGTAGGCGGGCAGGACGGCCTCGTAGCGGCCGCCGGCCAGGGCCGGCGTCGACTGCAGAGCGAACAGGCGCGCCATGAGATGACGGTTCGACGGTTCCTCGGCCGCCTCGACGGAGTCGATCCGGTCGACGAGCACGGAGAGCCGGCCGAGGAGCCGGCTGGATTCCATGAGTGTGCGGTAATACGTGCCCTCGACGGCACGTCCCGCCTCCATCAGCAGGTCCGTGTAGGTCCGCACGGCGTCGGCGTCCCCGAGCCGGAGGGCCGGCTCCCACAGCAGGCTCCAGGAGTCCACGGTCCGCTCGGTCCGGTAGCCGGGCGCGCCCGGGACGGATTCCGTCTTCCTCGGGGACTTTTTTCGTGGAATTCCGTTCGCGGGCACGCCGAATTCCCCGGCCGCGACACGGCCGGGGAATGCGGTACTCGGGCGAGTTGTTCGGAAGGCTCTACTTGGCCTCGGCCTTCTGCAGTTCCGCCAGTTCCTCGTCGGACTCGCGGCCCGGCGTGGGCAGGTTGAACCTGATGATGGCGAAGCGGAAGACGACGTAATAGACGACGCCGAAGCACAGCCCCACCAGCAGCAGGCCCCACGGGTTGCCGGCGATGCCCAGGTTCAGACCCCAGTCGATCACGCCGGCCGAGAACCCGAAGCCGTCCCGCATGCCCAGCGACCAGGTCAGCGCCATGGAGATACCGGTGAGGACCGCGTGGATCGCGTACAGGACCGGCGCGATGAACATGAAGGTGAACTCGATCGGCTCGGTGACGCCGGTGACGAAGGAGGTCAGCGCGAGCGAGAACATCATGCCGCCGACGACCTTGCGGCGCTCCGGGCGGGCGCAGTGCACGATGGCGAGGCAGGCGGCCGGGAGGCCGAACATCATGATCGGGAAGAAGCCGGTCATGAACTGGCCCGCGGTCGGGTCGCCGGCCAGGAAGCGCGCGATGTCACCGCTCTTGCCGTGGTAGTCGCCGGCCTGCAGCCAGGGGAAGGAGTTGAGCAGGTGGTGCATGCCGATCGGGATCAGCGCGCGGTTGGCGACACCGAAGATGCCGGCGCCGACGGCACCCGAACCCACCAGCCACTCACCGAAGTTGTGCAGCCCGGAGCCCAGGACCGGCCAGATGTAGCCGAAGACGATGCCGAGGACCAGGCCGGCGAGGGCCGACAGGATCGGCACCAGCCGGCGGCCGCCGAAGAAGCCCGCCCAGTCCGGCAGCTTGGTGCGGTAGAACCGCTGGTAGATGAGGGCTACGGCGAGGCCCATCACCACGCCGCCGAGGACCTTGGCGTCCGCGGGGGCGTCCATCATGACGACCTTGCCGTCGACGGCTGTCGCCACCTTGGGCAGGTTCTTGTCGGTGAAGGTGCCGAGCACGTTCTTGAAGACCAGGTAGCCGACGACCGCGGCGAGCGCGGTGGAGCCGTCCGACTTCTTCGCGAAGCCGATCGCGATACCCACGGCGAACAGCAGCGCCATGTTGTCGAGGATCGCGTTGCCGCCGGCCGCCATGAAGGAGGCGATCTTGGTGAGGAAGGCGGGGTAACCGGGGTCGCCGAGCATGTCGGCGTTGCCCAGGCGCACCAGGAGGGCGGCGGCCGGCAGTACCGCAACCGGCAGCATCAGGCTGCGGCCGATGCGCTGCAGCACAGCCATCACCCCGGCGCCCTTCTTCTTCTCCGCCGCGGGAGCGGCGCTGGCCGTGGTCACAAGTTCCTCCTGGGGGTACCCCCGGCCGCGGGCTGGGGGAGGGCAAGGCGCCGCCCGGGAACCATGAAAGGGGACGACGGCGTCTATGGTCTACACCACTCACTGGTGTAGACCTGTTGTAGCACGATGAAGGCGGTATAAGGAACCCGTGAATCCGCTACCGCGGCGTTACGCGCAGTGCAAGCGGAAGGGCCTCGCGGCGGCACGGCGAAAGCCTCCGGACCGGGCGGTCCGAGGGCCTTCTCGACGGTGGGTCAGACCTTGGTGACGTCCTCGACGTCCTCCTCCGGCTCCCGGCCCGGAGTCCTCAGGTCGAAAGCCGTGATCGCGAAGCGGAAGACGACGTAGTAGACGGCCGCGAAGCACAGCCCGATCGGGATGATCGCCCACGGCCTGGTCGCCAGGTTCCAGTTGATGACGTAGTCGATCAGCCCCGCCGAGAAGCTGAAGCCGTCGTGCACCCCGAGCCCCCAGGTCACCGCCATCGACACCCCGGTCAGCAGCGCGTGCACCACGTACAGCAGCGGCGCGATGAACAGGAACGAGTACTCGATCGGCTCGGTGATGCCGGTCACGAACGACGTCAGCGCCACCGACAGCATCAGGCCGCCGATCTCCTTGCGCCGGTGCGGCTTGGCGCAGTGCGTCATGGCCAGCGCGGCGGCCGGCAGCGCGAACATCATGATCGGGAAGAAGCCCGAGGTGAACTGGCCCGCGTTCGGGTCGCCCGCCAGGAACATGTTGATGTCGCCGTGGACGGGCCTGCCGCCCGGCGGCGTGTAGGTGCCGAACTGGAACCAGATGGGCACGTTCAGGAACTGGTGCAGACCGACGACGAGCAGCGCTCGGTTGGCTACGCCGAAGACACCCGCGCCCCAGGACCCCGCCTCCCGCAACCAGTGGCTGAAGCTCTCCAGCGCGCTGCCGATCGGCGGCCAGATCCACAGGCACACGGCGGCGAAGACGATGGCGACGAACGCCATGATGATCGGCACGAGTCGCCGGCCGTTGAAGAAGCCGAGCCAGTCGACCAGCCGGGTGCGGTGGAAGCGGGCCCAGAAGAAGGCGGACAGCAGACCCAGGACGATGCCGCCGAACACCCCGGGATTCTGGAAGGTGAAGGTCGTCACCGATCCGTCCTGGACCTGGCAGCCGACGTCCGGGATCGTCTTCGAGCCGCCCGGGCACTGCTCGGGAAACTGGTGCAGCACGCCGTAGTAGACGAGGAAGCCCGCCACCGCCGCGAGCGCCGTCGAGCCGTCCGCCTTCCGCGCCATGCCGATCGCGACGCCCACGCAGAACAGCAGCGGGAGCCCGATCGAGCCGTCGAGCAGGGCGCCGCCCGCTCCCTTCATCACCTTGGAGACGTCCGTCCAGCCCAGGCCCTGGTCCCCGAACACGTCCGGCTGCCCCAGCCGGTTGAGGATGCCCGCCGCCGGCAGGACCGCGATCGGCAGCTGCAGGCTGCGGCCCATCTTCTGCAGGCCCTGGAACAGCCGGTTCCACCGCTCGCGGGCCGGACCGGCCGAGGTGTCGGCGCTGCCTGCGCTCTCGGCGCTCATGGACGTCCTCCCGGGCGCTCGACTCGGGCGTTTGGCGACCGTCCCCCCTGTGGTGTAGACCAGTTGGCGGACGGTTCCGCTGTCGTGATCGCCATGATTCGTCACGTACGGCATGACCGCTCGCAAAGATGGGCCAACTGTGGGTTACTGCGACAAAGCGGTTCGGATCAGGGAGAAGGAACATGGCCAGCAAGGCTGAGAAGATCGTCGCCGGCCTCGGCGGCATCGACAACATCGAGGAGATCGAGGGCTGCATCACCCGGCTGCGCACCGAGGTGTCCGACCCCTCGCTGGTCGACGAAGCCGCCCTGAAGGCCGCCGGCGCCCACGGCGTCGTCAAGATGGGCACCGCCATCCAGGTCGTCATCGGCACCGACGCCGACCCCATCGCCGCGGAGATCGAAGACCTGATGTGAACCCGCCGGGCCACCCCGCCTCGTGGCCCCGCGTTTCACCTGTAAGGGGCTCTTCCCACCGCGGGGGGAGCCCCTCGCGTCACTCCGGATAGGCTCGTGGCCATGTCTCGAATCGACGGCCGCACCCCCGAACAGCTCCGCCCGGTCACCATCGAACGCGGCTGGAGCAAGCACGCCGAGGGCTCCGTCCTCGTCTCCTTCGGCGACACCAAGGTGTTCTGCACCGCCTCCGTCACCGAAGGAGTCCCGCGCTGGCGCAAGGGCAGCGGTGAGGGCTGGGTCACCGCGGAGTACGCCATGCTGCCCCGCGCCACCAACACCCGCGGCGACCGCGAGTCCGTCAGGGGCAAGATCGGCGGCCGTACCCACGAGATCTCCCGGCTCATCGGCCGCTCCCTGCGCGCCGTCATCGACTACAAGGCGCTCGGCGAGAACACCATCGTCCTCGACTGCGACGTCCTCCAGGCCGACGGCGGCACCCGCACCGCCGCCATCACCGGCGCCTACGTCGCCCTCGCCGACGCCGTCGCATGGGCCCAGGGCAAGAAGCTGATCAAGGCAGGCCGCCAGCCGCTGACCGGCACCGTGAGCGCGGTCTCTGTCGGCATCGTCGGCGGAGTGCCCCTCCTCGACCTCTGCTACGAGGAGGACGTGCGGGCCGAGACCGACATGAATGTCGTCTGCACCGGCGACGGCCGCTTCGTCGAGGTCCAGGGCACCGCCGAGGCGGAGCCCTTCGCCCGCGAGGAACTGAACGCCCTGCTCGACCTCGCCGTCACCGGCTGCACCGAACTGGCCGTCATCCAGCGCGCGGCCCGGGAAGCCACCCTCGGCGAGTGAACAGCCGCCCCGCCGAGGAAGGCGAGTAAACAGCCGCCCCGCCGAGTAAAGGGACGGCCAAGCCAATCCGTACACGGGGGCAACCCACACTCCCTTCCTGGCGTCCTACGGATACGGGCGCACGGTCCACCACCGTGCGCCCGGTCAGCCGTACCAGGGGAGGGACCCATCACCATGGCCGCCAGCCGACGTCGACGCCGTGGCGTCACCACCATCGCCGCCGCCGTGGCCACCGCGCTCACCGCCGGCCTCACCACCGGCTGCGACGCCGTGAACAAGGCCCTGGACTGCGTGCAGACCGCCGACTCCATCGCCGACAGCGTCACCGACCTCCAGCAGGCCGTGGAGAACGCCTCGAACGACCCCTCGCAGCTCGACGCGTCCCTCGCCGCCATCGACAAGAACCTCGACAAGATCGGCGACAAGACCGACAACGCCGACGTCAACAAGGCGGTCGACGATCTGAACAAGGCCGTGGGCAACGTCCGTACGGCCATCAAGAACGGCGACAACACGCCGGACGTCAGCCCGGTCACCGACGCGGCCGGCGAACTGACCAAGGTCTGCACGTCGTAGGGCAGAAGCCGAGGAGGCCGCCGACGCGGCGGCCGACCTGGCACCAGGCACCGGCGTTCTCCGTGCCGACGTTCTGCCTGCGGGTGTTCTCCGTGCCGACGTTCCCCGCGCCGGCCGCGCAAGCGCCCCGGAGCGGCGTGGGGAACCGTGCGACCAGCCACCGCAGGTCCGCGACCGGCCACCGCAGGTCCGCGACCAGCCGGAGCAGGCCCGCGGACGACCTCAGGCGGCCCCGGGACGACCACGGCGCTCTCGGCGTGGCGGTCAGTCCTCCCCGTTCCAGCGCCGCTCCCGCTCCTCGCGCCGGGAACGGTGCAGCTCGTGCCGCGACTCCCTGTACTCCAGCCGCTCCTGCCGGCGCTGCTCCTTGAGCCGCCGGCGCTCGGCCCGGGTGACCTTGCGCTCCACACCGACCCCGCCCCAGAACGCGAAGCCGCTGATGATTACCCGCGGGGCGCCCGGCTCGGGCGGGCCGTCGTCCCGAGGGTGCTCGAAGCCGCCCATCACACCGATGCCGCGCACCACGACCTCGACTCCCGGCGGTACGACGACCTGCACCCCGCCCATGATCGCCACACAGTTGATCTCGACCTCGCGGTCCGCGAAGTTCGCCTCCCGCAGGTCGATCTCGCCGCCACCCATGAAGGCGAAGCAGGTGAACCGCTTCGGCATGGTCCAGCGGCCCTTGCGCTCGAACCCCGACAGGATCGCGACCCCGCCGGTCGAGGATCCCTCCCCGCCGACGGTGCGGCCCGCCCAACTCCCGTTCAGCGCCGGTTCCTTGGTGAAGGAGACGGGACCGGGCGTCACGGCCCCACCCGTCGGAAGGTCACGCGTGATCGGCGTCAGCTCGCCGTATGTACGCGCCTTGTACGTCGCCTCCAGCCGCTCCTCGAACTCCTCCATGTCCAGGCGCCCCTCGGCCAGGGCGTCCCGCAGGAGCTCGGAGACCCGCTCACGGTCGGCGTCGGACGCGCGGAGCTCCGGGACTGCGTCGTCGGTCATGGCAGAAGCCTACGAGACCGCCTTCTCGGCGTACATCTTCGCGATGACGGCCTCGATGTCCGGCTCCCGCACCGACAGGTCCACCAGCGGAAATTCCGCCGCGATGTAGGCCACCAGCGGCGCCGCCGACTGTCCCGCCGGGAACGCCAGCCACTGCCGCGGCCCCTCCACCCGCACCACCCGGCAGGACGGCGCCTCGATCGGCGGCAACTCCCGTTCCAGGTCTACCACCAGCGTCCGCTCGCCCTCCCCGGCCTCGTGCAGCCCGGCGAGCGGACCGTCGTACATCAGCCGCCCGTGGTCGATCACCATCACCCGCGAGCACAACTGCTCGATGTCCTGCAGATCGTGCGTCGTCAGCAGCACCGTCGTCCCGCGCCCGGCGTTCAACTCCCTCAGGAAACCCCGCACTTTGGCCTTCGACACGACATCCAGGCCGATCGTCGGCTCGTCCAGGTACAGCACCTCCGGATCGTGCAGCAGCGCCGCCGCGATGTCCCCCCGCATCCGCTGGCCCAGCGAAAGCTGCCGCACCGGCACATCCAACAGATCACCCAGTTCCAGCAGTTCCACACACCGCTCCAGGTTCTCCCGGTAACGGCCGTCCGGGATCCGGTACATGCGGTGCGCCAGCCGGTAGGAGTCGATCAGCGGCAGGTCCCACCACAGCGTCGTCCGCTGCCCGAACACCACCCCTATACGGCGCGCGAGCCGCGTCCGCTCCCGCGAAGGATCGATCCCCGCCACCCGCAGCCGGCCGGCGCTCGGCATCAGGATGCCCGTCAGCATCTTGATCGTGGTGGACTTCCCGGCACCGTTCGGCCCGATGTAGCCGACCATCTCACCGCGCGCCACGGTGAACGAGATCGAGTCCACCGCCCGCACCTGCCGCCGCTCCCGCTTCAGAAACCCGGTCCTCCTGCGCACGTCGAAGACCTTCTCGACCCGGTCCACCTCGATGAACGCGTCCACCGTCAACTCCCTGTACTCCGATAGGACCGAAGACCCGCACGCCACGCCAGCCCCGCCGCCACGCAGCACACCACCGCCACCAGCGGCGTCGCGAAGGCCGCCCACTGAGGCAGGCCGCCCAGCGGATACGGCCGCCCCAGCACATAGGCCGCCGGCACCCAGTTGACGAAGGCCAGCGGCAGCATGAACGTCACCCCACGCACCAGCTCCTTGCCGAACACGGTCGGCGGGTACTGCAGCAGCGTCTGGCCGCCGTACGTGAACGCGCTCTGCACCTCGGACGCGTCCTGCGCCACGAACTGGAAGGCCGCCCCCGCCACGAACACCGCGCAGAAGATCACCCCGCCGCAGACCAGCATCCCCGGGACCATCAGCACCTTGACCGGAGTCCAGGCGATGTCCGACGCGACCAGCGCGTAACCCAGCACCAGCGCCCCCTGGAGGATCCGGCCGATCCGGCGCAACGCGAACCGGTCGGCGGCGACCTGCGCCAGCACCGGCGCGGGCCGCACCAGCAGAGTGTCGAGCGTGCCGTCACGCACCCGGGTGCCCAGCCGGCCCGCCGAGCCGATCGCCAGGTCCGCGAACCCGAACGAGGTCGCCGACAGCCCGTAGAGGAACGCGACCTCGGGCAGCGCATAGCCGCCGAGAACGTCGACCCGCGAGAACATCAGCAGGATCGAGACGAAGTCGAGGCCGGTCACCAGCAGACCGCCGAACACGGTCATCGCGAAGGACACCCGGTAGCTCAGCGTGGAGCGGATCCACATCCCGGAGATCAGCCGGTAGGCGCGCAGCCCCTCGGCCACGGGGTTGCGCTCACCCACCCTGAACCACCACCCGCCGGGCCGCCGCCGTCTGCACCAGCCGCCCGACCGCCAGCAGCACCACCGCCCACGCTGCCTGGAAGACGAAGGTGGGCAGCGGGTCGGCCTTCCCCATCAGCACATCCGCGGGCACCTGGATCTGCGCCGCCCACGGCAGTGCCCGTACGACCTCACCGAGCGCCCCGGGGAAGGCGTTCAGCGGCAGGGTCATCCCCGAGCAGAAAATGCCCGTCACCATCAACGCCTGGAGCGCCCCCGTGCCGTCGAGCAGCCAGAACCCGGTCAGTGCCACCAGGTAGCGGATCGCGAAGCTGACGATCATCGCGAGCGCGACGGCGACCAGGAAGGCCAGCCACGTGCCCGCATCGTCCGGAAGGGCCGTGGGGAAGACGAGCGCCCCGAAAGTGAACGGGATCACTCCACGCCCGAGCAGCTGGAACAGCGCCCGACCCAAGTCGTTCGCCAGCCACCACACCTGCAGGTCCGCCGGCCGGTACAGATCGATCGCCACCTCACCCGTACGGATGCGTTCCATGAACTCGGTCTCGAAGCCGCCCCCCTGGATCGCCAGCGTCGCGTACAGCGCCTGCCCCAGCCACACGAACGTGACCGCCTGTGCCTGGTCATAACCTCCCAGATGCGGCTTCTCGTCCCACAGCGCCAGGTAGGTGTAGACGAGGATCAGCCCGAAGACCGTGTTGGTGAATACCCCTGCCGCGGTGGCCGCCCGATACGTCGCGTACCGTCTGAATCCCCCCGCCGCGACGGCCACGTACAACCGTCCCGCGCCCACGTCAGTCGACCTCCCTGGACAGCTCGACACCGAAGCGCAGGAGCCTAGTCCGGAGGCCCGGCGACCGGCCACGCATTTTCGTGCCGGAAGCGTGCCGGAATCCGGGAACGGAACGCCAGGTGCGAGAGTCTTCAAGCAGGGGGCGCAGAGGCGTACGAGGCGTACGGGAAACGTACGACGCGAAACAGGAGTCCGTGCACGACATGAGCGACGAGCCGCAGCAGCAGGACAAGGGCGGGGCGCCAGGCAAACCGCTGCCGGCTGAAGGGCCCGGAGAGCCGGTGGGCCGCAAGGACACACCCCGCGAAGCGGGCCGGACGACCACCGAGAGGGTCGAACGGGCCGACAAGGGGACGACGGAGTCGGGGCCCGAGGCGTCTTCGGGGGACCGGTCGTCCCGGAACCCGACGATCCCGGCGGCCCGGACCGGCCGCCTGGACCAGGCACGCCGTGCGGCCCAGGCAGGCCGCACCGGCCGCCACGTCCCGGGCCCCCGCCCGACCGACCGGAGCGGGGAGGCGTCCGGGACGACCGGGGCGTCCGGGGCCTCTCGTGCGGCGGAGAGCGCCGGGCGGACCCAGGCCTTCGGAAAGGCCGAGTCGCCGAGCAGCTCCCAGCGGTCCGGCGAGAGCCAGCGGTCCGCCGAGCCCGAGAGGCCCGGTGGGTCGCGGGCGTCCGATGTGACGCAGCGATCCGGCATGGCCCAGGCGCCCGGGAAGGCTCAGGAGCTGGGCAACTCGCAGCACTCCGGTGAGTCCCAGCGGTCCCGTGAGCCCCAGTCGTCCGGTGAGAGTGGACGGGCCGACAGCGCCCAGGCCTCCCGCAGGGAGGAGGCGTCCAGCACGGCCCAGGCCTCGGAGAAGCCCCAGTCGGCCGAGAGCACGCAGGTGCTTCGGCGGGTCGAGGCGCCGCAGGCGTCCCCGGCGGACCGGTCCGGCAAGGTGGGCGCCGCGGCGCAGGCCGCAGGGGACACGACCCAGGCTCCCGACACCACCCAGGTCCTCCGGCGGGTCAAGGCTCCCCGGCAGGGCGAGCCGGCACGGCCGGAGCAGACACCCAAGTCGCCTCCTTCCACCCCGACATCCCGGACATCCCAGGCATTCGGGGCGTCAGCGGTAACCGGAGCAGCTCAGTCGGCCGGAGCCGGAGCCGGAGCCGCGGCCGCGGCCGCGGCGGCGGCGGCCCGGGCCGGCCTGGCGGGTGCCGCCGCCCAGGCACCCAAGGCCGCCCGAACCGCGAACGCCGCCGCCCCCGCGCCCCGCGCACCCCGCACCGGCACCACTCCCCGCACCACCCTCGACACCGACCCCAGCACATCCGCCAACCCCGCCAACCCCGCAGGCAGCGGAGGCAGCGGAGGCAGCGAGGGCAAGAAGTCCAAGCGGCCCAAGCGGACCGGATTGCGGCGGCTCCTCCCCACCTGGCGCATGCTGCTCGGCACCTTCCTGATCGGCCTCCTGCTGATCATCGGCCTGTTCTTCCTCGGCTACTCGATGGTGAACATCCCGTCCGCCAACGCCCTCGCCACCAAGCAGAGCAACGTCTACCTCTACGCCGACGGCTCCCAGCTCGCCCGCGACGGCCAGATCAACCGCGAGAACGTCACCCTCGCCCAGGTCTCCAAGGACGCCCAGCACGCCGTACTGGCCGCCGAGGACCGAGACTTCTACACCGAGTCCGCCATCGACCCCAAGGCCATGCTCCGCGCCGCGTGGAACACGGCCACCGGCAAGGGCAGGCAGTCCGGCTCCACCATCACCCAGCAGTACGTGAAGAACTACTACCTGGCCCAGGAACAGACCGTCACCCGCAAGGCCAAGGAGTTCTTCATCTCGATCAAGCTGGACCGCAACAAGCCCAAGGACGCCATCCTCGAGGGCTACCTCAACACCAGCTACTTCGGCCGCAACGCCTACGGCATCCAGTCCGCCGCCCAGGCCTACTACGGCAAGGACGCCGCCGACCTCGACCCGGCCCGTGCCGCCTACCTCGCCGCGCTCGTCAACGCGCCCAGCGAGTACGACGTCGTGGCCCACCCCGAGAACAAGCCCGCCGCCATCGCCCGCTGGAACTACGTCCTGGACGGCATGGTCACCAAGGGCTGGCTCAGCAAGTCCGAGCGCGCCGGCATGAAGTTCCCCATGCCGAAGGAGCAGACCATCTCCACCGGCCTCTCCGGCCAGCGCGGCTACCTCGTCGAGGCCGTCAAGGACTACCTCACCGAGAACGAGATCCTCACCAAGGAACAGCTGGAGGGCGGCGGCTACCGCATCACCACCACCTTCCAGAAGTCCAAGCAGAACGCCTTCGTCAAGGCCGTCAACGACCAGCTCATCTCCAAGCTGGACAAGAAGAACAACAAGGTCGACAACTACGTCCGGGCCGGCGGCGCCTCCGTCGACCCCAAGACGGGCAAGGTCGTCGCCCTGTACGGCGGCATCGACTACGTGAAGCAGTACACCAACGGCGCCACCCGCGGTGACTTCCAGGTCGGCTCCACCTTCAAGCCCTTCGTGTTCACCGCGGCGGTGCAGAACAGCTCGACCACCCAGGACGGCCAGCCCATCACCCCGAACACCACGTACGACGGCACCAACCGGCGCCCCGTGCAGGGCTGGAGCGGCGGCCCCTACGCCCCCGCGAACGAGGACCAGAAGTCGTACGGCGACATCACCGTCCGCAAGGCCACCGACCTCTCGGTCAACTCGGTCTACGCCCAGATGGCCGTCGACGTCGACCCCGCCAAGGTCAAGCAGACCGCCGTCGACCTCGGCATCCCCGCCGGCACCAAGGACCTCCAGCCCTACCCGTCCATCGCCCTCGGCACCGCCACCGCCAGCGTCGTCGACATGGCGGAGGCGTACGCCACGCTCGCCAACCACGGCAAGCACGGCACGTACACCATGATCGAGAAGATCACCAAGGACAGCACCGAGGACGTCAAGCTGCCCGACCGGGAGACCAAGCAGGCCGTCAGCCGCGAGGCCGCCGACACCACCACCTCCGTCTTGCAGAGCGTCGTCGACAACGGCACCGCCGTCGCCGCCCAGCAGGCCGGCCGTCCCGCGGCCGGCAAGACCGGCACCGCCGAGGAGGACACCGCGGCCTGGTTCGCGGGTTACACCCCCGACCTCGCCACCGTCGTCTCGGTCATGGGCCAGGACCCGGTGACGGCCAAGCACAAGTCGCTGTACTACGCCCTCGGCCAGCCCCGTATGAACGGCGGCGGCCCGCCCACCGCCATCTGGGCGCAGTACACGCGCGACGCCCTCAAGGGCAAGCCGGCCACCGAGTTCGACCTCGAACTCCAACAGGGCGCCGACGTGATCCTGCCCCCGAGCTCGAGCCCCTCCGACCAGCCCGGCACCACCGGCCAGGACAACGGGGCCACCACCGACAACGGGGGCCAGGACAACGGCGGCAGCACCAGCACCCCCTCCGGCACCCCGACCGACGGCGGCACCACCGGTGACACCACCGGCGGCGGCACCACGACTGACGGCGGCGGCACGACCACCGACGGCGGCGGGACCACCACCGGCGGCGACACGGCAGGGGGCACCAACGGTGGCGGCACCACGACCGGCGGCGGCGCACCGGGCGGCGGGACCAACGGCGGTGGCACCACCGCCGGCGGCGCCGACGGAGGCGCCCCGGGCGGCACCGGCACCACAGGACCCCAACCGTAGGACCGCGCCTGCGCAGGACCCAGGAGAAGGACGACGCCCGTCAGCGACCGCCGGCCGCTGACGGGCGTCCGTCCTCAGTGACCGCCGGTCACCTTCAGCCCGACCACGGCGACCAGCAGCAGACACACGAAGAAGATCCGGGCGGCGGTGACCGGCTCACCGAGCACCACCATGCCCAGCACCGCCGCCCCGGCCGCCCCGATCCCCACCCACACGCCGTAGGCGGTACCGATCGGCAGCGACCTGGCGGCGTACGACAGCAGCACCATGCTGGCGACGATCCCCGCACCGGTGAACAGACTGGGCACGAGCCGGCGGAAACCGTCCGTGTACTTCATCCCGATCGACCAGCCGACCTCCAGCAGACCGGCTACGACCAGCAGAACCCACGCCACGACACACACCTCCGAGACGAGACGACGACACCTCTTCCGGTGCGTCGTCCTTGCCTGCATCCCGGTACGGCGCGTCTCGTCGGGCTCCGGCGAACATAGCAAAAGAATGCAAGAGGGGCTGGTGACCACAGTCACCAGCCCCTCTCGGCCCTCGAATCAGAGGTACAGGCCCGTCGAGTCCTCGGCCCCCTCGAACCGGTCCGCGGCCACCGCGTGCAGATCCCGCTCCCGCATGAGCACATACGCCACGCCCCGCACCTCGACCTCGGCCCGGTCCTCCGGATCGAACAGGACCCGGTCGCCGGGCTCCACGGTCCGCACGTTCTGCCCCACCGCGACGACCTCGGCCCAGGCCAGCCGCCGCCCGACCGCCGCCGTCGCGGGAATCAGGATGCCGCCGCCCGACCGCCGCTCGCCCTCACCGGCCTCCTGCCGCACGAGAACCCGGTCGTGCAGCATCCGGATGGGCAGCTTGTCATGCTGAGGGTTGCTGTTTCTGTTGGCGCTCACGCCTCGAACCTACCTGCCTTGACCGCGACCGTACGCTCCCGGGTCGCTCCTCTGCTCAGCCCTTACGTCGCCGCGAGCCGAGGGCAAGCAGCCCCACGACCCCGACCACCACCAGCGCGACAGGCACGACCCGCTCGAGCCGCGGCGCGCCCTCCTCGTCCACGAACTGTGCCCGCACCTCACTCACCACTCGGTTGACCTGGACGTACGCCCGCCCAACCGTGTGATCGACATGGGCGACGACCTTGGCCTTGGCATCCCCGACGATCGTCTTCGGATGCACCCGCACCCCGATCTCGTCGAGCGTCTCGGCCAGCACTTCACGGCGGCGCTTGATGTCCGCCTCGATCTGCGCCGGGGTTCTGGTGTCCGACGTGTCCGCCACCGTACGGCCTCCGAAGTCTCCTGATGCTGTTCTGGACAGTCTGTCAGCTCCTGGCCCCACCGCACCGCAACGCCCCCCGTTACGCTGGACCGATGAGCGAGCGACTCCAGCCCGGGGACGTGGCCCCCGCCTTCACCCTCCCCGACGCCGACGGCAACGAGGTGTCCTTGTCGGACCACAAGGGCCGCAAGGTCATCGTCTACTTCTACCCCGCGGCCCTGACTCCAGGCTGCACCAAGCAGGCCTGCGACTTCACCGACAACCTCTCCGTCCTGGCCTCCGCCGGCTACGACGTGATCGGCATCTCCCCGGACAGGCCGGAGAAGCTCGCGAAGTTCCGCGAGAAGGAGTCCCTGCAGGTCACGCTGCTGGCCGACCCGGACAAGAAGGTCCTGGAGTCCTACGGCGCCTTCGGCGAGAAGAAGCTCTACGGCAAGACCGTCGTAGGCGTCATCCGCTCCACGGTGATCGTGGACGAGGAGGGCAAGGTCGAACGGGCCCTGTACAACGTGAAGGCCACCGGCCATGTGGCGAAGATCATCAAGGATCTGGCGATCTGAGCCCCGAGAACGCGTTTCTCCCGCCTGAGCGGCCCGCATCGGGATCACCCGGCCCGGGCCGCTCCGCATTCCGGCCGTCTGCCGCGCCCCAACTGCCCTGCAAGCACCCGCACCTGGTGCAGGGAGGCGGAAGGCAGCGGGCGGCTCCCGGTACGATGGCTGGCGACCAGCGGCGGTGGCGCAACGGCGACGCAGCAGACTTAGGATCTGTGGCCCCTGATCGGGCTTGAGGGTTCGAATCCCTTCCGCCGCACAAGAATGGCCTGCGAATCGAAGGTTCGATTCGCAGGCCTTCTGTTTCCTCAGCTCAACAGGTCCCGCACTACAGGCACCAACGCCCGGAACGCCTTCCCCCGATGGCTGATCGCGTTCTTCTCCTCGGGGCTCAGCTCGGCGCAACTCCGCGTCTCGCCCTCCGGCTGCAGGATCGGGTCGTAGCCGAAGCCGTTCGTGCCGGCGGGCGTATGCCGCAGGACGCCCCGCAGCTGCCCTTCGACCACCCGCTCCGTGCCGTCCGGCAACGCCAGCGCCGCCGCGCAGGCGAAGTGCGCGCCACGGTGTTCCTCGGCGATGTCGGAGAGCTGGGCGAGGAGGAGGTCGAGGTTGGCCTTGTCGTCGCCGTGGCGGCCTGCCCAGCGGGCGGAGAAGATGCCGGGGGCGCCGTTCAGGACGTCGACGCAGAGGCCGGAGTCGTCGGCGACGGCGGGGAAGCCGGTGGCCCGGGCGAGGGCGTGGGCCTTCAGCAGAGCGTTCTCCGCGAAGGTCACGCCCGTTTCCTTGACGTCGGGGACGTCCGGGTAGGCATCCGCTCCGACGAGTTCGTGGGGCAGGCCTGCCTCCGCGAGGATGGACCTGAGTTCGGTGATCTTTCCGGCGTTGCGGGTGGCGAGGATCAGGCGGGTCATGGGGGCCAGTATCCCTGGCGGGTCCGGCCCCCGGTGACCTCGGTCCTCACGGCCTGCTGGCCGCCGGCGGTGCTGCGGGTCCCTGGGGGCCGCGTGCCGTGCGTGTCGCCCCCTTGGCCTTGCTTGCCACGGCGGTCAGCGGACGGGCGATGTCCTCCAGGGAGCGGCGTTCGGCTCGTACGGCGAGTGCTGCCGCGACCAGGCCGGCCGCGCACATGAGGGTGGCGCCGATCTGGAAGGCGAGGACGGTGTCGCCGACTTTGCCGGTGTTCGTGAGGTCGGCGAAGAGCAGGGGGCCGCTGATGCCGCCGACGGCTGTGCCGAGGGCGTAGAAGAAGGCGATGGACATGGCCCGGGTTTCCATCGGGAAGATCTCGGAGACGGTGAGGTAGGCGCTGGAGGCGCCCGCCGAGGCGAAGAAGAGGACGGCGCACCAGCAGGCGGTCAGGGTGCCGGCGCTCAGGGAGCCCTGGTCGAAGAGCCAGGCGGTGCCGAACAGGAGCAGGCCCGAGAGCAGGTATGTCGAGGAGATCATGACCCGGCGGCCGACGGTGTCGAAGAGTTTGCCGAGGAGCAGGGGGCCGCAGAAGTTGCCGATGGCGATGACGGCGAAGTAGTAGCCGGTGTGGTCGGCGGGCACGTTGAAGAATTTGGTGAGGATGGCGCCGAAGCCGAAGGTGATGGCGTTGTAGAGGAACGCCTGGCCGATGAAGAGGGAGAAGCCCAGGACGGCGCGCTTGCGGTACTGGCCGAAGACGGTGCGGGCGATTTCCAGGAAGCTGACGCTCTTGCGCTGGTGGATCTCCAGCTCGCCCTCTGGTGCGGCGAGTGCTTCGCCCTTCTCCGTTTCGATCCGGTGTTCGATATTGGAGACGATTTCCTCGGCTTCCCGGTCCCTGCCGTGGATCAGCAGCCAGCGGGGGCTTTCGGGGACGTGGCGTCGTACGAGGAGGATCACGAGGGCGAGGAAGGCGCCGAGGGCGAAGGTCAGACGCCAGCCGAGGTTGGCGGGCAGCAGATCGGTGTTGAGTGCGACGATCGAGAGCAGGGAGCCGCCGACGGCGCCGAGCCAGAAGCTGCCGTTGATGATCAGGTCGACGCGGCCGCGGTACTGGGCGGGGATGAGTTCGTCGATCGCGGAGTTGATGGCCGCGTATTCGCCGCCGATGCCGAAGCCGGTGAGGAACCGGAAGAGGAAGAACCACCAGGGCGCGAAGGAGACGGCGGTGAGTGCGGTGGCCGCGAGGTAGACGGCCAGGGTGATCATGAAGAGGTTCTTGCGGCCGAAGCGGTCGGTGAGCCGGCCCCAGAAGAGGGCGCCGGTGCAGGCGCCCGCGACGTACAGTGCGGCGGCGGTGCCGGTGGTCTGGCCGGAGGTGATCGTCAGGCCGCTGCCGGGTTCGGAGAGGCGGCCGGCGATGTTGCCGACGACCGTGACCTCGAGGCCGTCGAGGATCCATACGGTGCCCAGCCCGATCACGATCGTCCAGTGCCAGCGGGACCAGGGGAGGCGGTCCAGGCGGGCGGGGATGTTCGTGGTGATGGTTCGGCCGGTGCGGGATGACGGTGTCTCGGCTGTTGTGCTCATGGGCTCCCTCCTCGTCGAGGACGAGGAGACGGGTGCCCTGCTCTGGTGCGATTAGGCCCCCAGGCCGCGTGACACGGCGTAGATCAGCAGGCCTGCCAGTGATCCGACCACGGTGCCGTTGATTCGGATGAACTGCAGGTCGCGGCCGATGTGGGCCTCGATCTTGCGGGTGGTGTGCTCGGCGTCCCAGCCGGCGACCGTATCGGTGATCAGGGAAGTGATTTCCTTGCGGTAGGTGGTCACGACGTGGACGGCCGCGCCTTCGACCCAGCTGTCGACCTTGTCCTGGACTTTGGGTTCGCGGGCCATCCGGGTACCGAGGGACAACAGGGCGGCGCGTACGCGCAGTCGTAGCTCGCTGCGCTCGTCCTCGGCGGCTGCGACGATCATGGATCGTACGGCGGTCCATGCGGAGGCGATCAGGTCCTGTACCTCGCCGCGGCCCAGTACGTCGCCCTTGAGGCGTTCGACGCGGGTGCGGGTGTCGGTGTCGGACTGCAGGTCGGAGGCGAAGTCGGTGAGGAAGCGGTCGAGGGCGCCGCGTGCGGGGTGGGAGGGCATGTCCCGCATTTCGGCGCAGAAGCGCAGTAGTTCCTTGTAGACGCGTTCGCCGACCTTTTTGTCCACGAACCGTGGGGTCCAGCCGGGTGCGCCGCCTTCGACGGCGACCATGACGTCGGTGCGGTGCAGTACCAGCCAGTCGTGGGCGCGGCCGACCACGAGGTCGACGACGCGTTTGTGGCCGCCGTCGGCGACGACCTTTTCCAGCATTTTGCCGATGCCGGGGGCGATCTCCTGGGCGTCGGCGCGGCGGGTGATCGCCTCTCCGACGACCGCCTGGACGTCGGAGTCGCGCAGGACGGTGAGGGCGCCTCGGAGTGCGGTGGCCAGTTCGGCCGTGACGCGGTCGGCGTGTTCCGGTTCGGCGAGCCAGGTGCCGAGCCGGCTGCCGATGCCGACGGCGCGCAGCCGTTGTCGTACGACGTCCTGGGAGAGGAAGTTCTCGCCGACGAATTCGCCGAGGGAGATGCCGAGCTGGTCCTTCTTGGTCGGGATGATCGCGGTGTGGGGGATGGGCAGGCCGAGTGGGTGCCGGAAGAGGGCGGTGACGGCGAACCAGTCGGCGAGCGCGCCGACCATGCCGGCTTCGGCGGCCGCCGCGACGTAGGCGGCCCAGTCTCCCGCGCCCTCGTGCGAGGCCCACTTGGCCAGCACGTAGACGACCGCCACGAACAGCAGCATGCCGGTCGCCGTCAGCTTCATGCGCCGCACCCCGCGCCGGCGTTCTTCGTCGGCCGGGGTGAAGGCGGTCATGGTCCGGTACGACGCGGCCCGGCCCGGTGTTCCCGTTTCCGTTCGTTCCATCAGCTCCACCCGTTCGGTGATCCCGCACACAATTGTCCCTTCCTGACCGACTCCCGGAACGGAACAGGAGTTCCCGGCGTCTGTCTCTTCGGGGGGTTTGCGGCAGGTCCCTGTCAGCTCTCCCCGGCCCATGACGCATCATGGGCTCATCGGATCGGAGCCTCGGGCTCCCATCTCCCGAGGAGAACAACACAAGCGTGACCAAGCGTCATGGTTATGCCGTACTGAGTGCGATCGTCGCCCTGGTCGTGGCTCTGTCCGCCGTCATCTACGTCACGGTGGCCGACGACGACGGCACCCCCCGCAGCACCTTCGCCGGCAACCGCCCGCACCACGAGTCCTCCGTCGCTCCCGCCTCCACCGGCACGTGGGTCGGCTCCTGGTCCACGGCGCCCGCGGGCGGCGAGCCGGGCACCGAGACCGGCGGGCTGGCCGGCCGGTCGGTGCGCAACGTCGTGCACGCGAGCACCGGAGGGACGAGTGCCCGCATCACGCTGTCCAACCTCTATGGCCAGTCTCCGCTGGCCATCTCGCACGCCTCCCTCGCCCTGTCGGCCGGTGACGGCACGGCGGCGGCCGACGCGGAGACGATGCGGCGCCTCACGTTCAACGGTGGCACCAGTGTCGTCATCCCGGCCGGCCGCCAGGTGCTCAGTGACGCCGTCCGCATCACGATCCCGCACGACACGGACGTCCTGGTCACCACCTACTCGCCCACCCCGTCCGGTCCGGTGACCTACCACCCGCACGCGCAGCAGGTGTCGTACGTCGCCCAGGGCGACCGCACCGAGGACGCGACCGGCATCTCGTACACCGAACAGACGCCGTACTGGCGCTATCTGACGGCTCTTGACGTCCTCAGCAACCAGGCCACGGGTACGGTCGTCGTCTTCGGCGACTCGATCACCGACGGCATAACCTCCACCGTGGGCGCGAACCGCCGATGGACCGACGTCCTCGCCGGGCGCCTGCGCACGGCCGTGGAGGGCGGTGCGGCCCTGCCCCGCTACGGCGTCGTCAACGAGGGCATCAGCGGCAACCAGGTCCTGGCCGACGGCCTCGGCCGTCCGGCCGAGAACCAGAGCGGCCTCGGCCGCTTCGGCCGGGACGTGCTCTCCCGGACCAACGTCAAGGTCGTCGTCATCGACCTCGGCATCAACGACATCCTGCGCAACCCGCACCTCGCCGATCCCGACAAGATCGCCGACGGCCTGCGCGCCCTGGTCCGCCAGGCTCACGCCTGTGGTCTGAAGGTCGTCGGTGCCACGCTCATGCCCTTCGAGGGCCACCGTGGCTGGACGCCGGTCCGGGAGGCGGTACGTCGGCAGGTCAACGCCCAGATCCGGGCCGGCGGGGTATACGACGCCGTCGTGGACTTCGACAAGGCCCTCAAGGATCCGTACGACCCCCGCCGCCTGCGTCCCGACTACGACTCCGGCGATCACCTGCACCCCAGCGACCTGGGCTTCGCCAGGATGGGCGATGTCTTCGACCTGACCGCGCTGAAGGGGGCGGGGCAGGCGGAGCTGTAGCCGGCGCCGGCCGTTCCTGGCGGGCAGGCAGGCCGGAGTCGCCGTGTTCGCCGTGTCCGCCGCGGAGCTGGGCAGTGCCGGCGGGCACAGCTGACCCCGGGTAACGGGCACGCCCGGAGACGTACGCGGTCGGCCGCCGACAACAGAGGCTCAGGCTCCGGTCGTCGACCCCGGACGCACGATCACCAGGATGGTCACGGCCACCCACAGCAGGTTGACCATTCCGGTGAACATGGCCGGCCGCACGGTCGTCTCAGGCGTGCCGCCGCCCTCGACGAGCGCGGTCCGGGCCGGCAGCACCGGCGCGGCGAGCACGGGGCGGCCAGGGCCCCCTGGAGCCCCTCCTGACCTGGCTGGAGCACCACTGCGACCGCGACCTCACCCTGCACGGGATCGCGGCCCGCGCCCGCATGAGCAGCCGCACCCTCAACCGCCGCTTCCACGAGCAGACCGGTACGACACCGCTGCGGTGGCTGCACCGGCCGCGGGTGCGGCGGGCGCAGTACCTGCTGGAGACGACGCCGTACCCCGTGGAGCGGATCGCCGCACAGGCGGGCTTCGGCTCCCCGACGGCGTTCCGGGAACGCTTCCGCCGGGTGCTCGGGACGAGTCCGCAGGCGTATCGGCGGTCGTTCCGGTCGTCGGGGGAGCCGACGACGGCCATCGGCTGAGCGGGCGCCGCCGACGAGGCTGGGCCGGCTGGGGTGGCGTTGGGGGTGGGTGGGTGGCTCGGCGCCGGTGGGCTGGGGCGGGGGCGGCTGATTCGGCCCGGCGGTGGGCTGGGTCGGCGTGGGGGTGGGTGGCTGATCCGGCCCGCGGTGGGCTGAGATGGGGTGGCTGACCACGCCTCGTGGCTCGGTCGCGTCGGCGTTCGCGGTCGGCCGGCTGACTCGGCGCCGAGCTTGCTGAGGCGGCGTTCGCGGTTGGCCGGCTGACCAGGAGCCGAGCTCGGCTGTCAGCCCCGACGTCGGTCGGCGACGGCCCAGGAGGCGAGGGCCACGGCGCCGGCGACACCGAGGACCGAAGGCCAGGCGCCGACCTTTTTCGCCAGCGGGTGGGACCCGGCGAACGCGGCGACGTAGGCGGCGGCGAGGGCGCCGGCGGCCTTCCCGCCCGCCTGCTTGCGCCACTGCTGCGCGGCGGCGGCACCCGCGACGGCCAGGACGGCCCCGCCGAGCTGCCGCTTCTTGGTCCAGCGGGCGACGCCATAGCCCCCGACGAGCCCGCTCGCGGCTACGACGGCACTGGGAACCCTGGCCATGACTGCCTCCTTGTATGCCTTTGTCCATGCTTGTTTGCCCGGTGCCGAGGCTAACGCGCCGACGCTCCGGCTCGCCCAACCTGAGTCGAGGCTTGTCAAGTTTCTCCACCCGAGCTATATAAGAAGCCGTAGGGCATCGCACCCAGCGCCTGGCGAAAGGAGTGACCCGTGATGCTCATGCGTACCGACCCGTTCCGCGAATTCGACCGCCTCGCGCAGCAGGTCTTCGGAAGCGCAGCTCGCCCGTCCGTGATGCCGATGGACGCCTACCGGTCCGGGGACGAGTTCCTCGTCCACTTCGACCTGCCGGGCATCGACCCCGAGACGATCGAGCTGGACGTCGAACGCAACGTCCTCAACGTCCGAGCCGAGCGCCGCACCCCCGCCCCCGAGGGCGCCGAGATGCTCGTAGCCGAGCGGCCCGCGGGCACCTTCACCCGCCAGCTCTTCCTCGGCGACACCCTCGACACCGAGCGCATCGACGCGTCGTACGAGGCCGGCGTCCTGACCCTGCGCATCCCGGTGGCCGAACAGGCCAAGCCGCGCCGCATCCAGATCGCCGGCGGCGAGGGCGGCCGCAAGCAGATCAGCGGCTGACCGCCCGCCCAGGGCGGCCGGCCGAACCCGCGCGTCCCGTGGCCCGAGCGGGGTCACGGGACGCGGTCGCCGCATTCCCGCCGCAACCGGCCGCAGCCGGCACACGCGCCGCATGCTGCACATTGGCCGAACTTCAGCCCATGCCCGCCGCATTACGGGGTACCGGGCTTCCGGTGTCCCGAAGCGTCCCGGAGGAGAAGCCCACGATGACCGTGACGAGCCCGCAGCCGAGAACCACGATCCCTGCCCCGTCCCTGCGCCCCCGCATCCCGGACGCAGCAGAGGACGTCGGCTGGCTGGAGCTCACGGCCGCGGTACGCGAGGCGGGCCAGTACCCGACGAGGGCGGAGGCGGAACGAGTGACCCGCACCGTCCTGTCGGCGCTCGGCGCCCATGTGACCGGCGACGAACGAGTGGCGATGGCCCAGGCCCTGCCCCGAGAGGCGGGCGGGGTGATCGCATCCCAGATCCCCGCAACGAACCCCCTGACCGCCCGCGAGTTCGTCGAGTCGGTGGCAACCCGCCTCGAGGGCTCGACCCCCGCGACGGCCCGCTGGGACGTGAGCTCGGTCCTCAGCGTCCTGGCGGACAAGATCGGCGAGCCCCTGACGATCCGCATCCTGACCCAACTCCCGCCCGGCTACGCCCTCCTGTTCGGCCGAGCGGACCTGGCGCCGACGGCATAACTCCTGCAGCCCGGGCGCCGCACAGACGACGGGCGGCGCCCGCTGGACCAGGGCCGACGGTCGGTGGCTTTTCTCAGACCCGCTCGGTGGCTTTTCTCAGCCCCGCTCAAGCGGCCGATTCTCAGACCCGCTCGAGCGGCCGATTCTCAGACCCGCTCGAGCGCCCGATGAGGCGCCTCGGGCAACTCCACGGCAATGGGGTCACCCGGCCGCACCACGCCCCCCGCCTTCACCACACCCATCACACCGGCCTTGTACAGGACGCGCCCGTCCTCACCCCGCCCCACGACCTGCTTCAACAGCCCGCGCTGGAAGTTGTCGATCTGAGCGCAGGGATTGCGCAGCCCGGTCACCTCTACGACGGCCTCGTCCCCGATCCGCAACAACGCCCCCGTGGGCAACCCGAGCAGATCGATCCCCCGAGTGGTGATGTTCTCGCCCAGCGCACCGGCAGCCACCCGGAACCCGCTCTCTCCGACTTCGTCGAAGAGCTCCTCATGGATGAGGTGCACCTGCCGCAGATTGGGCTGAGTCGGATCCTGAGCAACCCGGAACCGATGCTTGACGGTGACGCCGGCATGCACGTCCCCTTCGACCCCGAGCCCGGCGAGCAACCTGATGCTCTCCCGATTCGGCTTGGTGAAGGAGTACTCCCCGTTACAGCTGACGGCAGTGACAGTCCCACCCATACGGCACCCCCCGCTTCGACACTCCACTCCATGATGCGCCGCGAGCCTAACCTGGGCAGGTGAGCCCGCTGCGGGCACGGGCACGGGCACGTCAGGTCGGGCTTCGCACGGTTCGGAGAATCAGGTCACCACCGCGAGCGACAGGCACGAAGGGCGCTCGAGTAGAACCCGAGCGACCTTGCGGGAACGCTGGATCAGCTCCGGCCTGCTTCCGGCCGGCGGCGGCTCAGGACGCGGAGGCCGCCGGAGGGCCTCCTGGCCGAAACGCTCTTTCGTGCCGACCCAGAGATAGCCGTGACGATGCACGACTCGTTCCTGTCAGGCGTCGGCGGTCGACGGGGACCGGTCCCCGGAAGCCTCACACTTCGGCGGAGGCCAGTCGGGACCGGCCTAACTCGACCAGCGGGATGATCGATCGCGGTGCGCACAGGTCGCCCTCGTAGCGCGGTGGAATCACCCAATACGTGCCGGGCGGCTGTTGTTGGTCGAGCCGTGGCACTCCGAGGTAGGTGCCGTGTCCAAGGCATGTGGCGATGTCGTCGTACGCCCAGACCAAACCGGCGTGCCCTTGGATCAGGGCGTAGTACGTCCCGCCCGTCACGCGGTGGTCATAGATGATGGAGCCGCCCAGAATCTCGCCGAGTGCGGCCGCAACCTCGTCCCGGTCGCACGCAGCCACAGCGGCATGAACCACGTCGGCCGGCATTCGCACTGCTGCGAACCGATCGCCGAGAGGCAGGAGGGCGACGCCCTGGATCGCCCACTCGGTCCGCGCCAGCTCTGGGGTCGGATGAGCTCGGGCGAGCCACGCGGCAATGGCTCTGTCCAACGCCTTTTGCGTATCCACGCCTGCCTCCTGTGCCAGGTCCGATCAGGTAGGGCACTCAGGGTTGTCGAAGCAGTCGACAGATTCGAGGACTTCCAAAGGCCTCTGGAGGGACTCAGGGAGGGCCTTGCCTTCCCCTTCTGAGAGAAAACCTGCACAACATGGGACGTGTATGCCACTGTTGGAGGAGCTAGCAGTAGGAGGTGTCTCCGTGGCCAGGCCCACCGGCAATGTCCGACTCAAGGCCGCTCGCGTGGCAGCCGGGTTCAACTCGCAACAGGACCTGGCCGATGCGCTTACTCAGCACGCCAAGGACATGGGCATTCGCGGCCTGTCGATTGGAGTGCGCCAGGTCCGGCGCTGGGAGTCGGACAGCCCTCCGTGGCCGCAGCCGGACTGTCAGCGGGTGCTCGCCCACTTGCTGGGCCAGAACATGGAGGCGCTTGGCTTCACGCATCCGTGGGGCACTGACGGCTCACAGCAGTCCGGCCACGCGCGACGCATCCTCGTCCCGGGTGGCGCAGTGGCCCTGGGGCTGGCGGCTCTGCCTCAACGAGCCGGTGCGGCACCGCAACCCTCCACGGCCGGAACCGATTTTCAGGCAGTAACTCGATCTCACCGTCGGCTCTACTGGTCGGTCACACCGACCCAGTTGCACCCTGCCGTTGTCGCCCACGCGACTCTGGGCTGTGCTCTG
Source organism: Streptomyces sp. NPDC007905 (assembly GCF_042959345.1). Taxonomy (NCBI): domain Bacteria; kingdom Bacillati; phylum Actinomycetota; class Actinomycetes; order Kitasatosporales; family Streptomycetaceae; genus Streptomyces; species Streptomyces sp. NPDC007905. The sequence continues at coordinate 173,360 of NZ_JBIBKS010000008.1, read as the reverse complement.
CTGCCAGAGACGAGGGACTCGACTCGTCGCATGGTCGCCGCCGCTTTGGCCGAGACGTACCTTCTGGCCGGCCGGATCGAGTTCTTCGACCTCCGCGAGCCGAGCAGGGCCACCGACACTCTCCTGCTGGCTCTGCAAGCCGCCGGGGAAGCCGACGACGCGCTGCTCGGCTCGGCGGTCATCGCACACATGGCCTTCGTACCGGGCTGGGTGGCGGACCGCGAAGGAGCTCTGGAGCGCATGACAGCAGCGCGCACATACGCCCGCCGAGCCCCCGCCTCCGCCGAGTTCCTCGCTTGGCTGGATGCGGTGGAGGCCGAGTGCGAGACCAGGTGCGGGAACACCCGCACAGCACTGAACCTGATCGGTCATGCTGAGGACGTATTGGCGGCCGGGAACGATCACTCGTCGCCGGCATGGATGGACTGGTTCTCCCCGGCCCGACTGGCGGCCTTCAAGGGCAATACTCAGATGATCGCGGGCCACCTCCCGCAAGCTCGCGAGAGCCTGCTCCATGCCTTGGGCTCGATGACGCCCGCCGAGGACAAACAGCGCTCGGTGGTCTACGGCGACCTGGCAGCTGTGGAGGCGGCGTCAGGCAACCCGGAGCAGGCGTGCGGGTACGCGGGCCAGGCTCTCGACCAGTTGGCGACCACCTGGTACGCCACCGGCATGGAGCGAGTACGCGAGGTTCGCCGCGCACTCGCACCCCACCAGCATGAGCGCTGTGTCCGTGACCTCGATGACCGCCTGTACGACTGGGCGACGACTCTCAGCGCGCTAGGCCGTTGAACTGGCGGATCATTTCCGGCAGTTCCGCCAAGCTCTCGACTCGGAGAGTCGGCAGCTGCCTGGCCTCATCGGTGTTCCACTGAATGGTGGCCCAGGGCCCGCGACGCACAAGGGCGGTCCGCATGCCAGCCTGACGTGCGGGCCGGATGTCGTTGTCGCACCGATCCCCAACATAAAGGATCTGGTCCACGTCGAACGGCACGGCTGAGGCAACCTTCTTGAAGAACTCGAGGTCGGGCTTGCTGGCTCCCCAGTCGTCCGAGGTACCGATCAGGTCAACGTCGTCTGAGAACAAGTCACGAAGGATCCGTCCGGCACGCACGGTCTGGTTCCCGGCGATACCAAGCCACAGTCCGTCGGCCCGCAACTCGGTCAGGGCAGGTCGTACGTCCGCGTACAGATCCTCCTCGCCGAACGTCTCCGGCTGTCCCTCAGCGGCCCGCTTGTCCCGCTCCTCGTAGAGGTCGAAGCCGGGCTGGAACTCCTGGAAGACCTCCCGGTAGTCCCGACCCTGCGCGATCACGGCGCCGAACATGGCATGGAAGGTGTGCCTCGGCACGCCCAGCCAGTCGGCCCAGGTGCCGTACTCCCGAGTCTCGTCCACGAGGCACTCACCGACGTCGAAGACCGCTGCGCGAATCATGGGATCAGGATATGCGGAGGTCGAGCCCGTAGGTTTCTGCGTCCATTCGCTTTGGTACTGCGGTCACAGTGGCGGGGGCGGTGGGCTGGGCGGTGGTGGCGGCTGAGATGGGCGTGTGTTGGTGGCGCCAGCGTGACCAGTGCGGGTCCGTCTGTCGTCCAGGCCGCTGGCTTCAACTTGCCGGTACTCTTCGGCGTGGGAGCTGGGCGGCTGGATCGAGAGGGGGTTCAGCGTCCGAAATCGTGGTCAAACACTCAAGTCGACACTAGCGGCCTGCTGTTAACGAGTGTGTGGAAGAGTTGGCCCATGGCTTTGATCGAGAAGTTCGAGTCAGTCACGTCCGACGTCCAAAGAGTGCATGGGCCCGTAACGTGTGGGATTAGATCGTTCACCGTAGGTAGTCGGCGGATTCTACAGCTCGACACGTATGGATCCACCGATCGGCAGATTCGCGACAAGATCAGTCAGACCATCCAGCTGGATGCTGACAGGGCCCGTGAATTGGTCAAGATCATCGAGGACGCGTTTCCAGGCCTCATTCGCTAAGAGGCATTTCCTTGCGTGTTGTGGCCGTTGGGGTCGGCGAGGCGCCAACCCCAACCGCTTCCTGATGGGTCCCTCTATCGGGCCTGGCTCTCGCTGGCCCCGTAAGTCCCATGACACGCCTCGTAGATCCGACCTGCCCCACACCAACACTCCGCCCCCCTCTGCGGCGGCCAAGCCACAGCCCGTCCCCTCGCCGCCAGCGTGGTCGCGTACTGGGGGAGCAGAGTGAGGTCACCCGGTGACGAGCCCTCCGACGCCGCGAACGCCTCGTACGACGGGACCGTGCCTGTGACGATGCCCAGGTTCGGGGTGCCGGAGGACGCGAGTTCGCGCAGGGACGCCTCTATCGTCGCCAGGTGGCTGTCGTGGGAGGGGTACTCCGAGGACAGGATCGGGTACGCCGACAGCAGCTCCGCCAGTTCCCCCGCCGGCCAGTGCAGCACCGCCACCGGGAACGGGCGGGACAGCGCCTCCCGGTAGGCGCCCAGCTCGGCCCGCAGCCGGGAGATCTCCGCCTCCAGCTCCACCGGGTTGTCCGAGCCCAGGGACCAGACCCGTTTCGGGTCGTGGAGTTCGTCCAGGGGGACTGGGGAGGCGTGGAGGGTGTCCGCCAGGGTGTCCCAGTCGTCGTGGGGGAGGCCCAGCATGCGGCGGACCCGGTGGCGGCCGTAGAGGAGGGGGTGGGTGGAGTACGGGGGTTCCGACCCGTCCGTCAGCAGGAGGCGCGTCGCTTCCGTGAACGTCTGCTCCGCCGCCTCCAGCTCGTCGTGCGACTCCAGGGACTCGGCCACGATCACCCAGGGGGCCGGGTCGCGGGGGGCCGATGTGCGGATTCCGTCGATGATGGCCCTTGCCTCCGCCTCGTGGTCGTACTCCCACAGGTTCGAGGCCTTCAGGGCGCGGATGAGGTGGGGGTTCTCCAGCTCGTCCGAAGAGGACAGCAGGCGGTCGTACAGCGTCGTCGCGGCGGCGCGGTCGCCGGCCAGTTCCAGGTGGGCCGCGGCGCGCAGGAGCAGGGTCTCGGCGTCCTCGGGGTACAGGCCGGCGGTTCGCTCCAGGCGTGCCGCTTCGGCGGGGTGGTCGACGTTCTCGGCAGGCGTGTCGGGGCGCATGGGGGACACCGTACTGCCGACCAGTGACATAGGAGGAGTATGTGCTGGTCATCAGTGTCCCCCCGGAAGCACCTAGACCGTCGCGCCGTCCACTTGCAGTGTCTGTACCGACTTCGCCGCGAAGGGAACGGCCGGCGTCCTGCCGGACAGGTGGGTGTCCGAGTGGGGTGTGTAGAGGTCCGAGCCGCCGGTCGTCAGCGTGTTCCAGCGGGGGACCAGGCCGCCCGTCCCGCCCGTCGCCGTCGTGAAACGGGAGAGGTCGAAGGTCAGGGTCCGGGCGGACGAGGATGTGTTCGCCGCCACGATCACCAGGCGTGTCGACGGCTTGTCCAGGGCCGCTGCCGCGTCACTCACTCCTGTGTCGAGGATCGTCATTCCCGGGCGGATGTGGCAGCTGAACTGTGCCGTTACGTAGTACTTGGTCTGGATTGCGCCCGGCTGGAGGGTGTTCGCGTCGTAGGCGATCACCGCCCAGCCTGAGCCGGGGTCCAGCACCTGCCAGTAGACCCACGCCGTGGGGTGCAGCCGGCGGAAGTCGTAGAGGAGGTTGCCCGTTGAGGAAACCGATGTCGAAGGATGCAGGCACCGAGACCCCTTGCGGCACTGGTGAGTTGGAGTCTCCCGCCCTATCGTGCGGGCCGCTCCTGTGGGAGGTGGGTGTGCGGATGCGGGTAGTGCAGCACCGGGATCGGCGAAGGCGGGCGAGGTGGCGGCGGGGGCTGTGGGGCTCGGCCGAGGCGCTCGTCACCGTCGGGGTCGTCCTCATGCTGCTCGTCGTGCATCAGCTGTGGTGGACCAACCGGGAGGCACGGCAGGGGGCCGCGCGGAAGGTGGAGGCCCTGGAGAGGCAGTGGGGGAGTGGAGATGGGGGAGCCCCGGCTTCAGGCGGTACGCCCTCCACGTCGGCCTCGTCCCCGTCCACGGCGACCAAGGCTCCCCGGAGCGGGCGGCAGCGGTCGTACCCGCCCGTCCTCGCCTCCGGCCGGCCCCGCCACTCCCAGGCGTACGCCATCCTCACCATCCCCCGGCTGCGGCTCCGCGTTCCCGTCGCCGAGGGTGTGAGCAAGCCGGATGTGCTCAACAAGGGGTACGTCGGCCACTACCCCGGCACCCAGCAGCCGGGCCGGGCGGGGAGCTTCGCGCTCGCCGGGCACCGGAACACCCACGGTGAGCCCTTCCGGTATCTCCCGCGGCTCCGTCCCGGGGACACCGTCGAGGTCGAGACGAAGGCGGCGACGTACACGTACGTGGTCGACAAGATCCTGCCGCGGACGTCCGCCCGCGACTCCGGTGTCCTACGGGCCGTGCCGCGCTCCCTCGTCCGGCCGGGGTACGGGTACGACGAGCCGGGTTACCGGGGCTCTTGCAGAAAGCCCTGGCGTTCGCGCCGGGGATGAATGCATCTCAGGGCTGCTCTGACGTGCATCTTAGAGCGGACGTTTTTGCTGCTCGATGTACTGGCGGACGATTGACAACGGTGCTCCGCCGCACGATGCGGAGAAGTACGAGGGCGACCACAGGTGGCCGTGCATGATGGCGCGGTTGATCCGGCCGGTGAACTCCTGCCGTATCCGGCTGGCAGAAACGCCCTTGAGGCTGTTGACCAGTTTCGAGACGGCGACCTTGGGCGGGTAATGCACCAGGAGGTGGACGTGATCGCGTTCGCCGTTGAACTCCTTCAGCTCCGCTTCGAAGACCTCGCAGACCTTGCGCATGATCTCTTCGCAGCGCGTCAGCATCTCGCCGTCGAACACCCCGCGCCGGTACTTCGTCACGAAGACCAAGTGCACATGCATCGCCGAAACCACATGTCTGCCACGCCTCTAGTCATTCTGCCCCTCCATGAGACCAATTCTCGTAGGATCTTGGGTGTGCGGCTCCGCTACAACTACCGGGCCTACCCGGATGCCTCCCAACGCCGTGCTCTGGCACGTGCGTTCGGGTGCGCCCGCGTGGTGTGGAACGACTGCCTGCGCGACCGGAAGGAAGCGCACACGGCAGGACTGCCGTACGTGAAGTCGGCCGAGTTGTCCCGGCTTCGCATCACCCAGGCCAAGCGCACCGAGGAACGCGCCTGGCTCACCGACGTGTCGGCGGTCGTCCTGCAACAGTCCCTGCGGGACCTGGACACCGCCTACAAAAACTTCTTCGACTCGGCCAGGGGCAAGCGGCAGGGCCGCAAGGTAGGCCCGCCCCGGTACAAATCGAAGAAGGACACCCGGCAGTCGATCCGCCTCAACACCAACGCCTTCTCCCTTCAGGACAACGGCACGGTGTACGTGGCCAAGATCGGCAGTCTCAAGGTGAAGTGGTCCCGTCGGCTTTCGTCCGCTCCCACGTCTTTGACCGTCACCAAGGACAGCTCCGGCCGGTACTTCCTCAGCTTCGTCGTGGACACCGAGCCGGACGTCCTGCCCGAGGTGGAAGCGGAAACCGGTATCGACCTCGGCCTGTCCGCCTTCGCCGTCCTCTCGGACGGCCGAAAGATCGACAGCCCCCGCTTCCTACGCCGGGCGGAGAAGAAACTCAGACGCCTTCAGCGGGAGCTGTCCCGCAAGGCCAAGGGATCGAAGAGCCGGGCCAAGGCCCGTATCAAGGTCGCACGCCAGCACGCCAAGGTGGCGGACCGGCGCCGGGACTGGCATCACAAGGCTTCCACACAGATCATTCGCGACAACCAAGCGGTGTACGTGGAAGACCTCGCGGTGTCCGGCCTCGGCCGCACCCGGCTCGCCAAGTCCGTGCACGACGCGGGATGGTCCGCGTTCGTCGGCATGCTGGAGTACAAGGCAGTCAGGCACGGCCGCACCTTCGCCAAGGCAGACCGCGCTTTCCCGTCCTCACAGGTCTGTTCGGCCTGCGGGTTCCGGGACGGACCCAAGCCCCTGCACATCCGCGAGTGGACGTGCGGCGAGTGCGCCACCGTGCACGACCGCGACCACAACGCAGCACGCAACGTCCTCTTCGAAGGACGCCGTATCGTCGCCGCCGGACGGGCGGAGACGCCAAACGCCTGTGGAGTGCCGGTAAGACGGGCACACGTGCCCGCACAGCGCGGTGAAGCAGGAAGCCCCCGGAAGGGTCAGACGACCCAGGCCGGAATCCCCGGACTTTAGGCCAGGGAGCACGTCAATACATCACCCTCACCACCTGCACCCCCGCGTTCACCTCGCGGTACCGGATGGCGGTGTGGGGGAAGCTGGTGTCGATGCGGCCTCGGGGGTAGGGGAGTCCTTCACGCGCGGCCTCGGGGAGGGGAGTCCTGGCGCCCGCTCGCGCGGCCACCGGCAGCACCGCCCCGATCGCTGCGGGCCCTCGCGCGGTGGGGCCGCGAGCACTTCCAGGAGACTCAGCCGCGGTTCTTCCGGCACGCGGAGTGCGGCAGCGAACTCGGGCCGTACGGCGAATGTCCCGTGTGCGGAACCGTCGCGCCCCCGCGGACGTTGTCATGGTGCCGGGCCCGGGACTCGATCCCGATCCGGCGGACCCGGTCAGCAGGGCGCTGCTCAAGCCGAAGCGGCTGTTTGAGTCCCTGGAGATCGATCCGGTATGACAAAGGCGCAGGAGAACAGAAGCACCGGTGAGCTGGAGGGGGAGGCAATGGTCCGCAGTCGCGTCGCCGTCGCGCGTCCCGCCGCTCTGCTGCTGCTCCTGGTGAACGTACTCCTGCTCCAGGCCGCGCTCCTCGACACCGGCAGCCTCTCCACCACCGTCGCGCTCGCCGCGACCACCGCCGCCGGCTCCGCGTTCGCCGCCTGCTCGCTCATCGCCGCCCGCTCCGCGCCCGCCGTCCCACCCACCCGGGTCCGTACGGCGATACGCGACCGGGCCCGGCGTACGGCCTTCCTGCCGCAGCGCGACCCCGACGCCTCGGGACGCCCCCGGCCCCGGGCACCCGGACACGCCCTCGCGACGACCCGCGCGTAGGGCACCGGCCATCAGCGATACGTGACCCCCGCGCGGGTCGTCATGCCGCCCTGCCATGTCCCGTCACATGGCCTCTCCCACCACCGGCACGACGCACCCGCCATGAAGGGTCCACCCATGTCCGTTTTCGCACGCCTGGTCGAGCAGCTCGCCGACCTGCTCCAGCCGCTCTTCCACGCCTCCGCGGCCGCCGCCGCGATCGTCCTGTTCACCGCGCTCGTACGGCTCCTCGTGCATCCGCTGTCCCGGGCCGCCGCCCGCGGCCAGCGCGCCCGGGCCGCACTTCAGCCGAGAATCGCCGAGCTGCGCGAGAAGCACGCCGAGGACCGCGAGCGGCTGCAGAAGGCGGTGCTGGAACTGCACGCACAGGAGAAGGTCTCGCCGCTCTCCGGCTGTCTGCCCAGCCTGCTGCAACTGCCCGCCTTCTTCCTCCTCTACCACCTCTTCTCCAACTCCTCGATCGGCGGCGAGGCCAACGGGCTGCTGGGGCACCGGCTGTTCGCCGCGCCGCTCGGCGGGCGCTGGGCCGACGCACTCGCCGGCGGCGGGATCTTCGGGGCGGCCGGAATCGTCTACCTCGCGCTCTTCGCCCTCGTCGCGGCCGTCGCCGCCTTCAACTACCGGCGCACCAAGCTGATGATGGAAAAGAACCCGCTCACGGTCACGCCGGCCGGCGGAGGGGAGCAGGTGCCGGGGCTCGGCGCGGTCAACAAGGTCATGCCGTTCATGTCCTTCTTCACGCTCGTCACCGTCGCGGTGGTGCCGCTCGCGGCCGCGCTGTACGTCGTCACCAGTACGACGTGGAGCGCGCTGGAGCGGGCGGCGCTCTACCGCTGAACAGGCGCCGGTTACGGTCCAGGGCGTGAACAGGGTCTTGCGGAGTGGACCAGCGGTTTGGAGGATCGACCAGCCCTCCGATGGCTGCACCCATCGGCCGGGCGCCCGCGATCGAGGGAGATGGTGACCATGAAGCTGCTGCGAGTCGGTACGGCAGGGGCGGAGCGACCCGCGTTGCTCGACACCGACGGGACCCTCCGGGACCTGTCCGGGATCGTGGACGACATCGACGGGGCGCTGCTCGCCGACGACGGCGCGCTCGGCCGGGTACGGGCGGCGGCCGAGGCCGGTGAACTGCCCGCGCTGGACGCGACGGGCCTCCGGATCGGGCCCCCGCTCGGGCGGATCGGCAAGATCGTGTGCATCGGGCTCAACTACCACGACCACGCCCGCGAGACGGGGGCCGAGCCGCCCGCCGAGCCCGTGATCTTCTTCAAGGCCGCGGACACCGTCGTCGGGCCGAACGACACCGTGCTGGTGCCGCGCGGATCCAGCAAGACCGACTGGGAGGTGGAGTTGGCCGTCGTCATCGGGCGCACGGCCCGCTACCTGGAGTCGGCCGAGGAGGGGCTCGCGCACGTCGCCGGGTACGCGGTGGCGCACGACGTGTCCGAGCGTGAGTTCCAGATCGAGCGCGGCGGTACCTGGGACAAGGGGAAGAACTGCGAGACGTTCAACCCGCTGGGGCCCTGGCTGGTGACAGCCGACGAGGTTCCCGATCCCCAGCGGCTCTCGCTGAAGCTGTGGGTCAACGGCGAGCTGAAGCAGGACGGGACCACGGCCGAGCAGATCTTCCCCGTGGGGGAAGTGGTGCGGTACGTCAGCCAGTTCATGACGCTGTACCCCGGGGATGTCATCAACACCGGCACGCCCGCCGGAGTCGCGCTGGGCCAGCCCGAGCCGAAGCCGTTCCTGCGGGCCGGGGACGTGGTGGAGCTGGAGGTCGAGGGCCTGGGGCGGCAGCGGCAGGAGCTGAAGGACGCCTAGGGCTCCGCCGAGAGCGCCGGGGAATTGCGGATGGGTGGTCGGCCGCGGGTGGTTCGCGGTTGGTCGCGCAGTTCCCCGTGCCCCCTTGTCGGCTACGCCTCCAAAAGGGCGGCCAGGCGGCGCCATTCCTCCCGGGGAAGGGTGTCTCGGGGGCCGCCCGTCACCACCTGGATCGCCACGTGGTCCGCGCCCGCCTCGTGGAAGGCGTTGACGCGGTCCCGGATCCGGTTCTCGTCGCCCCAGGCGTACAGCGCGTCGATCAGGCGGTCGCTGCCGCCGCCGGTCAGGTCGTCCTCGGTGAAGCCGAGGCGCAGGAAGCTGTTGGTGTAGTTGGGGAGGGTGAGGTACATCGCGAGGTGCTCGCGGGCCAGGGCGCGGGCGGCGGACGGGTCGCTCTTCGGGACGACCGCGAACTCCGGCGCCAGCAGCGGCTCTGCGCCCAGGATCTCGCGGGCTTGGGCGGTGTGCTCGCAGGTGACGAGGTAGGGGATCGCGCCCGCCGCCCGGTCGCGGGACAGCTCCAGGGTCCTGGGGCCGAGGGCCGCCAGCACCCGGCGCCCGGCCGGGACACCGGCCGCGTCCAGCGCGTCGAGGTAGGCGACCAGGGCGGAGTACGGGCGCCGGTACTGGTCCGCGAGCTTGGCGTGGCTCACGCCGAGGCCGAGCAGGAAACGGCCGGGATGGGCCGACTCCACCTCGGCGAAACCGGCCGCGCTCTCCTCGCTCTCGTACTGCCAGATGCTCTGGATGCTCGTGCCGACGACCAGACGGGACGTCGCTTCGAGGAGCGGGACGGCGTGCCGGGCGGCGCTGCTGCCGCCCAGCCAGGCGGCCCCGTACCCGAGCTGTTCCAGCTCCGCGGCGGCCTCGGCGATGTCGCCGCGCCGGGCCGGGTCCTCCGAACGGAGCCCCACGCTCCAGACGCCGTACCGGCCGATCGTCTCCTTGAGGGTGCGCGCGCTGCTCGTCGACTCGCTCATCGGGTCCCTTCCTTCCGGGTGGGTGTGGTGCCGTGATCGTCGTGCACGTAGACCCCAACCGGAGGGAGCCGCGCGGTAATCCCGCGGACGGGCTGACAAGCCCTATTCGCCCAGGAACTGTTCCAGCGCCTCCACCACGAACCTGTGGTCCTGGAGTTGCGGCAGACCGGAGACCGTCACCGTGCCGATGACACCCGCGTTCTCGACGTGGATCGGGAAGGAGCCGCCGTGGGCGGCGTAGGTGTCCGGATCCAGGCGGGAGGACTCCTCGAACGTCGTGCCCTTGGCACGGAAGCGGGCGCCGACCAGGTAGGAGGAGGCGCCGTAGCGCTCCACCACCCGTCGCTTGCGGGCGATCCAGGCGTCGTTGTCGGGGGTGGAGCCGGGCAAGGCCGCGTGGAAGAGCTGCTGGCCGGCGCGGTGGATGTCGATGGCGACCGGGGCCTGGCGCTCCCGCGCCAGCTCGACCAGCAGGGAGCCCAGGGCCCAGGCGTCGTCGTACGTGAACCGGCGGAAGACCAGACGGCGTTCCTGCGCCTCCAGCTCCTCCACGCTCGGGGTGATCTCGGGGGCGAACTTCGGGGTGATCTGCGGGTGGTGCATCAGAGGGTCACCGTCACCTTGTCGCGGGCGGACCGGCGGGCCGCCTCCAGTACGTCGAGGGCCGAGGCCGCCTCCAGCGCGGTCACCGGGTTGGATCCGGTGCCGGTCAGGGCCGCGGCCACGGCCGCGTAGTAGGCGGGGTAGTCGCCGGGGAGGGTCGGTACGGGGCGGCCGCCGCCGGTCAGCGGGGACTCTCCGGCGCCGAGCCGGCCCCACAGGGACTCGGGTTCCGTGCCCCAGGCGGGGCCGGGTCGCAGCCCTTCCCGCAGGGCCGCCTCCTGCGGATCCAGGCCGTGCTTCACATAGCCCGCCCGCGAGCCCAGGACCCGGAAGCGCGGGCCGAGCTGGGCCGTGGTGGCGGAGACGTAGAGGTGGGAGCGGACGCCGTTCGCGTGGGTGAGCGCGATGAAGGTGTCGTCGTCGGTCTCGGCGCCGGGCCGGCGGATGTCCGTCTCGGCGTACACCTCGGTGGCCGGTCCGAACAGGACCAGGGCCTGATCGACGACATGGCTGCCGAGGTCGTAGAGCAGACCTCCGATCTCTGCGGGGTCGCCGGACTCGCGCCAGCCGCCCTTCGGCTGCGGGCGCCAGCGCTCGAAGCGGGACTCGAAGCGCCAGACGTCGCCCAGTTCGCCCTCCTCCAGCAGCTTGCGGAGGGTCAGGAAGTCGTTGTCCCAGCGGCGGTTCTGGAAGACCGAGAGGAGGAGGCCCCGCTCCTCGGCGAGAGCCGCCAGCTCGCGCGCCTCGGCGGCCGTGCCCGCGACCGGCTTGTCCACGACCACCGGCAGGCCCGCCTTCAGGGCGGCGGTGGCGAGGGGGACGTGCGTCCTGTTCGGGGAGGCGATGACGATCAGGTCCAGCTCGTCGGCGCGGTCGAAAAGCTCCTCGGGGGTGCCGGCGACGCGCACGTCCGGGAACTCGGCGCGGGCCTGCTCCTGCCGCTCGGGGTTCGAGGTGACCACCGTGTCCAGCGCGAGGCCCTCGGTGGCGGCGATCAGCGGGGCGTGGAAGACGGAGCCTGCGAGGCCGTAGCCGATCAGGCCGACGCGGAGGGGGGTACCAGTCATGCGTCCTACTTTCGCAACGCTGTTGCCAAAGTGCAAGCGGTGGGGAGAATGGGTGGCGTGAACAGGACGAAGAGCGGTGGGGCCGTAGGGGCGAATCTGTTCGCGGTGCGCAGTCACAACACCGCGCTGGTGCTGGATCTGCTGCGGGCGGCGGGGGCGGACGGCATCAGCCGTCTTGAGCTGGCCGAGCGGACCGGGCTGACCCCGCAGGCCGTCAGCAAGATCACCGCACGGCTGCGCGAGGAGGGGCTCGCGGCGGAGGCCGGACGGCGGGCGTCCACCGGGGGCAAGCCGCGCACCGTGCTGCGGCTGGTGCCGGAGGCCGGGCACGCGGTGGGGGTGCATCTGGACCGGGATGAGCTGCGGGCCGTGCTGGTGGATCTCGACGGGGCCGTGGTCGGGGAGCGGCGCCGGGCACTGGATCTGGGGGCGGGGGCGGAGGCCGTGCTGGGCGTCGTGGCCGCTGCGGTGGAGGGGCTGGTGGCGGACGTGCTGGGGGGTGGGGGGCTCTCCGGCGTCGGTTCGCTGCTCGGTGTCGGAATCGCCCTGCCCGGTCCGCTCGATCACGCGCGCGGGGTGCTGCACCGGGTCACCGGGTTCCCCGAGTGGGACGGCTTTCCGCTGCGGGACGCGCTGGCCGAGCGGCTGGGGGTGCCGGTCGTGGTGGACAAGGACACGAACGCTGCCGCGCTGGGGCTGGCGGTGGGCGGTGAGGGCGGGTCCTTCGCGTACCTGCATCTCGGTACGGGGCTGGGGGCGGGGTTGGTGATCGGCGGGCACGTGCACCGGGGGGCGCGCACCGGGGCCGGGGAGTTCGGGCACCAGGTGCTCCAGCTGGACGGACCGGCGTGCGAGTGCGGGAACCGGGGGTGCGTGGAGGTGTTGTGCCTCGGGGCTGTGGGGCGGGGAGAGGTGGGGGAGGCCGCGCGGGTGCTTGGGGTGGGGGCCGGGAATCTGGTGGGGTTGCTGGACATCGACCTGGTGCTGCTCGGGGGGCGCACTGTTGGCGCGGCACCGGAGGCTTTCGTCCGGGGCGTTGCCGAGGTGCTCGATGCCCGGGCCCGGCGGGAGGGGGTGCCCGGCGGGGCGGTTCCGGTGCGGGTGGCTCCCGGCGGGGAGCGGGTGGTGGCGGAGGGGGCCGCGCAGTTGCTGTTGGCTCCGCTGTTCGGGCGGGCGGGGGTGTGAGGGTGCCTCCGGCGGGTGCCGGGTGACTTGTTGGCGGGGGTGAGTGGCTGAGGGGTTCCGGGGGGTTGGGGGGCGTTGGCTGGGGCCGGCCGGCTGAGGGGCTCTGTGGGCTGGGGCTGGGGCTGGGGCTAGGTGGCTTTGGGGTTCTGTTGGCTGGGGCTGGGCGGGGGTTGGGGTGCTTGCCCGCGCCGGCGGGGTGCCGCTGCGCCCACCCGTGCCGCCCCAGCGGCACGACTGCCCGCAGCTGCGTGGGGGTACGTCTGCCTGTGGCTGCGCGTGGGGGTACGTCTGCCTGTGGCTGGGTGGGGTGTGTTGCCTCGGTGGGGTGTGTCTGCCTGTGGCTGCGTGGCGTGTGCCGTCTCAGGGGGTACGTCTGCCCGTAGCTGCGTGGCTGGGATGCGCGCCGCCACATGTGCCCCACTGCCCCCCGGTCGTGTCCGTCCGGGTCGGATGAGCTGTGACCGAGTGGGGACTCGGGGGCAGAAGTGACTGGTGTGGGTGAGTGAAGGGAGTGGTGGGGTGCATACGATCAAGGTGAGGGCGGCCGCCGGCCTGTTGGGGGCCGTCGCGCTGGGTCTCTTCATGCCGGTTCGGACGTTCGCCGACGTGCCTGCCGCCCCGGAGTCCGCCCGGTTCTGCGGAGTGGACGGAGCCTCCGGGCTCGGTGTGTCGGCCGCACCGAACGTGCCGTGTGCCACCGCTCTGCGGGTGGCGGCCGCCTACACCGAGGTGCGGCACGGCCCGGGAGACGCATCCGTCCACGTTCGCGCGGGTGGAGCCACATGGACCTGCCAGGAACGGCAAGGCGACCCCAACCCCTACCAGGAGTGCCTGAACACGGGCGACAGCGGCCGACGGGTCGTGCTCTCGTCCTGACCCGCCCGTGTCCCCCTGATCGCCCTGTCCCTCTCTCGCAGACCGGAGGTTTCCCATGGTGTCCATACGTCTGCCGGCGATCGCGGCCGGCACCGCGGTCCTCCTCGCGCTCGCCTCGGTGGCGTATGGCGCGCCCGACCCCGCCCAGGGCGCGTGTGCCAGGGCCCTGGCCGCCGCCGACCGGGCAGAACACGGCTACGAGGCCTTGAAGGGCCAGCTGCAACAGATCATTGCCGAGGGAGGGCACCCGGACGCCTCCCAACGGCAGGTGCTCGCGGCGGCCGAGGCCCGGCGCGACTCGACGGCGTCCCAGGCCCAGCGCGTCTGCGGTCCCTGACAGCTCGGCTGATCGAGCGGACTTCCCGCCGCCCCCGGAGTGGCACCCGCCGCCCCTGGCCACCACCCGGCATGGTCATGTGTTCATGCGACTGTGCACGTCCCTGTCCCTCTGCCTTGCCGCAGCCGCCGCTCTCGTCCCGGTGTCGTCGGAAGCCGCCCACGCGGACGCGACCCCCTCCTGCGCGGCCCCCGGCGACCGTGCCTTTCCACTGGCCACCCACATCCACGGCGGACCCGCCTCCTACGAGGCCGGCGGAGGCTACGGCACCTGGTACATCGACCTCACCAACACCACCCGACAGAGCTGTACCGACATCCACCCGGTCGTCGTCCTCACCGACGACAAGCGCGCCCTGAAGCCGTCCCAGGCCGAGCTGGACTTCTACGACGGCTCCCGCGCCCGGCCCGTCACCTTCGAGACCACCGACGAGCAGGAACTGGTCGGCGTCCTCGACGCGGAGGGGTTCGACGGGTTCACCGTGGCGCCCGGGAAGACCGTCACCGTCAAAGTCAGGCTCTCCCTCGCCTCCGACGCCGTACCGGACCAGGTCACCGCCAACGCCGCCGTCGTCCAGCGCCGGGGCGAGGACGGTGACTGGGTCGGCGAGTCCAACCCCTACCGCTTCGGGATCGGGGAGGACGTGGCGGGTGGGGACCAGCAGGGGACGGAGGATCCGGCGGATCCCCGGGGTACCGAGGACCCACGGAGTACGGCGGATCCGAGAGGTACGGAGGACCCACGGAGTACGGCAGATCCACGGGGTACGGCGGATCCCCGGGGTACGGAGGACCCACGGAGTACGGCAGATCCACGGGGTACGGAGGACCCACGGAGTACGGCAGATCCACGGGGTACGGAGGACCCGGGAGCCACGGAGGCCAGCCCGGCCGGTACTCCCCAGGCCACCTCGATCGGTGCCGACCCGGGTGACACCTCCCTCCCGTTCGCCCAGGAGGCCCAGGAAGCGGGAGAGCGGGCCCGGGAACTCGCCCGTACCGGACTCGGGCTCGCGCACGGGCTGCTCGCGGCCATCACCGCGCTCCTCGCCGTCGGCGGAGGCGCGTTCCTGCTGGCGCGCCGGCGCCGCTGAGGCCCGGATCGCCGTACGGCGGCCGGACAGGCGCACCGTCCCGCGCCCCCGCGCCCCCGCGTCCCGTCTCGTCGTCCTCGACCTGGCCGGCACCGTCGTCGCCGACGGCGGGCCTGGTCGAGCGCGCCTTCGACGGCGGCCGCCGAACCGGGCGTCGAGCCCGGCTCCGCCGACCACGTCGAGAAGCTGTCGTCGGCAACACCTCCCACGACGTGCTCAGTGGCGTACGCGCCCGAGGGGATCCGGTCGTGGGCGGGGCCTGGTCGCGGGCTGGGCCTCGCCGCGGGCGCCCGCGGGCCGCGACGCGTTCCGCGCCGCCGGCGCCACTCACGCGCTGGACTCCGTCGCCGGCCTGCCCGCCCCGCTCACGGGAGCCCGGTGACAGGGGCATCCGCTTCGGCTCCGTCGCGGTCGCCCACGAAGGCGAGGACGTCGGCCTGTCGGTCGCGGTCGCCCTCGAAGGCGAGGACGTCGGCCTGTCCGTCGCGGTCGCCCTCGAAGGCGAGGACGTCGGCCTGTCCGTCGCGGTCGCCCTCGAAGGCGAGGACGTCGGCCCTCCGTCACGGTCGCCCTCGAAAGCGAAGACGTCGTCCGGCAGTACCCACCCGCGACGTCGAGTACGGGAAGCCGGCAACCGGAAGCTGACCGGGGTCGAGATCCGGCGGTCCTGATTAGGCTGGTGGCCGTCGGTACGCCGTGGTTCCGGCGCCCCTGCTTCTTGCCCGCACGCACGCCTGGAGACGCAAGCACATGGCAGACCGCAAGCCCATCGAGTCGTGGCTCACCGACATGGACGGCGTCCTGATCCACGAGGGTGTCCCGATTCCCGGCGCCGACGCCTTCCTGAAGAAGCTGCGCGACTCGGGGCGGCCCTTCCTGGTGCTCACCAACAATTCCATCTATACCGCCCGTGATCTGCACGCCCGGTTGCGCCGGATGGGCCTGGACGTGCCGGTCGACAACATCTGGACCTCCGCCCTGGCCACCGCCCAGTTCCTGGACGACCAGCGGCCCGGCGGCAGCGCCTACGTCATCGGCGAGGCCGGCCTGACCACCGCGCTGCACGACATCGGCTACATCCTCACCGACCACGAGCCCGACTTCGTGATCCTCGGAGAGACCCGCACCTACAGCTTCGAGGCCCTGACCAAGGCCGTGCGCCTGATCAACAACGGTGCCCGGTTCATCGCCACCAACCCCGACAACGTCGGCCCGTCCGCCGAGGGCGACCTGCCCGCGACCGGCTCGGTGGCCGCCCTGATCACCGCCGCGACCGGTAAGAAGCCGTACTTCGTCGGCAAGCCCAACCCGCTGATGATGCGGGCCGGGCTCAACGCGATCGGCGCCCACTCGGAGACCTCCGCGATGATCGGCGACCGCATGGACACCGACGTCCTCGCGGGCCTGGAGGCCGGGATGCGCACCTTCCTGGTGCTGTCCGGCGTCACCCAGCCGAAGGACGTCGACCGCTACCCCTTCCGCCCCTCCCAGGTCGCCGAGTCCATCGCGGACCTGGTCGATCTCGTCTGAGCAGGCTTTTCCAAACCCCGTCCCACCCGTATGGAGTAAGCGCGCGCCTCCCGAGGATGCGGAGGCGCGCCTTACGGGGGAGCCTCCCAGTATCTGGAGGTTCACGATGGGCTCACTACGCCTCACTCTCTGCACAGGGATTCTCGCCGTCGCCGCCCTCACCCCGGCGGCGTACGCGGCCGACGACGGCCGTGGAATCACCGTGACCCCGGCCTCCCCGGCTCCGGGCGACGACGTGTCCCTGCGGGTGCGCGGCTGCACCGGAGCGCAGGCCACCGCCGCCTCGGCCGCCTTCGTCTCCGACGCACGGCTGACCGGCAGTCAGGGCTCCATGGGCGGCGAGACCCGCGTCCGCTCCTCGCTCGAGCCGGGCGCCTACGGCGTGCGCATCAGCTGCGCGGGCGTGGTGATGACCGGCACGATCACCGTCGTCGACAGGTCCTCCGGGCAGTCCACCGGGCAGGACACCGCCCCCAACACGGCCGCCTCACCCGTCGCCCCGGTCCACGCGGGCGGCGGCGGCACCGCGCACTTCGCCACGGTGGCCACCAGCGGGTCCGGCCCCGACACCGTCCAGGCGGTGACCGGCCTCGCCCTCGCCGGGATCGCCGCGGCCGCCGTCGGCTCGCGCGGGGCCCGGCGGAGCCGCGGCACGGACTGAGCGCCGCGGCCATGTCCGACGAGCACGGGCGCAGCCCCGGGACCGGGCGCCTGACCACCTGCCTGGCCTGGGCGGTCCTGCTGCTCGGGCTGTGGCTGTGGGGCCGCGGCGTGACCGACGTGCCCGAGAGCCCGGCCGGCCCCACCACGGGTGACGTGGCCGGACTGGGCCGCGAAAGGGTCCCGCTGCCGCCCGCGGCCAAGCCGCTCGGTGCCGCGCTCCCGTTGCGCGTCGACATCCCCCAACTCGGTGTGCAGGCCCCGGTCGTCGCCCGGGGCCTGGACGGCCGGGGCGCCGTCGACCCGCCGCCGTTCGACCAGCCGGGAGTGGTCGGCTGGTACCGCTCCGGGACCACGCCCGGCGCTGCGGGGGCCGCGCTGATGGTGGGCCACGTCGACACCGAGACCCGGCCCGCCGTCTTCTACAAGATCAGCACCCTGAAGCCGGGCGAGACGGTCCGGGTGGTCCGCGCGGACGGCAAGGTCGCCCACTTCACCATCGACGACGTCCGCGTCCTGCCCCGCGACGACTTCGACGCGGGTGCGGCCTACGGCCCGCGCACGCCGGGCCGCGCCGAACTCCGCCTGATCACCTGCGGCGGCACCTTCGACCGGACCAGCCGCAGCTACACGGCCAACGTGGTGGTCTCGGCGTACCTCACCGGCACCGGGCCGTGACCCCCGCGCGACCTCGTGACCGGCACGGTCGGTATGCCACGATTGGCACTCGGAACGATGCGCCCAGGGGGGAATCGCATGTACGACACCAGGGGGGCCCGGACTCAGGCACGGGCACGGGCGTCCGCGGTGGTGCTGGGGGCGGCACTGCTGCTCGCCGGGTGCTCCTCCGCAGACGGGGACGGGGCGGCCGGTCCGGGCGCCAGGATCACCCAACAGCCCAAGGCCGCCGACCCCTTCTGGGTGAACCCGGACGGTAACGCGGCCCGCCAGGTCGCCGCCTACGAGAAGTCCGGCGAGAAGACCGAGGCCGAGCAGATCCGCAAGATCGCCGAGCAGCCGGTGGGGGAGTGGATCGGCCCGGAGAACCCCGAGAAGGAGGCCCGCGGCTTCACCGAGGCCGCCGAGAAGTCCGACCGCACGGCCCTGCTCGTCCTCTACAACATCCCGCACCGCGACTGCGGCCAGTACTCCCAGGGCGGCGCGGCCGACGGCAACGCCTACCGCGCCTGGATCGACGGCATCGCCCGGGGCATCGGCGACCGCGCCGCCACCGTCGTCCTCGAACCCGACGCCGTACTCCACCTCGTCGACGGCTGCACCCCGGACGAGTTCCACGAGGAGCGCTACGACCTCCTCAAGGGCGCCGTCGCCAAGCTCAAGTCCCTGAAGAACACCAGGGTCTACCTGGACGCGGGCAACGCCGGCTGGGGCCATCCCGACCAGATCTTCCAGCCCCTCCGATTGGCCGGCATCGACCAGGCCGACGGCTTCGCCGTCAACGTCGCCAACTTCTACTCCACCCAGGACTCCATCGCCTACGGCAAACAGCTCTCGGCGAAGGTCGGCAACAAGCACTTCGTCATCGACACGAGCAGGAACGGCAAGGGCCCGTACACGGCCGGACAGCCGGCCGAGCGGTGGTGCAACCCGCCCGGCAGGGCCCTGGGAGAAGCCCCGACCACGAAGACGGCGGACCCCTCGGTGGACGCCTACCTGTGGGTGAAGCGCCCGGGCGAGTCGGACGGCACCTGCAAGGGAGGCCCGAAGGCAGGCCAGTGGTGGCCGACCTACGCCTTGAAGCTGGCGGAGGCGTCAACCCCGTAGGGGCGCGGGGAACTGCGCGACAGGCCACGACGAGCCCGCGGCCGCCGAACTGGCGCAGTTCCCCACCGTTCCGCTAGGGCACTTTCACCCACTGGGCCTTGCTCGGCGTCCCCTGATCGTCGTCCGCGAACAGCATGTACCACCCCGACTGCACCAGATTCCGGTTCTTCGGCACCGTCACCGTGATCTTGTCCCCGGACGTCTTGAAATCCAGCGCGATCGACCGCTGATCCACATCCGTCACATGCGTGGACGCGCTCGGCCGGATCAACCGCATCTTCTTGATGCTCGACGCATGCTGCGAAGTGAAGGTCCCGGACCCACCGCGAGCAATGGTCCGCGGCCCCCCGCTCAACGTGGGCCGGGAACCCCGGTACAGATAGGGCGGCGTATAGATCTCGATCCGCTGCTCGAACTTCCCCGGCTTCGTGTTCGCCTTGTCCGCGTACAGCGAGTCGGACCCGAAGAACATCACCCGCCCGTCGGGCAGCAGAATCGACCCGGAGTGGTAGTTCCGCCCCACCAGCGGATCGGCGACCTGCGTGAAGCTGTTGCTGTCCGGGTGGTAGAGCCGCGCCTGCAGGATGTTGGAGGCGCCGCGCCCCCGGTAGTCCTCCGAGCCGCCGGACACCAGCACGGTGTCGTCGGGCAGGATCGAGGACTGCGGATACCGGGTCCCCTTCTCCAGGTCGGGCCCGTCGACGAACCGCGGATGCTTCGCCTTCAGGTCGATCAGCCGGGTCTTCTTGCTGGACAGCTTCGACTCGCCGACCCCGCCACCACCGACCACCATGAACTTCTCGTTCTGGGCCGGAGGCAGCAGCACCGTTGCGGACGTCTCCAGCACGTTGGCGTCACCGAGACCGGGCAGCTTGGTGAACTTGTTGGTGTCGACGTCCCAGATGCCGGGCTTCCGGCCCACGTTGTCCGGACCGTACCCCGCATTGGACCCCGAGTAGAAGATCTTCCCGTTCTGCATCAGGAACAGCGCCGGATACGTCGGGAACTGCCGGAGCTTCTTCGTGTACGTCCACTTCTTGGTCTTGGGGTCGAAGATCTCGTTCTTGCCGGGGACCAGCTGACCGATGTCGTCCAGCCCTGAGACGCTGAGGATCCTGCCGTCCGACAGGGTCGTGAGCGTCGGGTACCAGCGGGCCTCGTTCATCGGGTCGACCTTGATGTACCGCTCGGCGACCGGATCGAACTCGTAGGCGTCGCGGATGCCCTGGAAGTCCTTCTTGTCGAGGGCGAGCTTCTGCGCGATGCCGTACGTGTTACGGGCGTCGGCACCGGTCAGCCCCTGGATCCGGTAGTTGTCCTGGGTACCGGTCTCGTACTTGGCGCCGCTGCGCTGCGCCTCGACGTAGATGCGGCCCAGACCCGGGTCGTTGCGCAGGAACGCGCCGGTCCTCGGGTCGAAGACCTTCTTCGCGCGTGGCACGAGCACCGGGTCCTTGGAGACGAACGTCC
Organism: Streptomyces sp. NPDC007905; assembly: GCF_042959345.1. Classification (NCBI taxonomy): domain Bacteria; kingdom Bacillati; phylum Actinomycetota; class Actinomycetes; order Kitasatosporales; family Streptomycetaceae; genus Streptomyces; species Streptomyces sp. NPDC007905. The sequence goes on along the minus strand of NZ_JBIBKS010000008.1, from coordinate 152,930 downwards.
TGCCGTTGGACTTGCCGGTGAACTTCGTGCCCGCGGGCAGCGTGATCGGTTTGTCCGGGTTCTCGTTGTGGACGATCATCAGGCCGCCGGCCTTGGTGACGTCACCCTTCAGCTTCTCGTACCGCTTCGTCCCGCCGGCGATCAGCAGGTTGCCGTTGGCCAGCTGGGTGTGGCCGGTGCAGAACAGGTCGGTGGGCGTGGGGATCTTCTTGATCGTGCCCTTGACCGGGTCCCAGATCCGGGTGTCGAACTTCTTGGCGTTGAAGTTGTCCTGGTTGTTGCCCGAGCCGGCGACCAGCAGCACCTTGCCGGTGTGCAGGAGTGCCGCGTGGATGGTGTCCTGGCGGTACTCCGGGGGGAACTGGATGATGTCCCAGTGGCCGTTGGCTGCTTTGTACTCCGGCTTGTTGATCTTGTACTGGTGATACTGCTCGGTGCTGAAGCGGTACAGCCACGGCCCGTTCATCCCGGCCAGCGCGAGTACCACCGCCGTGCCTATCGCGAGTCGACGAGCACGGCGGCGGCCGGCCTGGTCCTTCATTCCTTACGTCCCCCAAGTCCACCAAGGGCGATCTGCATGGTCTGGTCGCTTTCCCCGGCCGGGCTGCCGCCCGGACCGCCCGGACGTCCGGGCGAGGCGGCCCAGGTGGGCCGCTGCTGCGGGGCGTGCGGCGCGCGGGCCGCGTAACGCGCGGGCACCGCGTCCTGCGGCTCCGCCACGGCCGGCGCGGGCGCACCCGCCGCGGCGGGCGCCCCTGAACCCGCCGCGCGCCGGGGCTGCTTCTTCTCCTGCCGCAGCGAGTACCGCCAGGCGAAGATCGGAGAGGCGGTGATCAGCAGGGCGAAGACCGCCCAGGTGATCATCGCGGGGTGGGAGTGCCCGAAGACGAACCCGGCGACCAGCGACCCGGCGAAGACCAGGATGAAGAACCAGTGGATCCGGAACGTCCCGAACAGCGTGTCAGGGCTGGCCGATTCGCCCTTCGGGGTCACCACGAACTTGCTCTTGCGGCGCAGCACCGCGTCCATCAGCGAGCGGGCGTAGATCGGCGCGGAGAGGGCCGACATCACCATGCCCGCGACACCGCCCGATCCCTCCGGCTCGTGCGGGGAGACGTTGTGCCGCCGGTTCCAGATGTACAGGCCGATCTGGAGCGCGGAGGCGTTCCCGTACAGCATCAGCCACACGGTCGGGTCGATGTTCACACCCGAGGCGCCAAGGCCCAGGAACAGCGCGCAACTCAGTGCCGCCAGGATCCAGTTGAGGGCGGACATCGGATAGAAGATGATCATCATCGTGTAGTTGAAGAGCTTGCCGGGCGGCAGCGTGAAGAAGCCCTTCCAGTACTGCTTGAGGATCGTCTCGTACGTGCCCCGGGACCAGCGCAGCTGCTGGGTGAAGAAGTCGGTCCAGGCGTTGGGCCCTTCACCGACGGCGAGTACGTCCGGGGTGTAGACGGACTTCCACTTGCGGCCGGTGGCCGGGTTCTTGGCGCGGTGCATCTCGAACCCGGTGGCCATGTCCTCGGTGATCGAGTCGTACAGGCCGCCGATCTGCTTGAGGGCGCTGATGCGCACCGCGTTCGACGTGCCCACGAACATGGGGGCGCCGTAGCGGTTGCCGGCCCGCTGGATCAGGGCGTGGAAGAGGAACTGCTGCGACTCGGCGGCCTTGGTGACGAACGTGTCGTAGTTGCCGTAGACCTGCGGGCCGATGACGAAGCCGACGTCCGGGTCGCGGAAGTAACCGAGCATCCGCTCCAGGTAGTTGGGCAGCGGCACGTGGTCGGTGTCGACGGAGGCGAAGAAGTCGTAACTGTCGCCGTGCGCCTCCAGCCAGGCGTTGTAGTTGCCGTGCTTGGTCTTGGCGCGGTGCGGGCCCTTGGGCTGGTTCCACCTGGCGACGCCCTTGCGGGAGAAGTGGTGCACGCCGAGCCGGGCGCAGACCTCCTTGACGGCCGGGTCGTCGCCCTCGTCCAGCAGCCACACGTGCATCAGGCCCCGGTGGCGCAGCTTGACCGCCGCCTCCAGGGTCTTCGTCACCATCTCCAGCGGCTCCTTGCCGGGCACGAAGGAGGTGAGGAAGGCGACACGGGTGCCGGCCTCGGGCACGACCGGGACCGGGTCGCGGGCGACCAGGGTGGCGTGCGCGTTGGACAGCACGTTCATGCAGCGGAAGAACTCGATCAGGCCGATCGAGACCAGCATGACGACGTCCAGCGCCGGCAGGAAGTCGTAGGCAGGGTAGTCGCGTTCGGTCCAGTGCTCCGGCTGGAGCAGCCAGAACAGCAGGACCAGGGACAGCACCGGGGCCGCGCCCAGCATGAGCGCGGCGCGTATGCGGTGCGGCTCCTGTGAGAGCAGTGACCGGTACTGCACCTGGTACGGCTTGTCCGGGTCGGGCTGGGTGAGGGGACCCGCGAGTCGGCTGTAGTGCTCGTAGTCGTATCTCGGCAGGCTCTTCCTGATCCGGCGGAACTGGCCGGTCCGGTGCGTCACCGCACGCAGCTGGGTGGTCTCTGACGGGTCGTTGTGCTGTTCGTGGCTCTGCCGGGCGCCCTTCGGCGTCGACGTCATGAGTCATTCCCCCCACACGCGAGTCATCGCGTGTTCATCGGTCTTCCCACCCGGACGGGGTCCCCTCGGCCGTCACGGGCGGGTCAGTGGTGGATCACGGTCCCCACGCCTTGCTCACCTATAGACACGGGACTGCGACCTTCCGGTTGCATGATGCCCCCCTCGGCACCGGTTCATGACGGGGCCCCCTCCCCGCCGGTCCGCAACCGCTTGATCTCCCCCAAGTGCCGCCAGGGCGCGGCTTCATGGACAACCAAGGGTTCTACGACGCCGCGCATGATCGCAAGACGTGAAACGCGCTGTTTACCGGTCAAACCTGTTCATTGTGGCGCGGGTGGTGCTCCGGAGGCTCGGATGCGCCGGTGGGGGAGAGGCGGGCACGGATGTTGCCGAAGTGATCCCTTATGGCCTCCTCCGCCCGTACGGAATCGCCGGACCGGACGGCGTCCAGGATCTCGCGGTGCTGCCGGCAGGTGACCCGCGGGTCCTGGGGCAGGTCCACCAGGTCCCGCTGGACGCGGTGGAAGGCGTCCCAGAACGCCTCCAGCACCTCGCTCAGCAGCACGTTGTCCAGCCCCCGGTAGAGGGTGGCGTGAAACGCGCGGTCGGTCTCGGCGAGGCCGCATCCCTCTGCGGCCTCCCGTTCCATACGGTTCACGAGGGCGTCCAGTTCAACGAGGTCCGCCTCCGGAAGCCGCCCGGCCAGCCGCGAGACGAGTCCCGTCTCGACGGCCTCGCGCAGTTCCAGCAACTGGAGCAGTGAGTCCTCGCCCCGGTAGTGCCCGGCGACCGTGCGGAAAGCGAGTCCGTCGATCATGGGTGCGAACGACATCGAGCCGACATAGGTCCCGAACCCGTGCCTGATCTCGACGATGCCCATCGCCTGCAGCGCCTTCAGGGCCTCGCGCACCGAGTTCCGGCTCGCCCCGAGGAACTCCATCAGCTCGGGCTCGGTGGGCAGCGGCGCGCCCGAGGGCAGCCGTCGGTCGATGATGAGCTTCTTGATCCGCTCTTGAAGGTCCCGGGCTGCCATGGCCAGAGGGTATCCGGCCAAACAGGGCACAGGCCCCTCGTCGGCACGAGAGGCCGGGTCCCGGCGGGGGGCGAAGCTCCACCGCGCGAGGCGTATCCGCGCGAAAAACAGAGATGGCGAGCCTGCTCCGCGCTTCTCGCGGACGTGGCTCGCCATCGTCATTGTGCGCCGCCAGGGACTCGAACCCCGGACCCGCTGATTAAGAGTCAGCTGCTCTAACCAACTGAGCTAGCGGCGCCTACTGACAGGAAAACTCTACATGACCTGGAAGGGTGCTCCGGACCACCCCCGGTCGGGCCCCCGGCCCGGCTCAGGCCCCCTTACATCATTCGGACCGTCAACATGCGCGCCCGGAAGACAGTTGTGAAACTGATCGACGTGCACACTCGCGGACAAATCCACCCCGAATGTGAGGCAGATCGCATGACCGCTCCGTTGTTCGAGGAAGTCGATCCCGTGAGAGGTTGCGGCTGCCCCGGCTGTGTCGAGGGGCGGCGGACGAGCGCTCGCCCGCTGCCCGGCCGCTTCCGCGGCCATCCGCTCGCCCGGGGGATCGTGGTCGTGGCCGCCGCCGCGTCCGCCGCCCTCGGCGTGATCCCCCCGGCCGCCGCCCTCACCACTCCCCACACCTCGCCCGGTCCCAGTACCCCCGCAGCGGACGGCGTGCCCGAGACCCCACAGGGCGCCAGGGCCCCGCTGCACGGACCGGCCGGCAAGCCGGCCGAGCCCTCGACCGCCCCGACTCCCGCCACCACCCGGACCGAGATCATCAAGCGGGCCAAGGTCTGGGTGGCTGCCAAGGTGCCGTACAGCATGACCGACTACTGGTCCGACGGTTACCGGCAGGACTGCTCGGGCTATGTGTCCATGGCCTGGGGGCTCACCTCAAACGAGTGGACCGGCAGCCTCGACCAGTTCGGGGTGAAGATCACCAAGGAGGAACTGCAGCCCGGCGACATCCTCCTCTTCCACAACCCGGACAACCCCGAGCGCGGCTCCCACGTCGTGATCTTCGGAGGCTGGACGGACCACATGCACACCGACTACCTGGTCTACGAACAGACACCCCCGCACGCCCGCAGCCAGTCGACCCCGTACCCGTACTGGACCAACGCCGACAAATACGTCCCCTACCGCTACAAGGGCCTGACCACCGCCGCCGGCGGGCAACCGGCCGCCGACAGCAAGGCGTCCGTGCCCTTCCCGGGCGCCGCCCACTTCGGTCCCGGCGCGAACAACAAGCACGTCACCCGGCTCGGCCGGATGCTGGTGGCCCACGGCGCCGGCTCCCACCACACCGAGGGCCTCGGCCCGGTCCGGGGCGAGGCGGAACGCAAAGCCACCCAGGCCTTCCAGCGGGCCCAGGGCCAGCCGGGCGCCGACGCCGACGGGCGGCCCGGCCCGCGCGCCCGGGAACTGCTCGCCACCGGGAAGGGCAGGGGTGTCGCGGCCGCCGGAACCGGGTCCACCCGGCCCGCCTCGCACGGCGTGCCCGGCTACCCCGGCCGGAACTTCTTCCGTCCGGGCACGGAGAACGGGTACGTCACCCAGCTGGGGGAGCAGTTGGCGAAGAAAGGGTTCGGCAGCTTCTACGCCACCGGGCCCGGCCCGAGCTGGGGCGAAGCCGACCGGCGGGCCGTGGAGGCTTTCCAGCGCGCCCAGGGCTGGCGCGGCGGCGCGGCGGACGGCTATCCGGGCCCGGAGACCTGGCGCCGGCTGTTCGGGTAGCCGCGATCCCTGATCCCCGACCCCTCGACCCCTGATTCCTGAGCCTGATCCCCGATTTTCACTCTCACTGTCATGACGCATCTGGCGCGGAGGCTGGAGCACGCATGAGTACGACCACGTCACACACGGCCGAGTCCGAGGAGCATCCACAGGGCGCGGCGGCCGCGGGGGGCACGGGAGGTACGGCCACCCGTCCGGCCCGGTTGATCCACAACGAGGCGACCACCGAGATCCCCGTCCACCTGCTCTTCCGCGACGACCCCGACCCGGTCTCGGTGCCGCTGAAACCGGCCGTCGTGGCCCGCCGGCAGGGCACCGGCGAGCAGCCGCGCCTCACGCGTCCGGCCCCGGCCCGCAGCCGGACGGTGCCGCAACTGGACCCCGGGCTGGTGGAGCGTCCGGCGCGGGTGCTGCCCGGCCTGGCCGGGGTGCTGGCCGGGGCGGGTGGCATCGCGGGATGCCTGGCCACTTCGTGGTGGGCGGGCGTGCTGCCGCCGCTCGCGGTGGACGCGCTGCGCCTGCCCGCGTACGGCGGCGCAGGGCTGGGCCCCGCCCAGTGGGCGGCGTACGCCGGAGCCGGGGCGCTCGGCGTGCTCGGTTTCGGCGGGCTTGCCCGGGGCCGGACCGGGCAGGCACGGCTGCTCGGACTGTTCGGCCGTTACCGCGGGACGGTCCGGCGCACCGGCCTGCTCTGGATGAACCCGCTGCTGGCACGCCGCCGGGTCGATGTGCGGCTGCGGCACTGGCGCAGCGAGGCGATGCCGGCGACGGACACCAACGGGGTGGCGGTGCGTGTGGTGGTGCTGGTGGTGTGGCGGGTGCGGGACACCGCGCGAGCCGTGCTCGGCATCGACGACCACGAGACGTATCTGCGGGAGTGTGTCGAGGCGGCGCTGGCCCGGGTGGCGGTGGACCTGCCGCGCGGCGCCCGGGGCGGGCCGGCGGCCGCCGCTGAGGCACTGACCAGGCTGGTGGCGGCGGACGCGGGGCCGATCGGCCTGGAGGTGTTCTCGGTGCAACCGCTCCGGGTGGAGTACACGCCCGAGGTCGCCGCCGCGATGCACCGGCGCCAGATCGCCGCGCTCGACGCCCGGGAGCGGTCCAGCATGCTCAACTCGGTCGTGGATTCGGTGGAGGACACGGTGACCCGGCTGACCATGCGCGGTCTCGTCGAACTGGACGACTACGAGCGCAAGGTGTGGGTGCGGGACCTGACGGTGGCGTTCTGCGCGGGGCGCCGGGAGCCGGCCTGATGGTTCGGGCCGGTGACGGGACTCGCGATTGGTATGGACATGTTCAACTAACGGCAATAATCTGGGACTTGGTCTAGACCTACTGCACGGCTCAGCTCAGTGAACCTCCCCCACGTTCTCCAGGAGCGGCAGCATGCGCACCAAGACCAAGTTGTCCGCGGCCGTGCTGGGCGTGGCGACCGCCGGAGCCTTCGTGCTCTCCTCCGGCGGCGCCAGCGGGCACGGCTACACCGACCTCCCCATCAGCAGGCAGAAGCTCTGCCAGAACGGCACCGTGGCGAACTGCGGCGACATCCAGTGGGAGCCGCAGAGCGTCGAGGGCCCCAAGGGCTTCCCGGCCGCCGGACCCGCCGACGGCCAGATCTGCAACGGCGGCCTGAGCCGGTTCGCCCAGCTCAGCTCGCCGACCACGCCGTCCGGCGCGGCCTGGCCGACCACCAAGGTGACCGGTGGTCAGTCGTACACGTTCCGCTGGCAGTTCACGGCCATGCACGCCACGACGGACTTCAAGTACTACGTCACCAGGCAGGGCTGGAACCAGAACCACGCGCTGTCCCGCTCGGACCTCAACCTCACCCCGTTCCTGACGGTGCCGTACAACGGCCAGCGCCCGCCGGCCACCCTCAGCCACAGCGGCACACTGCCGACCGGCCTGAGCGGTCACCACGTCATCCTCGCGGTGTGGACGATCGCCGACACGGGCAACGCGTTCTACGCCTGCTCCGACGTCACCTTCTGATCCCGCCCTCGGGCAGGGCCCGCGTGCGCCGGTACGGCTGCTTCCGGTTGAGCCTCCGGTACACGCGGTCCTGGCCGGCTTCCCGAGCCATGAGCGGGAGCCGGACCAGGTTCTGAGCTTCGCTTGAGGCCAACCGCCCGGTGCAGCGGGTACGTTCCCGCCACGCCGGTCAATCGGAGCGGCGTACCGACCGCGGGGGAATCTCATGGAGCTGCTCTTCTACGTCGTACCCATCCTCATGATCACCGGCTTCGGGTTCGCCGCGTACCTGCTGGTCCGTCGCGCCCGGCGGATCAGCCGGACGTGGGCCCACGGCCTGACGGCCGAGGCGCGCTGCCTGCGCTCGTACACCACCACCAGCGGGGGCGGCGGGGACACCTCGGTGCGCACCACCCTCCACCATGTCTACGAGTTCACCACCCGCGAGGGACGCACGGTCCGCTTCGACGAGGGGGACGGCCCCTCGACGATCGTCGAGGGCGACCACGTCACCGTGCGCTACCTCCCGGAGTACCCCGAACGGGCCACCGCCCGTCCCCCGGCTCGGGGCAGGCTCGCGGTCGGCACGGGATTCGGCCTGGCCTTCCTCGGCGTGGCCATCAGCTTCTGCGTCGGCTTCATCGCCGTCACCCACATGATTTTCGCGGAGTCGCAGGACCTGCTCCCCTAGTCCTTCCACATCTGACGTTACGTCAGCTATCGTGCGGGCCCATGGAGTCCACGAGGCGCACGGTCGCCGAACTGGTCGCCGCTCGGTGGGGGATCACCGGCCGGGGCTGTGGTGCGAGGAGCGGGTGCTGACGCAGCACGAGGTGGCGGCGGGTGCGGCCGCCCGGGCGGCTCTGCTCCGCGACGAACAAGATCGATCGGGGGTTGCTGCGGCGCGAGGGGCTGCGGTGTGCCGATCCGGTGTGGTGGCGGCCGCCGGGGGAGGACGCCTACCGGAGGCTCACCACGGAAGACGTCGAAGGGCCGATCGGTGGGGGTGTGGGTGGCGGAGCCCCCACCGCGCGCGGCGTAGCCGTGCAATAACAGAGATGGCGAGCCGGGTCCGCGCTCTCCGCGGACGTGGATGGCCATCGTCCGGTGGGGGTGTGGGTGGCGGAGCCCCCGCCGCGCGCGGCGTAGCCGTGCAATAACAGAGATGGCGAGCCGGGTCCGCGCTCTCCGCGGACGTGGCTCGCCATCGTCATTGTGCGCCGCCAGGGACTCGAACCCCGGACCCGCTGATTAAGAGTCAGCTGCTCTAACCAACTGAGCTAGCGGCGCATGACTCCCGCCTTCCGCTCTTCGCGGCCGGCGACGAAGAAAATACTACCTGGTCCGCAGGGGTGCTGGTGACCGACTAGATCGCCAGGGACAGCAGCACCGGTGCCGCGTTCCGGTTGAGGGTGTCCGCGGCCTGGCGGAGGCGGTGGGCGTGCTCCACCGGGAGGGAGAGGGCCAGGCAGCCGACCGAGGAGCCCGCGGTGATCGGGACGGCCGCGCAGACCGTGCCGATCGCGTACTCCTGGAGGTCCAGCACCGGCACCGTCGGCGGCTGGGACTCCAGGCGGGAGAGCAGCAGCTTGTCGCTGGTGATGGTGCGCGAGGTCAGGCGGGCCATCTTGTGCCGGGAGAGGTGGTCGCGGCGGCTGTTGTGGTCCAACTGGGTCAGCAGGCTCTTGCCGACGGCCGTGGCGTGCGCGGAGTAGCGGAAGTCGACCCACTCGTTGACCGCCGGGGTGGTCGGCCCGGCGGCGTACTGGGTGACCCTGACCTCGCCGTCCACGTACCGGCTCATGTACACGGCCGCGCCGACGGAGTCACGTAGCCGGTCCAGGGTGTGCTGGAGCTTGTCGCGCAGGGCCCGCTCCCGGTCATGTGCCGAGGTGAGGCGGCGCAGGGTGTCGCCGGTGACGTACGCCCCGTCGGTGATCTGCTCGACGTAACCCTCGCGGCGCAGCATGCGCAGCAGGGCGGTCAGCCGCTCGGGGTCCAGGCCGGTGCGGCGGGCCAGCTCGGTGTCGGTGACGCCGGCGGGGTGACGGGCCACGGTCTCCAGCACGCGCAGGGCGTCCTGGGCGGAGTGGTACGGGGCGGTCGGCTCGTGCATCAGCGCCACGGTTTCCCCCTGCGCTCGCCTGTCTGTGGCCGCGAAATCCGGTCGGCGGATCGATACCACGATAACGGGCAAAGGTCCGTTGGGGAGAGGGGGTTGGCGAGATTGGGCCGCCCGCCGTGCCCCTCCCAACTGCGACGCAGACCCTCTGGCATATGCCAGAGTCATCACCCAATGCCTGGACCTCGGCTCTTCCCGTCTTCACAGCTCGTAGTCACAGCACCGCGCTGAGGAATTCCCGGGTGCGTTCCCGCTCCGGATCGCTGAAGATCTTCTCCGGCGAACCCGACTCGATGACTCGCCCTGAGTCGAACATCAGTACCTGGTCGGAGATGTCCCGGGCGAAACCCATCTCGTGGGTCACGCACAGCATCGTGATGTCCGTGCTGCCGGCGATGTCCCTGAGCAGGTCGAGGACTCCCGCGACCAGCTCCGGGTCGAGCGCCGAGGTCACCTCGTCCAGCAGCAGCACCCGCGGCCGCATCGCCAGCGCCCGGGCGATCGCCACCCGCTGCTGCTGGCCGCCGGAGAGCCGGGTGGGCTTGGCGTCGCACTTGTCGGCGAGGCCCACCAGGTCCAGCAGCTCCCGCGCCCGGGCCTCGGCCTCGTCCCTGGACATGCCGAGGACCCGCACCGGCGCCTCGGTGATGTTCCGCAGCACGGACATGTTCGGGAACAGGTTGAACTGCTGGAACACCATCCCGATCTTCTTGCGGACCTCCCGGACCTGCTTCTCCGGCGCCGGGAACAGGTGTTCCCCGTCCACGGTGATCGTGCCCTCGTCCGGCTTGGTGAGGGTCATCAGCAGCCGCAGGATCGTGGTCTTGCCGGAGCCGGAGGGCCCGATCAGGGTCACGTGCTTGCCGGGGGCGACGGAGAAGGTCAGGTCGTCCAGGACGGTGTTCGTCCCGAAGCGCTTGGTGACCCCCTCCAGGCGGATCACATCGGTCGGCTGGGCGTCGGTGACGGACGACTTCATTCGGGTCTCAACGGACAAGGCGTCGCTCCAGGGCTCGCAGAAGAAGGGAGGCCAGGTAGGAGATGAGGATGAAGGCCACCCCGATCACGGTCAGTGGCTCGGTGAACTGGAAGTGCTGCTGGGAGAAGAGCCGGGCCCGGCCGAGCATCTCCAGCACGGTGATCACCATCAGCATCGGCGTGTCCTTGAGCATGGAGATCACGTAGTTGCCGAGGGCGGGCACCACCCGGCGGATCGCCTGCGGCAGGATCACCGCGGTCCAGGTCCGCCGCCGGGGCAGGTTCAGCGCCGTCGCCGCCTCCCACTGGCCGACCGGCACGGCCTCGATACCGGCCCGGTAGACCTGCATCGTGTACGTCGAGTAATGCAGACCGATCGCGAAGACGCCGGTGGCCAGCGCGGAGAAGGTCAGGCCCCACTCCGGGAGCACGTAGAAGAGGAAGAACAGCTGCACCAGCAGCGGGGTGTTGCGCACGAACTCCGTGACCACCCCGACCGGCCAGCGCACCCATCGGCTCGGCGTCCGCATCAGCAGCGCCCACACCAGGCCGAGCGTGAAGGACAGCAGTGAACCGAGGGCCAGGGCCTGCAGGGTGACCAGCAGTCCCTGCCAGAACTGCGGCATGAAGTCGCTGACGGCGTTCCAGTCCCACTTCATGCGACACCACCCCCGCCGACTCCGGTGGTCTGCGCGCGCTTGAGCTCACGCGCCGCCCACTCGGTACCGGAATCCTTGCCGATCCCTGCCTTCAGCCGTTTCTCCAGACCGCGCATCAGCCGTGTGAGCACGAAGGCGATCGCGAAGTAGATCAGCAGGACGTACGTGTAGATCTCCGCGCTCTGCTGCAGGGCCAGTCGCACCAGGTTGGCGCTGAACGTCAGATCGCCCATGCCCATGACCGACACCAGCGCGGTGCCCTTGAGCAGCTCGACCAGCAGGTTGCAGAGGGACGGGATCATCTCCGGCACCGCCTGCGGCAGCAGGATCAGCCTGAGCCGCTGGGCCGGTGTGAAGCTGAGCGCGATTCCGCCCTCCCGCTGGGCCGGGTCGACCGCCTTCAGCGCGCCGCGCACGATCTCCGAGCCGTACGCGCCGAACGTCAGCCCGAGCGCCAGCGTGCCCGCCCACATCGGCACCAGCTGCCAGCCGAAGGCGACCGGCAGCACGAAGAACACCCAGAAGATCATCACCAGCGCCGAGGTGCCGCGGAACACCTCGGTGTAGAAACCGGCGAGGAAGCGCACGATCCACAGCCGGTGGGTGCGCGCGATGCCGACGGCGAAGGACACCGCCGTGGCCAGCAGCGCGCTGAACACCAGCAACTGGACGGTGGTCCATATGCCTTGCAGTACGAGTTCCCAGAGACCGGAGGTCATCCGCCGCACAGCTCCTTCGCGGTGAGGTCCGTCATCTCGGCCTTGGTGAAGCCGAAGGGCCGAAGGATCCGGAACAGCTCCCCGCTCTTCTTCAGCTTGCGCAGCTCGACATTGAAGGCGTCCCGCAGCTTCGTCTCGCCGGGCCGGAACGCGAACGCCCCGCCGTCGACGTGCGGTTTGCCCTTGACCAGCGGTGCGAAGGGCTTGGTGGCCTCCGCCTTGCCGGACTTCCTCACCACCTCGCGGGTGGTGAGCGCCGTACCGGCGAAGACGTCGACCCGTCCCGCCTCGACGGCGTTCAACCCGGCCACCTGGTCCGGGACGATCAGGATGTCCCCCTCCCGGTACCCGGCCTCCACCGCGTACTGGATCTCGGCGTACCCGGTGCCGGTGGCGAACTTCGCCTTCTTCTCCACGACGTCCCGGTAGGTGTGGAGCCCTTTCGGGTTCCCCTTCCGGACGATGAACGAGTCCAGCATCTGGTAGTCCGGATCCGCGAAGATCACCTGCCGGCAGCGCTCGGGATTGACGTACATCCCGGCGGCCACGACATCGAACTGCTGGGAGTTCAGGCCGGGAATCAGCGAGCCGAACTCGGTCGGCACCGGCTGCACCCGGTCCACCCCTAGCCGCTTGAAGATCGCCTTCGCCAGCTCCGGCGCCTCACCGGTGAGCCGTCCGTTGCTGTCGATGTACCCGAACGGGATCTCACCGGCGATCCCGAGCCGTACGACACCCTGCGCGCGCAGCCGGTCGAGCAGCTCGCCGCCGTTCTCGTCCGACGCCGAGGCCACCCGCGTACAGCCGGCGGCACCCAGCGCGCCCACCGCACCCAGGGCCGCGGCAGCGACGAGCACCGAGCGCCTGCTGTGTCTGTGTTCCGGCCGGATCGTGTGCACATCGTTCCCAAGTGGTGGAGCCATGGCGGCGCAGCTACCCAAGCGCCCTCGTCCTATGCACCCTTGATTCCATGGCCGATCGATTCGTCACCGTCTCGCTCGACACGCGGGACGTGCACTGCACGGCACGACTGCTGGACGACCGCGCGCCCCTGACCTGCGCGGCGGTGTGGGAGGCACTGCCGCTCGCGGGCGACGTGTATCACGCGAAGTACGCGCGCAACGAGATCTACGCCCTCTTCCCGCCCTTCGCCTCCACGGAACCCCCACTGGAGAACCCGACGGTCACCCCGATCCCCGGCGACCTCTGTTACTTCTCCTTCGCCGGCACCGAACTGGGCACGCGGGCCTACGGCTACGACCGCGAGGTCCGCCCCGGCACCACCGTGGTCGACCTGGCCCTGTTCTACGAGCGCAACAACCTGCTGCTCAACGGAGACGTGGGCTGGGTGCCCGGGATCGTCTGGGGGCAGGTCGTGGCCGGCCTGGAGGCGATGGCCGAGGCCTGCAACGACCTGTGGCGCGGTGGGGCGGCGGGGGAGACGCTCAGCTTCCGGAGAGCGTGAGGCCCCCTTCGTACAGGGCGTGCGAGGCCCGCAGCACCAGGTCGTCGCGGTGCCGGGCGGCGACGATCTGCATCCCCACGGGCAGCCCCTCGTCGTCCGCGCCGACCGGAACGGTCGCCGCCGGCTGCTGGGTCAGGTTGAAGGGGTAGGTGAACGGTGTCCACCCGGTCCAGCGCCGCAGACCGGACCCCTCGGGGACCTCCCGGCCCGCCTCGAACGCCGTGACCGGCAGGGTGGGGGTGACCAGCACGTCGTACCGCTCGTGGAAGAGGCCCATCCGGCGGCCGAGGTCCATCCGGACGTCCACCGCGGCCAGGTAGTCCAGCGCGCTGAACTTCGCACCCTGCGCGCAGATCTCCCGCAGGCCCGGGTCGAGCAGCTGCCGCCGGCGGGGCGAGAAGTTCTGGGTGAGCCGGGCGGCGCCGCTGAACCACAGGGTGTGGAAGACGTCCACCGGCTCGCTGAAGTCCGGGTCGGCCTCCTCGACGTACGCGCCGAGGTCCGCGAGTCCGGCCACGGCCCGGCGGACGGCCGCCGCGACCGCCGGACGGACGGCCACCTGCCCGCCGAGGGACGGCGAGTACGCGACCCGCAGTCCGCGCACGCCCTTGTTCAGCCCCGCCGTGAACGACTCCGGCGACGGGGGCAGCGCCGACCAGTCACGTGGGTCGGGCGCGCCGATGACATCGAGCATCAGCGCCGCGTCCGCCGCGTCCCGGGTCATCGGGCCCGCGTGCGAGAGCGTGCCGAACGCGCTCGCCGGATACAGCGGCACCCTGCCGTACGTCGGTTTCAGCCCGAAGATCCCGCAGAACGCCGCCGGGATACGGACGCTGCCGCCGCCGTCCGTGCCCAGCGACAGCGGGCCCGCGCCGAGCGCGACGGCCGCCGCACTGCCGCCGCTGGAGCCGCCCGCGGTGCGGGAGGGGTCGTACGGGTTGCGGGTCACGCCGGACAGTGGGGAGTCGGTGACGCCCTTCCAGCCGTACTCGGGTGTCGTGGTCTTGCCGAGGAAGACCGCGCCGTGCTCGCGCAGCCGGGCGACGGAGGGCGCGTCCTCCTCCCAACGCCCCTGCTCGGAGATGGTCTTCGAGCCGCGCAGGGTGGGGTGCCCGCGCAGCAGCAGGATGTCCTTCACCGTCACCGGCACCCCGTCCAGCAGCCCGGCCGGCGCCCCGCTCCGCCACCGCTCCGCCGACTCCCGCGCCCGCGCGAGCGCGTCCTCCTCGGTGAGCCGCACAAAAGCGTTCACCTCCGGCTGGAGCCGCCGCGCCCGCTCCAGGGCCTGTTCGGTCGCCTCCACGGGGCTGAACTCGCCCTTGCGATAGCCGTCGAGGAGTTGTACGGCGGTCAGATCGGTGAGCTCCATGCACCCTCCCGGGGTGTCAGTGACCGGGCACGTATCCGCGTTTCTTGTCCACCACGTTCGCCAGCGACCGCCCCGCCGCCCACCGCTCGTACAACTCCACGAACTGCACGCCCAGTTCGTCCCGCCAGCCGACCGTGTCACCGCTCATGTGCGGGGAGACGATCAGCCCCGGCAGCCCCCACAACGGGCTTGCCCGGGGGAGGGGTTCGGTGGCGAAGACGTCCAGGGCGGCGCCCGCGATCCAGCGCCGGCGCAGCGCCTCGGCCAGGGCGTCCTCGTCGACCAGCTGCCCGCGGCCGACGTTCACGAACACCGTCGAGGGCTGCATCACGCCGAACCGGCGGGCGTCGAACATGCCGTACGTCTGCTCGGTCAGCGGTGCGGCGGCGATCACCCAGTCCGCGCGGGAGATCAGCCGGTCCAGGTCGCCCGGGCCGTGGATACCGGTGCGCGGGACCCGCCCGACCAGCGCCGTCGTCACCTCCAGCGCCTTCAGGGTGCGGGCGATCGCCCGGCCGATCGGCCCCGAGCCGACCACGCACGCGCGCGTGCCCGCCACCCGCCGGGTCTCCCGGTGCCGCCAGGTCCGCTCCCGCTGCAGCTCCAGCGTGCGCGGCAGGTCCTTGGCCACCGCCAGCACCAGGGCGGCCACGTACTCGGCGATCGGCTGGTCGAAGATCCCGCGCGCGTTGGTCACCACCGTGTCGGAGGCGGCGAGTTCCGGGCACATCAGATGGTCCACGCCCGCGCTCGCCGTGTGCACCCAGCGCGGCCGCGGGCCGTCCCCCGGCCAGGCCTCCCGCACGGCGTGCGAGGTGAGGTCCCACACCAGCAGTACGTCCGCCGCCGGCAGCCGCCCGGCGAGGCCTGCAGCGTCGGTGTGCACGATCCGGGCCCGGCCGGTGAGGCGCCCAAGGCGGGGCGGGGGGTCGGCGTCCAGGACGAGGAGGGTGGGCAGGGTCGGCGTCATGCGGGCGGCTCCGGGCGTCTGACATGCGCGGATTGACCACGCTCGCACCCGAACCTACCTTCGTCAACACGGGCGTGAGACGACCGTTCCCTCGTCTCCCGGAGTGAGGCCGGTGCCTTGCCATGGACGTCTCCTTTCTCGGCGGCCCCCGCCCCCAGCGCGGTGTCGGTGTCGTGGCCCCCTTCGACTTCGCCCTCGACCGCGAGCTGTGGCGCTGGGTCCCCGGCGAGGTGTCCCTGCACCTGACCCGGACCCCGTTCGTGCCGGTCGAGGTGAGCCTGGACCTGGCACGGCTGGTCAGCGAGCACCAGACCCTCGGCGAGGCGGTGCGCGCCCTGAGCGCCGTCGCCCCCGAGGTCGTCGCCTACGCCTGCACCTCCGGCAGCTTCGTCGACGGGATCGCGGGCGAGCGGGCGATGTGCGCGGCGATGAGCCTGGCGGGCGCGCTGCCCGCGGTGACCACCTCCGGCGCGCTGCTGGAGGCCCTGGAGGAGCTGCGGGTACGCCGGATCGCGCTGGTCACCCCGTACACCGTGTCCGTGACCCGCGCGCTGGAGGAGTACGTCGCCGAGGCCGGTGTACGGGTCGCCGGCCGCGCCTTCATGGGGCTGACCCGGCACATCTGGCAGGTGCCGTACCGGGACGTGGTCGCCATGGCCCGGCGCGCGGTCCGCCCCGGCGCGGCCGACGCGCTCTTCATCTCCTGCACCAACCTTCCGACGTACGACGTCATCCCCCAACTGGAGGCCGAGCTGCGCATCCCCGTGCTGTCGGCCAACCAGGTCACGATGTGGGCGGCGCTGCGCCGACTGGGTACCCGAGCCGTGGGGCCCTATCAGGCGCTGCTGGACGAAGCGGCGCGTGAGTGGCCCGTACGGCCGGAAGAAACGCAGGAACACGGAGAAGGGCTGACATGACTGCACTCGGCTTCCTCTACCCGGGCCACTCCGGCGAGGACGACTACCCGCGCATCGAGCAGCTCCTGGGCAGCGACATCCGGTTGGACGTGGTGCACACCGACATCGGTGTGGATGCGCACCGGGTGGACGCGCTGCGCGAGATGGGCTCGACCGAGCGGCTCGCCGCGGGCATGGACGGGCTGCGGCTGGCCGGTGCCGAGACGGTGGTGTGGGCCTGCACCAGCGGCAGCTTCGTGTACGGCTGGGAGGGCGCCCAGGACCAGGTGCGGGCGCTGGCCCGGCTGGGCGGGATGCCGGCCTCCTCGACGTCCTTCGCCTTCGTGCACGCGGCCCTGGAGCTCGGGGTACGCCGGGTCGCCGTGGCCGCGACCTACCCGGAGGAGGTGACCGCGCTGTTCGCGGACTTCCTGCGGGCCGGGGGTCTGGAGGTGGTCGCGGTGCGGTCGTCCGGGATCGTCACGGCGGCGGAGGTCGGGACGTGGGGTGAGGAAGAGGTGCTGACCCTGGCCCGGGCCGCGGATGGCGCCGACGCGCAGGCGGTGCTGCTGCCGGACACGGCGTTGCACACGGCCGCGCACCTGTCGCTGCTGGAGAAGGCGTTGTCGAAGCCGGTGCTCACGGCGAACCAGGTGTCGGTCTGGGAGGGACTGCGGCTGGCCGACCGGCGGGTGAACGCGCCCGCACTGGGGACGTTGTTCACCAGGGAACCCATCGTCCAGGTCTGAACGGACTCCACCTCCGGGTCTGAGCGGCCTCCACCTCCGGGAATAAGCGGAGACAGCCTCCTGTTACGTGAGGGCAGGACAGCTCACGGCCACAACAGGAGGCACAGACCGTGTCGGCAGACGAGATCAGGGGCACGACGCACGGGACCGCCCCCGTCCCCCTCTCCGTACTGGACCTGGTGACCGTCGGCGCGGGCAGTACCGCCACCGACGCGCTGCGCACCAGCGTGGAGCTGTCCCGGTTCGCCGAGGCGCGCGGCTTCCACCGGTACTGGGTGGCCGAGCACCACTCCATGCCCGGCGTCGCATCCTCCTCGCCCGCCGTGATCCTCGCCCACCTCGCCGCCCACACCGACCGCATCCGGCTCGGCTCGGGCGGCGTCATGCTGCCCAACCACGCCCCCCTGGTCATCGCCGAGCAGTTCGGCACGCTGGAGGCCATGGCGCCGGGCCGGATCGACCTCGGCCTGGGCCGCGCGCCGGGCACGGACGGGGCCACCGCGGCCGCCCTGCGCCGTACCGACACCCTCGACGAGGGCGCCGACGACTTCCCGCAGCAGCTGGCCGAACTCACCCGCTTCCTGGACGACGACTTCCCCGACGGCCATCCGTACCGGCGGATCCACGCGATCCCCGGCCCGGTGCAGGGCAGCACCCCCGGCGGTGTCCAGTCCCCGCACCGCCCGCCGATCTGGCTGCTCGGTTCCTCCGGCTTCAGCGCCCGCCTCGCCGGCCTGCTCGGCCTGCCCTTCGCCTTCGCGCACCACTTCTCGGCGCAGAACACCATCCCGGCCCTCGACCTGTACCGGCAGACCTTCCGGCCCTCCGGGATGCTGGACGAGCCGTACGCCCTCATCGGCGTCTCCGCCCTCGCCACGGACGACGAGCGGGAGGCCCGCCGCCAGGTGAGGGCCGCCGCGCTGAACATGATCCGGCTGCGCACCGGCCGCCCGGGCCTCTTCCCCGACCCGGACGACGCCGAGAAGTACGAGTTCGGTCCGATGGAGGAGGACTTCGTCGCCTCCTGGACCCGCAACATCGTCCACGGCACGGCCGACGAGGTCCGCTCCGGCCTGGACGACCTGCACAAGCGCACCGGCGCCGACGAGTTGATGCTCACCTCGCACGCCCACCACGGCGAGCTGCGGCTGCGCTCCTACGAACTGATCGCCGACGCCTACGGCTTGCCCACCGCGTAGCTCTGCTCCCCCAGCAGCTCGGAGATACGATCCGGCGGCACCGGACGGGAGTACAGCCAGCCCTGTCCGGTGTCGCAGCCGATCCGGCGCAGCCGCGTGGCCTGCGCCGAGGTCTCCACGCACTCCGCGGTGACCGTCAGCCCGAGGCGGTGGGCCAGCTGGATCATCGCCTCCACGATCACCTCGTCGGCCGGGTTGGGCGGAACACCCTTGGTCGCTTCCTCGTACTGGAAGCCGCGTACGAAGGAGCCGTCCAGCTTCAGGACCTTGACCGGCAGCCGGCTCAGGTACGCCAGGTTCGAGTAGCCGGTGCCGAAGTCGTCGATGGCGATGCGCACGCCCATGTCGCTGAGGGCCTGCAGGGCCTGGAGCGGACGGCCGCCCGAGCCCATGACGGCCGACTCGGTCAGCTCCAGCTGGAGCAGGTGCGGGGCGAGCCCGGTCTCGGCGAGGGTCTCCGCCACGTCCGCGACCAGATCGGAGTCCCAGACCTGGCGCACGGCGACGTTGACGCTGACGAAGATCGGCGGTTCGCCGGGGTGGTCAAGCTGCCAGCGGCGGGCCTGCCGGCAGGCGGTCGCCAGCGCCCAGCGGCCGAGTTGGACGATCGAACCGTCCTCCTCAGCCAATCCGATGAACCGATTCGGCGTCAGTGTGCCGAACTGAGGATGATTCCAGCGGACCAACGCCTCGACCCCGCTGAGGCGTCCGTCCTCCATGCCCACCAACGGCTGGTACTCGAGGGCGAATTCACCGCGCTCGATGGCGGGGCGGAGAGCGGAGGAGAGGGCCTGGCGGGTCATGCGGTGCGCGTTGCGCTCGGGGTCGAACAGGGTCCAGCGGGCCTTGCCGTCCGCCTTCGCCCAGTACAGCGTCGTGTCGGCCGCCTGCATGAGGCCGGTGGCGGTCGTACCGGCCGCGTGCCGTTCCACGACACCGATGGACGCGGTCAGCGACAGCCGTTGTCCGGCCAGGTCGAAGGGTTCCTCCAGGGCCTTCAGCGCGGACTCGGCGAGGTCGGCGAGCTGCTCGGTGCCCGTGGAGTCCTCCACCAGCAGGGCGAATTCGTCGCCGCCGAGCCGGGCCACCAGGGGGGTGCCGGCGCGGGCGTAGCCGGCCTCGTCGGCGACCCGGGTCAGCCGCTCGGCGACGGCCGCGAGCAGCCGGTCGCCGACGCGGTGGCCGAGGGTGTCGTTGACGGCCTTGAAACCGTCCAGGTCCAGGTAGCACAGGCCGATCCGGCCCGTGCCGCTCTGCTCGTACGACTCCGCCTCCAGCGCGGTCGACAGGCGCTCGAAGAACAGGGTGCGGTTGGGCAGCCGGGTCACCGGGTCGTGCATCTGCAAGTGCCGCAGCCGGGCCTGCAGTTCGCGGCGGGGGCTGATGTCGGCCACCGACAGCAGCACGCCGGGTCCGCCGCCGGCCAGCGGGGCGGCCGTGACCTGCACCCACACCGAGTGCCCCTCGGGATGCTTCAGGCGGCGGGTGCAGCGCAGCCTGGCCTGGCGGCCGCGCAGCAGCTCGCGGTAGGCGTGCCAGGTGCGGGCGTCCGAGGCCAGGTCCACCAGATCGGCGGCGACCCGTCCGCTCAGCGCGTCCGGGTCGGTGCCGAGCAGATCGCCGAAGGCGGCGTTGGCGCTGACGACGAGACCGTCGCCGTCGACGACGGCCATGGCGAGCGGTGCGGCCGCGAAGACACGGTGATAGGTGCTGTGATCACTGTCTGTAACGGCTGACCGGTCGAGGTCTGCCGCGGGCGTCGGCCCTTCGGACGTTCCGCTCACCGCTCGCTCCCGCAGTGCACTCGATCTCTGTCCGTGCCGGAAAGTGTGCCGATCATAGAGGCTGGCCCCGGGGCCTTCCAGTCACTCCCCAGTGTCCCGGACAGACCACAGGTTCTGACAGATCGTTTCTGCCCGCACCTGGACGGGTTCTTCAGGCCCCCGACCAGTTGTGACGTTCCGTGAATGTCTCGGGGTGTCGGCCGCCGGTGTGCGCCGGTGTGCAAACGGGCGTACTCACTCTTCTGGTTCAGGCAAACAGGACGAAACGCAATAAAGTCCCACAGTCTGGATGCGGTGTCCCGCGAACCGCCTCCGGAGGTCCTTCCGTGCCCAAGCTGCGCAGCACCGCCGCCGTGTTCACCACGATGTCGGCGCTCGCCGCGACCTCGATCCTCACCGGCCCGTCGGTCGCCGAGCCCTTCTCGACGGCCCCCTGCGCTCTGCATCGCACCGAGGCCCACCACTCGGAGGGCGTGGACACCTGGAATCCCGACTACACCCGCCCGACCGGCTCGCTCGACGCCGTCATGGTCTTCCTGTCCTTCCCGGACGCCACCCCGCACACCACCCCCGACGAGCTGGTCGCCGACCACTTCCCGGCCACCAGCCGCTTCTTCGAACAGGCGTCCTACGGCAGGTTCACGCTGCGCCCGCACCCACTGCGGCGCTGGCTGCGCATGCCGCGGCCGTCGTCCGCGTACGCCATACGGCGCGACTGGAGCACCGACGACCGTGCCGCCTACCTGCGCGACGCCTTCGCCGTGGCCGACAAGGAGGTGGACTTCTCCCGCTACGACGTCGTCTACTTCGTGGCCGACCCCGACGCGCCCGGCGTCGACTCGGACGCGACGAAAGTCGTCAACCTCGACACCCCCGTGCACGTGGACGGCACGGACGTGCGCCGGGTCGTCACGGTCTTCGAGAAGCATCCGCCCGACCGCCTGGTCCTCGCCCACGAGACCGGTCACATGTTCGACCTCCCCGACCTCTACCACCGCCCGGTCGACGGCAAGGGCGACTGGGACACGTACGTCGGTGACTGGGACCTGATGGGAAGCCAGTTCGGACTGGCACCGGACCTGTTCGCATGGCACAAGTGGAAGCTTGGCTGGCTGGATCCGCGCCAGGTGGTGTGCGTCCGGGGCGCGAGGCCGACCCGGCTGACCCTGGAGCCGCTGGCCGCCGGCCCGGGCATTCCGGTGCAGGGCACGGCCGGCGCCCCGGCCTTCGGCCTCGGCCACGGTACGAAACTGGCGATCGTGCGCACCGGCCCCGACAGTGTCCTGGCCTTCGAGGCGCGTGGCTCGGCGGGCAACGACCGTGTGGCCTGCCGCCAGGGAGTTCTGGTGTACCGGGTGCGGGGCGGCGCGGAGTCCGGCGGCGGTCCGGTCGAGGTGGTGGACGCCCACCCACGGACCGAGGCGTGCTGGGAGAACTCGGTCTACCCGCCGCTCGCCGACGCCCCGGTCTCTCTCGGCGAGAGCTTCACGGTGCCGGGGGAGGGCGTGAAGGTGGAGGTGGAGGGGCGGACGACGTCCGGGGCGTGGACCGTCAAGATCACACCCGGGATGGCCGGCTGACTTCCTGGGAAACGGTCGTGCGGCCGACCTCGCGGGGTGTGGGTGGCGGAGCCCCCGCAGTGCGCGGTGAAGCCGCGTAGAAAACGAAGATGGCGAGGGGGTTCGGGCTTTCTGCGAACACGCCTCGCCATCGTCCTCGGGGGGTGTGGGTGGCGGAGCCCCCGCAGTGCGCGGTGAAGCCGCGTAGAAAACGAAGATGGCGAGGAGGTTCGCGCTTTCTGCGAACACGCCTCGCCATCGTCCTCGGGGGGTGTGGGTGGCGGAGCCCCCACAGTGCGCGGTGAAGCCGCGTAGAAAACGAAGATGGCGAGGAGGTTCGCGCTTTCTGCGAACACGCCTCGCCATCGTCATCGTGCGCCGCCAGGGACTCGAACCCCGGACCCGCTGATTAAGAGTCAGCTGCTCTAACCAACTGAGCTAGCGGCGCCTGCTGACGTCGTAGACCTTAGCACCCTGATCGGCGGGAGGAAAAATCGATATCCGTACGGCCGAGCGGGCCGCCCTCACGGCCGCCCACAGCACGACCTCCGGGCCGGGCAGCCAGGGGTGACGGGTGTCCGGGGCGACCAGCCAGCGGCAGCTGCCGGGGGCGGCAGCGGGGGAGTCGCCACCGCCCAGCGCCGGGACGGTCACCGCGTCGCCGGTGCCGTGACAGGGCAGGGGCGGCACCGCCTCCGTGCGGTGGGACCCCCACTCCTCCCAGGTCAGCAGCGAGGGCAGCCGCTGGGCCGTGCCCGGTGCGGCGAACAGGAGCGTGCGGCCCCGGAACAACGCGACCGGCCCCGAGCCCGGGCCCTCGTCCCACAACCGGTCCAGCATGCGGCGCCCAAAGATCGCCGGCGCGCTCACCACGTCGAAGGCGGTGCCGCAGGGCAGCACCACAGGAGCGTCCGGGCGCTCCCGCCAGAGGGCGAGCGTGCTTCGCGGATACGCTCCCGCCGAGGCGAGCCAGGAGGCTCCGTCGGAGGTGGCGCGGGTGACATTCGGCGTGCTGCTCATACCGACTACATCTACCGGCCGTGAGCGAACGGTTCTCCTGGGTTGCGGAAATTCGGGACAGGAGGGGGCGGGGAGGAGTATCTTGCCCGCCTGGCATATGCCAGGCGCGTGTGGCCGGACGGCTGAGGCGTGTGGGCCGGACGGGCTGATCGGGCCCTAGACGGGATCGACGGGCGTCCGGCCCTCCGTGTCGACTCCCCGCATCAGATCCCGGCCGAACTCCACCATCTTCTTCGCGTAGTCCTCGGTCCACTCCGCTCGCTCGCCGATGTCCGCCGGGGTCAGCCGGTCGAATCGGCGCGGGTCGGCGAGCTGCGCCGCCGCGATCGCCTGGAACTCCACGGCACGGTCGGCCGCCGCACGGAACGCCTGGGCCAGCTCCGTCGCCCGCGCCAGCAGCGCCCGCGGATCCTCGATCGACTCCAGGTCGAAGAAGTGCTCGGGATCGGTGGCCGCCTCCGCGGGCTCGAAGAGCAGGGGCGCGGGGCGTAGCCGCGGTTCGTGCCGACGCGGCGTGGGCTCCGCCATGTCTTCATCTCCTCCTCGTTCGGTTCGGTGGGCGCCGCCTTCAGGTGGGCCACCCTCCATTGTCTCGCGCGGACGCAAGGGGACGTCAGGGCCGCCAGCCCACGCGGTGCTCGGCCAGATGTGCCAGCACCGCGTGGTTCGCCTCCCAGCCGTCGGGGAACTTCACCAGCGTGCCCAGCCGGACTGGTTCTGTGGACGGGTAGTCGTCCAGAAGGTCGCCGACCCCGGCGCGGCAGACCACGATGCAGGCGTGGCGGTGCCGGGAGGCCAGGACGCACAGGCGGCCGGTCTCCAGGTGGAAGGCGGTGGCGTCGGGGCGGCCGGACAGGGGGTGCAGGACGACCGTGACGTCGTACTCGCGGCCCTGGAGGCGATTGGCGGTGTCGACCGTGACGTCGAACACGCCCAGGTCGGCCAGCGCCGAACGGACCGCCGCCGCCTGGTCGCGGTGGGCCGTGCCGACGGCGATGCGGTCGGCGGTCAGCGGGGAGGGCTCCGGTGAGCGTTCGGACACCGCCGCGCCTCCCCTGTCCAGCAGGCGCCGTACGACCGTCGCCACCGCCCGTACCGCCTCCGGGTCCGTGCGCGGGGTGTGCCGGGCGGGCAGCTCCAGCAGGCCCCAGCCGGATTCCGCCGCCTCGTCGATCACCCGGTCCGGGCCCGAGCCGTCGGCGGGGACGGCGAAGGCGAGGCGGCGGTCGTCGTGGCCGGTGCCGCTGCGGAACGGGGTGTAGGGGTAGAAGGCGTCCGAGACCAGCGGGGCCGCGGAGGCCGGCAGGCGCCAGGAGACCGGAAGACGGTGCTGGGGAAGGTCCGGGTTGTGGGCCAGAAGGGTGGTGACCGCGGAGGCCGAGGGGTCGTACGACAGACCCGCCCACTGCTCGCTGCCCACGATCGCGAACGGGTCCAGCTGGCCCGGGTCGCCCACGAACAGCGCCCGCTCGAAAAGACCGGCCACGGCCAGCAGGGAGTCCGAGCGCATCTGGTACGCCTCGTCGACGATCGCGTGCCGCCACGGCTCGTCCGCCTTGACGTGCGCCCACTTCGCGGCGGTGGACAGGACGACCGGGAGGCCGTTCAGGTCGGCCGCCTTCGCCGACGTGCGGACGCCGGGCAGGTCGTCCAGCGCCTTGTCGTACGGGTCGGCGTCGCTGCTGTGCAGCCGGCCCACGGGCAGGTCCGGATTCTTCTCGGCGAGCCGCAGCACCAGGTCGTCGACCTGGGCGTTGGTCTGGGCCACCACCATCAACGGGCGACCCGCGTCGGCCAGTTCCAGCGCCGCGCGGACCACCAGGGTGGACTTGCCGGCACCGGGCGGGGAGTCGACGACCACCCCCCGCTCGGTGCCGTGCAGGGTGTCGTGGAGGATCGCGTCCGTGGCGCGCGCGGCTGCGGCTCCCGGGTCGAAGTCCACCGTCGTCACAGGACGTCCTCCTCGGTCACGGTGTCGGGAGCTTCCCGCACCGCCTCGCCCGGCGGGCCGCCGTGCGTCCACGGGGTCTCCTCCGGATCGGGCAGTTTCGCGCCGCCGCGCTGCTCGTGCTCGAAGAGCGTGAAGCAGACGGCGTCGCCCTTCTCGGGCACCGAACCGGGTTCGGGCTCCTTGCCCCGGCCCATCTTGTCCACGATCCGCAGCACCAGCAGGCCGTCCTCCGGGGAGCCCTCGTAGCCGGCGAACTCCGCCGCCTGGGGCTTGCCGCCCAGCGAGCGGTACACCTTCGCGCGCTCCGCCAGATGGGGCCGGTCGTCCGTGCGGACCGTCACCAGCGGGCGCGGGCTGGGCCGCTTGCCCTCGCTGTACGCCATGACGACATCGGTCACCTCGCCGGCGAACGCCTCACCGGCCAGCCGCCGCCCCGCCATCACCAGCGGGTCGTCCAGGGCTTCCTGCGCCTCGAGACGGGCCTGTTCCCGCTCGCGCGTGGCCAGCTTGTTCGCCGCCGTCACCGCGTCGTCGCGACGCGGCTGCGGGGGTTCACCGGCCAGGACCCGGTCGCGATGGCCGGTGAACGACCAGCGGTCCCGGGTCCAGCGCTCCTCGACGTGCCCGCCCTCCGGCAGCGTCCGCAACAGGTCCAGGCCCCGCCACACCGCGTCCCAGGTGGGGCGGGTGCGGCTCGCGACCAGGTCGCGGATCCGCTGTTCGGCCGCGGTGAGCGCGGCCAGCCGGTCGTCCGCCTCCAGGGCGTCCTCCGCGGCGGCCAGCGCGGTGCGGGCGCGGTCGTAGCGCTCGATGGCCGGGGCCAGGAGTGTGTTGTCGAACGCCGGGTCGGTGGCCGGGCCGGCCGGCGGGCACAGCAGCTGGCCGTCGGCATCGCGCGCGAGTTCGGCCCGGCGGGCGGCCTCGGCACCGCTGCCGTCCTCGGGCGGGTCGATCCAGGCGAGCAGCGCGCCCAGGTGCTGGTCCTCCAGGCCGGACTGGCCGGTCGCCCAGTGCCGGGACAGCACGTCGGTGAGGGCCAGCAGAAGGGAGGAGCCGGGTACGCGGGCCCGCTCGCCGTAGTGGGTCAGCCAGCGGCCGAGCAGGGGCACCCGGGGCGGTGCCGGGTGGGGCGTCTCCGGGTCCTGTTCGGCGGTGCGGCGGAAACGCATGGAGCGGCCGAGCAGCCGGACCAGGTCCAGGCCGGCCCGGCTCGGCACGATCAGCTGGGGCGCGTCCGCGCACAGCTCGACCTCGACCTTGACCCGTTTGCCGGTCTCCGGATCGGTCTCGGTGCGCTCGGCCGCCTCGACGTCCTCCGCGTACGAATCGACGTAGGGCAGCACGACATCGGCCAGTTCGGCGAGGAACGCGAAGCGCAGGTCGCGGTCGCGGGGCTGCGGTACGACCAGCAGACGCGGCGCGTCCCGGTCGGTGCCGACCAGCGCGCCGAGCGGGGCGCCCGCCTCACCGGCGGTGGTGAGCGGCACGAACACCAGGGGGCGGTCGGACAGATGCCGATGGCGGACGGTCGCGGCGGGCTGGGCCCGGCCGGTGCTGACGGCCTCGAGCCGGGCGAGGGTGTCGATCAGGGACAAGGGGTCACCTCCCCGGCGCGCGACAGGGCCTCCGCGCGGAGGGCCGCCGCCCGGCGCAGGGCCGCCACCGCCGGGTCGTCGGGGTCGCCGCTCTCGCCGCGGGCCGCGGCGAGGACGTCCTCGACCGTGGTCAGACCGCCCAGTTCGGCGCGCAGGGGGCGGCCGAGCCGGGTCACCGCGCCGGCCGCACGGGAGCGTTCCCGGCAGTGGAAGGCCAGTTCGCAGGCGGACAGGCACTCGGGCGCGTACGTCGCCGGGACCGCCTCGACAGCCGCCGTCAGCTCCTCGGCCGGGCGGTCCGGCGCGAAGCAGGTGCCCTCGGGCAGCGCGTCGGCGATGTCCTCGATGCGGGTGAGCCGGGCCAACTGGCGGGCGGTGACCGCGCGCTGCTTGCGCACGTCGACGGCGGAGGCGGTGGGCAGGTTGGAGAAGTCCTTCGGACACACCAGCAGCACCCGGTGCCGTACCGGGGGAGCGGGGGCGAGGCGGGCCGCGACCTCCTCCAGGGCCAGCACGTACACCGCCGCCTGCCGGGCGGCGGCGCCCACTTTCGCCGGGTCGGCCGAACCGTCCAGCATCGGGAAGGACTTGATCTCGACGACCGTCCAGCTGCCGTCCGGGTGCACCACGACCGCGTCCGGCTCCAGGAAAGCGAGCGAGCCCGCCACGTCCAGTGCCAGCATCGGGTGGTCCAGCAGCGTCCAGCCGCCCGCCCGCACGGCCTCGCGCAGCGCCAGCGCCGTACGGGCCGTACGACCCTCGGGGCCGGGCGCGGACAGGTCGGGGACCGCGGCCCCGGTGGGCGGCTCGGCACCCGGGTCGAGGCGCGAGTGGACCAGTCGCAGCAGCTCCGCACCCCCGTCGGCCTTCACCTTCGCCTCGAACGCGTTGCCCCGGGTCAGCGCGAACTGCGACTGCCCGAAGCCGGCGGGCGCGCCCAGCGCGCTCGCCAGCGCCGCCTTGTCCACCCCGGCGCCGTCCAGGATCGCCCGCCTGCGGCACCCGGGGTTCGCGGCGAGCGCCGCGAGGGCGCGCGCGTCCAGGGCCTTGGCCGGTACGTCGGGACCGCGCAGCTCAGCGAGCCGGTGCCGGAGCCTCTTCCCCCGCGTCTCGGGTGGAGGCGTCCGGTTCGGCTGCGGATGCGCGCTGCGACTCGCGCTGCCGTGGAATTCGCTCACCCGCGGAAGTCTGGCATCCGCCACTGACAATCGGGGAACCCGTGCCCGTCGGGACCGGTGCGGTACCGGTGCCGAGGCGGGCCCGGAGCAGATCCGCCCCGCGCATCACGCGCGGCGCGAGCAGCAGGCCCACGCCCATCACGGCCACGCCCGCGACCGCGTCCAGGAAGTAGTGGTTGGCGGTGCCCATGACCACGAGCGCGGTCAGCAGCGGGTAGGCGACGCCGAAGACCTTCGCAAGGCGCGTGCCGCCGTACCGCCACAGCATCACCCCGCACCACAACGCCCAACCGACGTGCAGGCTCGGCATCGCCGCGTACTGGTTGGTCATGCCGCCCATGCCGCGCGGCGCGCTGGCCTCGGCGCCCCACCAGCCGTAGGAGCTGTAGTGGGCCATCGTGTCGACGAAGCCGTGGCCCGCGGAGAGCAGCCGGGGCGGGCAGGTGGGCAGCAGGGTGAACCCGATCAGGCCGAAGAACGTGGACGCCATCAGCCAGGTGCGGGCCGCCCGGTAGCGCTCGGTGCGGGCCCGGAACAGCCAGACCAGGATGGCGGGCGTGACCAGGTAGTGCAGCGAGGCGTACCAGAAGTCGGCCGGTACGCCGAGCCACGGCTCGCGCGTGAACAGCCGGTTGAGCGGGTGCTCGGCGTTGAGGTGCAGGGCCTTCTCGACGCGCAGGATCGCCAGGCCGTGGTCGACGGCCGAGGCGACGTCGCCGCGGGCGAGGAGCCGGCCTGCCGAGTAGCAGCCGTAGACCAGCAGGATCAGGGGCAGCTCGGTCCACCAGCGCAGCCGGGTTCGCGGGGCCACCTCGGTGCCCGGTGTCTCGGTCTGCGGCATCCGATCGCCCTCCCCCTTCTGCTGTGGTGCGCCCCGGCGGGCGGCCGTGCCACTTTACGGTGTCCACACCCCGGCCACGCGGGCGCTCCAGCCCTCAAAGACGCCGGGATCGCCCGGCGGGTTGCCCGTGCCCAGGGTGAGCGATGATGGAGGGACTCCGCCTCCGATTTCTCCGGCGTCCGCTCGGCGTCCCTCTCGGAAAGGTCTCCCATGGCACCGCGCATCCTGCTGGCCCGGCACGGACAGACGGAATGGTCGCTGTCCGGCAAGCACACCGGCAGGACCGACGTGCCGCTCCTGGAAGAGGGCCGGCGCGGGGCCAAGCTGCTCGGCGAGCGCCTGCACCGGTCACCGTTCGAGGGGCTTGCCGGGGTGGAGGTGCGGAGCAGTCCGCTGGCACGCGCGCGTGAGACGTGTGAACTGGCCGGGTTCGGTGAGCGCGCCGAGTCCTGGGACACGCTCATGGAGTGGGACTACGGCGCCTACGAGGGCATGACCCCCGCCGAGATCCAGGCTGTGCGGCCCGGGTGGCTGATCTGGCGGGACGGTGTCCCCGAGGGGGAGAGCATCGCCGAGGTCACCGCGCGCGCGGACGAGGTCGTCGCGTGGGCTCGCTCGGCCGACCGTGACGTGCTGGTCTTCGCCCACGGGCACATCCTGCGGTCCATAGGTGCGCGGTGGCTCGGGTTGCCGCTGGACTTCGCGGCGCGGATCCGGCTGAATCCGACGTCGCTGTCGATCCTCGGCTGGGCTTATGGGGAACCGGCGATCGAGAGCTGGAACGACGTGGGGCACTTGGGGGCTTGACCGGTCGCCGCCCGGAAGTCCCCCCGGGCTCGGGAGGCACCGGGGGAGGCCCGCAGCTCCCCCCACGCCCCCGCAGCGTCGGCGACCGACGACAACACCGCACAGGGGCGTGCCGTGCCCCGCGATTCCGGCCTGATCCGCCGGACAGGCCCTAGGCCCGCCCGACTCGAGGCATCGACGCGTGCCGGTCGAGGAACTCCGAGACTCCCGACGCCCGCCGGTGCGGCAGCAGCACCCGCGCCGTCCCCGCCAGCATCGTCTGGATGCGGGAGGACTGGACCTGGTCCAGCAGGTCGAGAACGCGCAGCGCTGCCTGGGCCGCCTCGTCGGGGCGGCCCTCACGGGCCAGATCGTCGGCGAGTTCGGCGGTGTAGAGGGCGATGTTTCGGGTGAAGTGGGGGTCCTGCAGCCGGGCCGCGCGGCGGGCGTGGCGGGACGCGCGCCGCCAGTCGCCCAGCGTCGACCAGCACTGCGCCTTCAGACCCTCCAGCTCGGCCTCTCCGTAGAAGCTCATCCACTCGGGGTCGGCGTCCGAGTGGCCCCGCTCGAAGAGGGCCTGGGCGCGGACCAGCGCCTGTTCGCAGCCGGTGCGGTCCGCGAGCCCCGCCCAGCCGCCGGCCTCGCGCAGGGCGAGCAGGGACATCAGGCGGGGGGAGCCCAGGGGGCGGGCGAGGCGCTGGGCGGCCTGCGCGGCGCGTACCGCCTCGCGGGGGCGGCCGGCGTCGCGGGCCAGGAACGCCGTGTTGCAGAAGGCGTGGGCCTCCAGGGCCGGGTCGCCGGTCATGCGGGCGGTCGCGAGTGCCTCCGCGTAGTGCGAGCGGGCGTCGTCGAAACGGCCGGAGTCGTGGGCCAGCCAACCCACGGAGATGGCCAGTTCACCGGCGCCGGAGTGGAGCCGCTCGGCGGTCGTCTGCCGGGTCGTGCCGGCGTCCAGCAGCGCGTAGGCGGCGCGCAACGGCGCTGCCGCGCGCCGGTAGAGGCCGTCCGCGCCGTGCCGGTCGTCGAGCAGCCGGATGCGGCGGACGGCCTCCTCCAGGGCAGCCGCCTCGGGGGTGCCGGCGCGACGCAGCGGGCGGCCCGCCGCCGCGGCGTCGGTGGTGAGCCCCAGCGGGCCCAGCGTGGCGGCGGCCACCGTGGCGCCTCCGCCGGTCATGAATGCGCGACGCAGCACGTCGCTCTCCTCGTGGTTCAGGGGGTCGTTCTCGTACGGCTCGTGCGTGTCGTACGGGTTCTGCGGGTCGTGCCGGTTCTGCGGGTCATACGGCTCGATCGCCCCTGGCGTCTCAGTGGTACCGAACGCCGGGGGCACGTCCGCGGTCGTACGCGCCGCGCGTCCGCGGACGGACGAGCGCGGCGCGAAACCGAGGTCGGTGAGCGTGCGGCCGGGGTACATGTGCAGGAACACCCGTTCGTACGCGTAGTTCGGGCAGCGGATCTCACCCGCCTCGACCCTGCCGACGTAGCGCGCGTCACAGCTCACCCGCTCGCCGATCTCGCGCGCGGCCCGCCGCACCAGCGCGGCGAACTCGGCCGGTGAGCGCCGACCGCGCAGCTGCCGGAAGGCGAGGTTCGGCCGGGGTGGCCGTTCGGGCTGTGACGAGGTCTCGTGTGACGACGCCATGGCCGGGTCCTCTCGTGCGAACCGTCGAACCATGCCGGATCCGGGGTGGATTCGGGCCGAGTTGTCCGTGTGACACCCTGGTTCCGGCGAGCAAGAACGTACCTGCTGTGTCGGACCCGCCACGCTGTGTTTGGCTACAAACCGGATATCTCATGCACGATCCGCCATGAACTGCCATCCTTTGCGGCGCACTTGTGCCGTAGCCGTTGACGCGCTCGCGCGTTGAACCCGATGGACTGCAACAGGCGTGGTGGAGGCCGGCATGGAGACCAGCCAGAGCAACGATCCCTGTACTTCGGGTGCGTCGGGCACGGCGCCGACGGCACGTGACGCGGCGTGCGACCTTGTGACGGTACCGGCCCGGCAGGGGCTGGAGGCGGTCGACATCCTGCGCCGCGGGGCGGGGGAGGCGGTCGGGCCCGTGCTGCACGACGGTGGGTGCGACACCCTTGGCTTCCTGGTGCCGGCGGGCACCGCCGCCTGCTGGGACGTGCCGGGCAGCACGTGCACCGAGACGAACGGGCGGGGGCTGCGGCTGTACCCCGAGTCGCCGGTGGAAGGCGCGGCCTGGCTGCTGCCGCCCGGCGAGGCCGACCTCGCGACCGATCCGGTGGTGCTGCGCCGGGCCCTCGGGGAGGCGGCCCGGACGATCGAGGCGGCCGACGGCTGCCGGTGACGCGCCCGCTTCGGTCAGCTGCGAAAATGGACCGATGGGCAGGTCCAGGAACAACCGCCGCGGGTCGGCCGCCGCCGAGGCCGTGGTGGAAACGGTCGACGGCGGGCTCGCACAGCTCATACCCGACCCGGACCGCTCACGGGCCTGGACGCTGCTGATCGACGGGGCGCCCCAGTCACATGTCGACCTGGACGACCCGGCGTACCTGTCCTTCGAGTACCAGCGCCGCCTCGGTCATGTCATCGACCTCGTCGCCCCGCCCGGCAAGCCGGTGCAGGCGGTGCACCTCGGCGGCGGCGCCCTCACCCTCGCCCGGTACGTCGCCGCCACCCGGCCCCGCTCCACCCAGCAGGTCGTCGAGCGGGACGCGGCCCTCGTCCAGCTGATCCGCCGCGAGCTGCCGTGGGATCCCAGCGCGCGAATACGGGTGCGGTCGGTCGACGCCCGCGAAGGGCTGGCCAAGGTGCCGGACGGCTGGGCCGACCTGGTCATCGCCGATGTCTTCAGCGGCGCCCGGACCCCCGCCCACCTCACCTCCACCGAGTTCCTGAACGAGGTCCGCCGCGCCCTGAAGCCCTCCGGTGTCTACGCCGCCAACCTCGCCGACGGTCCGCCGCTCGCACATCTGCGCGGCCAGATCGCCACCGCCGCCGCCCGCTTCCCGGAACTCGCGCTGCTCGCGGACCCGGCCGTGCTGCGCGGCAAGCGCTTCGGCAACGCCATCCTGGCCGGCTGCGACCTCCCGCTCCCGCTCGCCGAACTCACCCGCCGCATCGCCTGCGACCCGCACCCCGCCCGGGTCGAGCACGGCAAGCGGCTCACCGACTTCACCGGCGGCGCCGCACCCGTGACGGACGAGGCGGCGGTGGCCTCCCCGGCCCCGCCGCCCTCAGCGTTCCGCTGACCCGTTCCGGATGACCGCGTTCTGGAAGTCCAAGCCCCGCGCCGGCATCGGAAGGTGGCGCTCGTACAGGCCCGTCAGGTCCTCCTTGCCGTCACCCTCCACCCAGTGCCGTACCAGCGTCGTGAAGAGACCGCGATGATCGCCGCGGCCGCGCACCTGATCTCCAGCTCGGCCGCGTTCCGGCCGGTGCGTTCGGCGATGACCTCGGCGACGGCCCGCTCGCTGCGCCCCCGCTCGGCGACGTTCGCGGCGCGCAGGCCAACGGGGGCGGCGGGGGTCTCACCACAAATGAGATTCCACCGTCAATATCTGATTGCCTTTCACTTCGGAGGGTTCAGTAGGTCTGCACCTCTACGTGCGGCGGCCCGTCGTGCCAGGTGCAGAACACCGACACCCGGTCCGCTCCCCTGCCGAACTCCACCCGGATCCATGTCTCCGTCTTCCACACCTGCATCGACCAGCCGGTCCCGGGGGTGGCCGAGACGAGCGTGGCGCTCGCCGGGCCCAGGTCGAAGACCGCCCGGCCGCCGTCGGTGTAGTAGGCCTTGACCTGGCCGGTGGCGGTGGCGGTGGCGGTGGCGGTGGCTGCCGGGGACGGGCTGCCGCCGCGGGCCGGCGTCCTGGCGGGCGTGGGCGTCGGGGGCCGCGTCGACGGGCTCTTCGACGGGGAGGGCCGGGCGGTCGGCGAATCCAGCGGCTTCGAGCGCTGCGTGGTCGTGTCGGCCGCCGTGATCGGCAGGGCGCGCGGTGGGTCGTACGCCGTTCCGGCCATCACCGTGTGCACGCCCCACCACGACAGCGTGACCGCCGCGCCCGTCGCGAGCAGCCACGCCAGTACGTGTACGAGTCCTCTGCGCATCACGGGCCATACTGCCTCAGTGGTACCGCCGTGCGCACGTGCCCCGGGTTGTCCACAGGTGCCGAACCCGCCTGTGCCGCATGGCGTACGGTGCGGCGCATGGCAAGTGTGCTCGTGGTCGAGGACGACCAGTTCGTACGCTCGGCGCTCATCCGGCAACTGACCGACGCCTCGCACACCGTGCGCAGCGTCGGTACGGCACTCGAAGCGCTGCGCGAGGTCGCCCATCTCCGTTTCGACGTGGTCATCCTGGATCTCGGGCTGCCCGATCTGGACGGCTCCGAGGCGCTGAAGATGCTGCGTGGCATCACGGACGTACCGGTGATCATCGCCACCGCGCGGGACGACGAGGCGGAGATTGTCCGGCTGCTGAACGCCGGGGCGGACGACTACCTGACCAAGCCCTTCTCGGTCGAGCACCTGTTGGCCCGGATCGCGGCCGTGCTGCGCCGGGCCCGCTCGGCCGGCGCGGAGACCCCGCCCTCGCCCGTCATCCGCGTCGGCGGGCTGACCGTCGACCCGCTGCGCCGGCAGGCAGAACTGGACGGCGTCCGACTCGACCTCACCCGCCGTGAGTTCGACCTGCTCGCCTTCCTCGCCGGCCGTCCCGGTGTCGTCGTACCGCGCAAGGAACTCCTCGCCGAGGTCTGGCAGCAGTCCTACGGCGACGACCAGACCATCGACGTCCATCTGTCCTGGCTGCGCCGGAAGCTGGGCGAGACGGCCGCCCGGCCGCGCTATCTGCACACGCTCAGGGGCGTCGGCGTGAAGCTGGAGCCGCTCATGCCCGCCGACGGGGGAGGGGAGTCGCCACGATGAGATGGGCCCTGGTCAAGGTGTGCCTGGCGGTCACCACGATGGTCGTGGTCGCCTTCGCCGTGCCGCTCGGTCTCGTCGTCAAGGAGATGGCCCGCGACCGCGCCTTCTCCAACGCCGAGCGGGAGGCCGCCGCCGTCGCCCCCGCACTGTCCATCACCACCGACCGGGACAAACTGGAGCGGGTGGTGGCCTCCGCCGGCGCGGACTCCGGTATGGCCGTGCACCTGCCCGCCGCCGACGGCCGGGGCGCGCTGGACCTCGGCCGGCAGCGCGCCGCCGACCGGGACATCGAGGCCGTGCGGAAGCTGGGCCGTGCCTCCACCACCTCGGTCGCCGGCGGCTCCACGCTGCTGCAGCCGGTCGCGCTCAGCTCCGGTGCGATCGCGGTCGTCGAGGTGTACGTCCCCGAGTCCGCGATGAGCAACGGCGTCGGCACGGCCTGGGCGGTGCTCGCCGCCGTCGGCCTCGCGCTCGTCGTCGGCTCGGTCGCGGTCGCCGACCGGCTCGGGGTGCGCATGGTGCGGCCCGCGCAGCGGCTGGTCGAGGGGGCGCACGAGCTGGGCGAGGGCAAGCTGGGCGCCCGGGTGCCGGAGAACGGCCCGACCGAACTGAGGCTCGCGGCGGTCGCGTTCAACTCCATGGCCGACCAGGTCGTCCAGCTGCTCGCCAATGAGCGGGAGCTGGCGGCGGACCTCTCGCACCGGCTGCGCACTCCGCTGACCGTACTGCGGCTGAACGTGGCCTCCCTGGGCGCCGGGCCCGCCGCCGAGCAGACCAGGACCGCCGTCGCCCAGCTGGAACGGGAGGTCGACACCATCATCCGCACCGCCCGGGAGGCCAAGCCGCAGACCGCGGCGGCCGGGCCCGGCGCCGGGTGCGACGCGGCCGAAGTGGTCCGCGAACGCATGGAGTTCTGGTCGGCACTCGCCGAGGACGAGGGCCGCAAGTGGCGGGTGGCCGGCGTGGAGCGGCCGGTGCGCATACCCGTGGTCCGGGCCGACCTGGCCGCCGCGCTCGACGCGCTGCTCGGCAACGTCTTCCGGCACACCGCCGAGGGCACCGCCTTCGCGGTCGACGTGCACAACGGCGAGGACGCGGTGATCGTGCTGGTCTCCGACGCGGGCCCCGGCATACCCGACCCCGAGGCGGCGATGGCCCGCGGCCGCGGCTCCGGCAGCGCCGGCTCGACCGGTCTCGGCCTCGACATCGTGCGCCGGCTCGCCGAGTCCACCGGCGGCGACGTCCGCATCGGCTCCTCGGTGCTGGGCGGCACCGAGGTGCGGATCTGGTTCCAGCTGGACGCGCGGAAACCGGGGGGCAGGGGGCACCGGGGGAGCGTGCGCAGGCGCCGGCGTACGGCGGCGGTCCGCTGAGGCGCCGGACGCGCCCGGACCCGCCGATTGGTCTCGACCTTTAATGGTCCCCGATCCCTTCCTTAAGCGCACCCTAAGTTCCCCGACGACTGTACTTAACAAGCCGTTTGTCTCTTTCCTGCTCGCTAGCGTGCTGCCTCACCCCACCCCGTGAACAGCGAAGGCAGGCACGCGCATGAGCACGCACCGGCGCAGGATCAGTGGCAGGAACAAGGCGATCGGCGGTCTGGTGGCCGCGGCCGTGGTCGGGGGCGGCGCGATCCTGCTGACCGGCACCGCGAACGCGGCCGGAGTGAACGCGGCGTACACCAGGACCAGCGACTGGTCGACGGGTTACACCGCGCAGTACGTCGTCACCAACAACAGCGGTCAGCCGGAGAAGACCTGGGCGCTGGAGTTCGACCTCCCGGTGGGTGCGACGCTCAGCTCGCTGTGGAACGGCGAGTCGAACGTCAGCGGTCGGCACGTCACGGTGAAGCCCGCGAAGTGGGACACGGACGGCCTCGCGCCGGGCAAGTCGGTCACCGTCGGCTTCGTGGTCAACGGCACCGGCGATCCGACGGGCTGTCGTATCGACAACGCCCAGTGCTCGGCGGACGACGGCGCCACCCCCGAGCCGAGCGGCCGCCCGACCCGGACCCAGTCGCCGACCCCCACCCCCACCCAGAGCGCGACGCCCACTCAGAGCGCGACCCCCACCCCGAGCGCGACGCCCACCCCCACCGGGAGCACCGGCAGCGGCACCACCGCCTCGGCCGGCTTCGCGCCGTACGTCGACACCTCCCTGTACCCGGCCTTCGACCTGCTCGGCGCGGCCGACGCGACCGGCGTGAAGAACTACCACCTCGCCTTCGTCACCGACGGCGGGAGCTGCACCCCCAAGTGGGGCGGTGTCACGGACCTGACCAGCGACGGCGTGGCCGCGCAGATCGGCTCGCTGCGCGCCAAGGGCGGTGACGTCCGGGTCTCCTTCGGCGGTGCCTCCGGCTCGGAGCTGGCCACCACCTGCTCCTCCGCGGACGCGCTGGCCGCGGCGTACGGCAAGGCCGTCGACGCCTTCAAGCTGACCAAGGTCGACTTCGACGTCGAGGGCGGCGCGCTGCCCAACTCGGCCGCCAACACCCGCCGCGCCCAGGCCATCGCCAAGCTCCAGGCCCAGCACCCGAACCTGGACGTCTCCTTCACCCTCCCGGTGATGCCCGAGGGCCTGACCCAGGACGGCGTGAACCTGCTGTCCAACGCCAAGTCCAACGGCGTGGAGATCAACACGGTCAACATCATGGCGATGGACTACGGCCCCGCCTACAACGGGGACATGGGCACCTACGCCGAGCAGGCGGCGACCGCCACCCAGGCCCAGGTCAAGAGCGTGCTGGGGCTGTCCGACTCCGCCGCCTGGAAGGCGGTCGCGGTCACCCCGATGATCGGCGTCAACGACGTCTCCTCCGAGGTCTTCAAGGTCGACGACGCCACCCAGCTGGCGGACTTCGCCAAGTCCAAGGGCCTCGGCGGACTGTCGATGTGGTCCGCGACCCGCGACAAGCAGTGCGACGGCGGCACCAAGGCCACCGCCGACGCCACGTGCAGCTCCATAGCTCAGGACAAGTTTGCGTTCTCGAAGGCGTTCGGCGCCTTCAACTGACCGAGCCGGAAAAGACCGAAGACCGGAGAGGACCCGAGAAGACCCGGGGAAGAAGGGCGCGGCCCCCAGCGGGCCGCGCCTCTTTCGTTCTCAGACCGCCGACTCCACTCCCGGCAGTGCCCCCGTCCGCGCCGCCTCGCTGTACCAGCGCGCGCTCGACTTCGGGGTGCGCTCCAGCGTCGTGTAGTCCACGTACACCGCGCCGAACCGCTTGCTGTAGCCGTAGGCCCACTCGAAGTTGTCGAGTAGGGACCACAGGTAGTAG
Source organism: Streptomyces sp. NPDC007905 (assembly GCF_042959345.1). Taxonomy (NCBI): domain Bacteria; kingdom Bacillati; phylum Actinomycetota; class Actinomycetes; order Kitasatosporales; family Streptomycetaceae; genus Streptomyces; species Streptomyces sp. NPDC007905. The sequence continues at coordinate 115,601 of NZ_JBIBKS010000008.1, read as the reverse complement.
CCACGGACGTCGGCGCCGTCGGCGATGGCGCGGCGGACCGCGGTCAGGTGGCCGTGCAGGTAGGCGATGCGCTCGGGGTCGTGCACCCGGCCGTCCGGGTCGGGCTTGTCCTCGTAGGCCGCGCCGTTCTCGGTGATGTAGAGGGGCAGGCCCGGGGCCTCACGCGTGTAACGCATGATCAGGTCGTGCAGGCCCGTCGGGTCGATCGTCCAGCCCATCTCCGTGCGCTCGCCGGCGGTCTGGTGGAAGAGCACGTCGTCGGCGGCCGGCCAGGAGGAGTGCTCGCCGGCGCCGTGGCCGTCCGCCCGCGGACCCGCGACCGTGGCTGCGGCCGCCGAGACCAGGGTCGGCGTGTAGTAGTTCAGGCCGAGTGCGTCCAGCGGGGCGTTGATCGTGCGGACGTCGCCGTCGAGGACGTACGACCAGTCCGTGACCGAGGCTGTCGCGGAGAACAGCGTCTCGGGGTACGCCCCGTGCAGCATCGGGCCGTGGAAGACCCCGTTGGCCAGGTCGTCGATCCGCTGGGCCGCCGCCAGGTCGGCCGGGTCCTGCGAAAGGGGCCGTACGACAGAGGAGTTGAGGCTGATGGCGATCTGGTTGCGGGCCGGTGTCACCGAGCGCAGGGCGGCCGTGCCCAGGCCGTGCGCCAGGTTGAGGTGGTGGGCCGCGCGCAGGGAGGCCGCCGGGTCGGTGCGGCCGGGGGCGTGCACACCGGAGCCGTAGCCCAGGAAGGCGCTGCACCAGGGCTCGTTGAGGGTGATCCAGTCTTCCACCCGGTCGCCCAGCGCCTCGCCGACCAGCTGCGCGTACTCGGCGAACCGGAACGCCGTGTCCCGCTCCGGCCAGCCGCCGGCGTCCTCCAGCTCCTGCGGGAGGTCCCAGTGATACAGGGTGATCGCCGGCTTGATGCCCTGCGCGAGCAGCTCGTCCACCAGGCGGCGGTAGAAGTCGAGGCCCACCTGGACCGCCGGGCCCCGGCCGGTCGGCTGCACCCGGGACCAGGAGATGGAGAAGCGGTAGGCGTTCAGGCCCAGCTCCGCCATCAGCGCCACGTCCTCGCGGTAGCGGTGGTAGTGGTCGACAGCGATGTCACCGGTGTCGCCGCCGGCCGTCCTGCCCGGTGTATGGCTGAAGGTGTCCCAGATCGAGGGGGTGCGGCCGCCCTCCCGCACCGCCCCCTCGATCTGGTACGCGGAGGTCGCGGCGCCCCAGAGGAAGGCGGGAGGAAAGGTCACGGGGGAAACGGAGTCAGGCATGGAAGCGCTCCCAAGGGGGTCGTAGGAGACCGACGGAGTAAGCGGGGAGGAGAAGCGGGAGGAAGGGGCCGGGGCGGCGGTGGCCCGGCCCCTGGGAGCGGACGGTCAGCCCTTGATCGCGCCCTGCATGATCCCGCTCACGATCTGCTTGCCGAACAGCAGGAAGGCGATCAGCAGCGGCAGCGTGCCGAGCAGCGCGCCCGCCATGATCACCGCCTGGTCCGGGACATAGCCGGTACCGAGCGAGTTCAGAGCCACCTGCACGGTCGGGTTCTGCTGGTTCAGGGCGATGATCGGCCACAGGAAGTCGTTCCAGGCGAAGACGAACGTCAGCAGGCCGAGCACCGCCATCGCGGGCCGGGCCGCGGGGAAGACGACGTGCCAGACCACCCGGAGGCTGCTCGCCCCGTCCACCCGGGCCGCCTCGATCAGCTCGGTCGGCAGCGCCTGCACCAGGTACTGCCGCATGAAGAAAGTACCGAACGCGGTGACGAGACTCGGCAGGATCACCGTCTGCAGCTGGTTCGACCAGCCGAAATCCGACATCCACAGGTACAGCGGTACGACGGCCAGCTGCGGCGGGATCATCATCGTGCCGATCGTCAGCAGCAACAGCAGGCTGGAGAACCGGAACCGCAGCTTGGCGAAGGCGAAGCCGGCCAGCGTGGAGAACAGCACCGTGCTGACGGTGATCGTGCCCGCGACGATCAGCGAGTTGAACATCGCGGTGCCGAGGCCGGCCTGGTCCCAGGCGGACTGCAGGTTCTTGAACAGGTTGCCGCCGAACCACAGCGGCGGCGGTGTCCGGGCCAGCCGCCGGTCGGTGCGCGAGGCCGCGATCGCCGTCCACACCAGCGGTGCCAGCGAGACCAGCGCGAAGACGGTCAGCACGACGTACGTCACGGGGCCCGCGTGCAGCTGCTTGCCCGCGCCCATGATCCGGCGCCGCCGCTCCGGCCTGGCCTTGGCGCCCTGCGGAAGTGTCAGTTCACTGGTGGTCATTGGGACTTCCTCAGCCGTCGGGTGAGCAGCAGGTTGACCGCGGCGACGATCAGCAGGATGAGGAACATCGACCAGGCGATCGCGGACGCCTTGCCGAGGTTGCCGATGATCCAGCCCTGGTCGTACATGTACAGACCGAGCGTCTGGTACTGGTGCTCGGAGCCGCCCTTGGAGCCGCTGACCCCGCCGAACAGCAGGACCTCACCGAAGAGCTGGGTCGCCCCGATGGTGGAGACCACCACGGTGAACAGGATCGTCGGCCTGAGCTGCGGGATCGTCACATGGCGGAACTGCTGCCAGCGGCTGGCGCCGTCGAGCGCGGCCGACTCGTACAGGTCGATCGGGATCGCCTGCATGGCCGCCAGGTAGATCAGCGCGTTGTAGCCGGTCCAGCGCCAGATCACGATCGTCGACACCGCGAACTGCGAACCCCAGTCCGACTCCCGCCAGTTGATGGCATCGACGCCGAAGAAGTGCAGGATCCAGTTGACCATGCCGCCGTCCCAGGAGTACAGCAGCGTGAACACCAGGGTCGCCGCGGCCACCGAGGTGGCGTACGGGGTCAGCATCACCACGCGCCACACGGTCGAGCCGCGCAGTTTGTAGTTGAGCAGGTGCGCCAGCCAGAGCGCGGCCAGCAACTGCGGCACCGTCGACAGCAGACCGATGGTGAACGTGTTCTCCAGCGCGTTCCAGAAGAAGTCCGAGGACAACAGGTTCTGGTAGTTGTCCAGGCCCGCCCAGGTCTGGTGGTCCAGCGTCGACAGCTGCACGTCGTGCAGCGAGTACCAGGCCGTGTACAGCAGCGGGACCAGGGTGAAGGCCCCGAACAGGACGAAGAAGGGGGCGACGAACGCGTACGGCGACGCCTTCATGTCCCAGCGGTACAGCCGGCTGCGCCAGGAGGCGGTGCCCGCCGGCGTACCGCGACCGTGAGCGCCCCGGGCCGCGCCCGGCGGGGTGCCGGGCGCGGCCTCGGCGCTCGACGCGGTGTGCGCGAGAGCCTGCTTGGAGCTGGTCACTGGCCGAGCACGTCCTTGATCTCCTTGGACGCGGCGTTCCAGCCCTGCGAGGGGGACTTGCCCTTCTGCTCGACCTGGAGGATGCCGATGTCACTGATCGCGTTGTCGATCGGCTTGTCCTTGGGGCCGAGGGGCTGCGCCGGGATGGTCTTCGCCGAGTCGGAGAAGATCTGGGTGAGCGGGGCCCCGGAGAAGTACGCGGTGGTGTCGGCGGCCGGCTTCAGGTTCGCGTACGCCGACGGGGTGGACGGGAAGCTCGCCTGCTTGGCGAAGACCTTCTCCTGCTGTGCGGGCGCGGTCAGCCACTTGGCCAGCTCGACGGCCTCCTTCTGGTGCCTGGTCGCCGTCGGCACGCCGAGGAAGGAGCCGCCCCAGTTGGACGCCGCCGGCGCCGCCGCCACGTCCCACTGGCCCTTGCCGGAGTCACCGGACTTCTGCTCGATGTAGCCGATCATCCAGGCCGGGCAGGCGACGGACGCGAAGGTGCCGTTGGCGTAGCCCTGGTCCCACGTCGGGTCGAACTGCTTCAGCTTCGCCGACATGTTGCTGGTCGCCGCGGTCATGGCGACGTCCCAGGCCTTCTTCACGCCCTCGGACTTGTCCCAGACGACGTTGCCGTCCTTGTCGTAGTACCGCTCGCTCGCGCCGCCCACGGCCGCGTTGTAGACGGAGGAGGCCGAGTCCACGAACTTGGTGCCCTTGGGCGCCTTCTTCATGTACTGCTTGCCGACGTCGACGTACTTGGACCAGTCGCCCTTCCACATCTCGGCGAGCTTGGTCCGGTCGGTCGGCAGCCCGGCCTTCTTGAACAGGTCCTTGCGGTAGCAGATGGCCATCGGACCGATGTCGGTCCCGAGCCCGATCAGCTTGCCGTCCTTGGTGGTGGCCTGGGCGTTCTTCCAGTCCAGCCACTGCGACTTGTCGACGTCCTTGCCGAGGTCGACGAACTTGCTCCCCTGCGTCTGGACGGCCTCGGTGATGTTGCCGACCTCGATGGCCTGGACGTCGTCGGTGCCGGAACCGGCCTGGAGGCGGGTGAGCACCTTTGGCCAGTACACGTCGGTACGGGTGGTGACGTTCTCCTTGATGCTGATGTCCGGGTGGAGCTTCATGTACTCGTCGTAGAGGCCGGCCTGCTTGTAGCCGAAGACGCCGAAGGTCCCGATGGTCAGCGTGATCTTGCCCTTGCCACTGCCGTTGCCGCCGTCCGAGTTGTTCGACGAGCCGTCGTCCGAGTCGTTGGCGCAGCCGGCCAGCAACCCCGTGGTCAGTGCGGCGACGGCCGCGAAGGCCATCAGTCGCTGGGACCGGCGGATGCTCGTGCGCATTGCGTCCTCCTGTTGCCTGACGTGCCGACCCCCCGGCCAACTGCATGGAATTGGGCCCGTTCGTACTCGCTGCGGCTCGGGCGGGGAACGTGCGGGATGTGTAGGTGTCAGGTACTGTGGGAGCGCTCCCACAAGTGATGTGTTGAAGAGTCGTCGGTTCCGGGCGGGGTGTCAAGGGAGCGGGCGCGGAGGGGTGCGTTCGGTTATCCGAGTGTTAACTGGCCCTCTCCGGGCGCCCGGTGGCGGTCCACGGTCTGGCCAGGGCTGTTAGATTCCAGCCAGCCGGATGTTGGTGCGAGGGAGGCGGAGCCCATGGCAAGCCACAGAGCGCGGGGCCGGGGCGGGGGGCGGCCCACGCTCGAGGAGGTTGCCGCCCGGGCCGGGGTCGGCCGGGGCACGGTCTCGCGGGTGATCAACGGCTCGCCCCGGGTCAGTGACGCGACCCGCGCGGCGGTCGAGGCGGCGGTCGCCGAACTCGGTTACGTCCCGAACACCGCGGCCCGCGCCCTCGCGGCCAACCGCACCGATGCCATCGCGCTGGTCGTGCCCGAGCCGGAGACCCGGTTCTTCGCGGAGCCGTACTTCTCGGACATGCTGCGCGGTGTCGGCGCCGAACTCTCCGAAACCGAGATGCAGTTGCTGCTGATCTTCGCGGGCAGCGACCGGGAGCGGGAGCGCCTCGCGCAGTACCTGGCGGCCCACCGCGTGGACGGCGTCCTGCTGGTCTCCGTGCACGCCGACGACCCGCTCCCCGACCTGATCGCCCAACTGGAGATCCCGGCGGTGATCAGCGGTCCGCGCTCGGCCGCGGAGACGCTCACCTCGGTGGACTCGGACAACTACGGCGGAGCGCGCTCGGCCGTGGAGCACCTGCTCTCCCGGGGCCGCCGCAGGATCGCCCACATCACCGGCCGCCTCGACGTCTACGGCGCCCAGCGACGCGTCGACGGCTACCGCGACGCCCTGCGGGACGCGGGCCTCGAAGTGGACGAACTCCTCATCGAGCCGGGGGACTTCACCGAGGAGGGCGGCCTGCGCGCGATGACGACGTTGCTGGAGCGGCACCCCGACCTGGACGCGGTCTTCGCCGGCTCGGACGTGACGGCGGCGGGCGCCCGGCAGGTGCTGCGCGGGGCGGGCCGCCGTATCCCCGACGACGTGGCGCTGGTCGGGTACGACGACTCGGCCATCTCCCGTCACATGGAGCCGCCGCTGACCAGCGTCCGCCAGCCCATAGAGGAGATGGGCCGCGCGATGATCGACCTGCTGCTCACGGAGATCGCCGACCGCCGCCCGGCCGTGTCCCGGGGCCTCGAGCGGCGGCACGCGGTGCTGCCGACGGAACTGGTGGCGCGGGCGTCGTCGTAGCGGGGTTCCGGACGCGGTCCCCGGCTCGCGGGTCAGCCCCCGACGAGGGCCAGGTAGCTGCCCGGGGTCGTGGAGCAGTCCTTCAGGCAGGTCGCGAGGCCGGGGACCGCTTCGGCCCGGGCGTCGTCGGTGCCGTGGTCCAGGAGAGCCGGGGTCTCGCGGAGCGCGGGCCGTGCCGCCTGCTCGTTGAGGACCGTGTCGTGGTACGGGTCGATCGTCGCGAGCCTGCCCGATGTGCAGGCGGGGAGCTGGGCGATCAGCCGGGCCAGTGCCTCGCCGTGCCCGCGGGACTCACGGATCGGGGCCGGCCTGTGCTTGGAGCGCCGACTCATCCGGTGCGAGTGGCTGTCGTACAACTGCGGGTCGATCCCCGTGCGGGGATCCTCCCGGGGAAGTGGTGACACGGACGCGTCGTAACGCGGGTCAGGAACGGGGGCGCACGGCTTCCCAGCCCTTCTCCAGCAGGTCGAAGGCGGCGTTGACAGCGGCTTCGGGGTCGGCGGTGCCGGCCAGGGCACGGGCTTCCAGGGCGAAGTGGGCCAGCGCCGCGCAAGCGGGGTCGTCCGCCGGGGCGCCGAGGTCGGCGGCGATCGTCTCGGCCAGGGCCCGCTCGTGCCGCATCCACATGCGCCGGTAGTACTCGATCAGTGCCGGGGTGCTGTTGATCAGCCGGTGGAACGCGGTGATCTGCTCGTCGTACTCGGCCCTGAAGACCCGCGCGGCCAGCGTGTGCGCGCGTAGCGCCCGCGGGATCGAGGTGCCGGGGGTCCGGTCGCGCACGGCGGCGACGAGCGCGGCCTCCTGGTCCGCATCCAGGTCGAAGACGAGCGCCTCCTTGCTCGGGAAGTGCTTGAACAACGTCGTCGTGGAGACGTCAGCGGCCTCGGCCACGTCCCTGATGCTCACCTCGTCGAAGCCGCGCTCCAGGAACAGTTCCAGCGCCGCGTCCGCCAGTGCCTTGCGGGTCGCGGCCTTCTTGCGCTCGCGCCGGCCCATGACCGGCCCCGGCCCGGCAGTCGTCGTCTCGCCCATGGCCGCAGCCTACCGCCTCGGTTGTCTTGGACAAAAGGTTGACTCATTGCACTTAGTGAGTCGGTGTGCTTTTCTGGGGGCGTTCCCGCCCCATCCTCCGGAAGGAGCCCTCAGCCATGCCTGTCGCAAACGTCCGCTGGACGTTGCTCGGCGTCATGCTCGCCATGCTGCTGGCCATGCTCGACAACAACATCGTCGGTACGGCGATGCCGACGATCGTCCGTGATCTGGGAGGACTTGAGCACATCTCCTGGGTGGTCACCGCGTACACGCTGGCCACCGCCGTCGCCTCGCCGGTCTGGGGAAAACTCGGCGACCTTTACGGGCGTAAACCCCTCTTCCAGGCCTCGATCGTGGTGTTCCTGCTCGGCTCCCTGCTGGCCGGCGCGGCCCACTCGATGCTCCAGCTGATCGAGTTCCGCGCGCTCCAGGGCATCGGCGCGGGCGGTCTGGCCGCCGGGGCGTTCGCGCTGATCGGCACGCTGGTGTCACCCCGGGAGCGCGGCCGGTACCAGGGCATGACGGCCATGGTGATGGCCATCGGCGTGGTCGGCGGCCCGCTGCTCGGCGGCTTCGTCACCGGCCACCTCGGCTGGCGCTGGGCGTTCTACGTCAACCTGCCCCTCGGCCTGATCGCCCTGGTCTGGGTTCAGCTGCTGCTGCGCCTGCCCGCTCGGGCACCCGGGACGCGGCCGCGGATCGACTGGGCCGGCATCGGCGTCCTGGCGGTCACCGTCGTGGCGGCGGTCCTGGCGGCGACCTGGGCCGGAACGACGTACGCGTGGACGTCCTGGCAGGTTCTCGCCCTGGGGGCGGTGGCCGTCCTCGGCACCGCCGCGTTCGCCGCCGTCGAGCGGCGCGTCCCCGAGCCGGTGCTTCCGCCCCGCGTCTTCACCGGCCACCGCAACTTCCCGCTCGCCGTGGGCCTGTTGCTCGCGGCCGGTGTGGTGATGTTCGGCTCGGCGCTCTACCTGCCCCTGTTCCAGCAGACCGTCCAGGGCAGCACGGCGACCAGCTCCGGCCTGCTCCTGTTGCCGCTGCTGATCCCGGTGGTGATCGCCTCCAACATCGCCGGGAAGGTCATGGCCCGCACCGGCCGCTACAAGGTGTTCCCGGTGCTGGGCACGCTGCTGCTCACGGCGGGCGCCCTGCTGCTCGCCACGATGGACACCGGTACCTCGCGCACCACGGCCGGCTGCTTCATGGCCCTGCTCGGCCTCGGGATGGGCTTCACCCTGCAGATGGGCACGACCATCGCCCAGAACAGCGTGGAGCTGCGGGACATGGGGGCGGCCTCGGCGGCGACGAACCTGTTCCGCACGCTCGGCGGCTCGCTCGGGGTGGCCGTCTTCGGCTCGCTGTTCACTCGGGCGGTGCCGGCCGCGGCGACGGGGGAGGCGTACCGGACGGCGGTGGCCACCGGCACGCAGCACATCTTCCTCACGACGGCGGCGGTGTGCGCCCTGGCGTTCGTGGCGGCGGTGCTGCTGAAGGAGGTCCCGCTGCGGGCCGGCCCCGGCCAGGGGCGGAAGGCGCCGGAAACGAATCAGCCGGTGACCCGTCTCTCGACGGAGTCACCGGCTGATCACTCAGGGTGAGTGACGGGACTCGAACCCGCGGCATCCTGGACCACAACCAGGTGCTCTACCAGCTGAGCTACACCCACCATGACCGGCAGTTCGAGGAGTGTTCTCCCCGACCGGCCGAGAAGAAGTCTACAGGGTCCCAAGGGGTGCTCGCGCACGTGTTTCCGTGCGGGCCTCCGCCCGGACCCGGCGGGTCTACTGCGCAGGCAGAACGTGCTTGGCCGCGATCTTCCGCGCGGTGTCGGAGTCGGGGCCGGGCTGGGGCACGAAGACGGCCTCGCGGTAGTAGCGCAGTTCCGCGATCGACTCGCGGATGTCGGCGAGGGCCCGGTGGTTGCCGTTCTTCTCCGGGCTGTTGAAGTACGCCCGCGGGTACCAGCGCCGGGCCAGCTCCTTGATGCTGGAGACGTCCACGATCCGGTAGTGGAGGTAGTCCTCCAGGGTCGGCATGTCCCGCAGCAGGAAACCGCGGTCGGTGCCGACGGAGTTGCCGCACAGCGGGGCCTTGCCGGGCTCCTTCACATGCTCACGGACGTAGGCGAGCACCTGCTCCTCGGCGTCGGCCAGCGTGGTGCCGCCGGCCAGCTCGTCCAGCAGTCCGGACGCGGTGTGCATCTGACGCACCACCTCCGGCATCGTCTCCAGCGCCGAGTCCGGCGGACGGATGACGATGTCCACCCCCTCGCCGAGTACGTTCAGCTCGGAGTCGGTGACGAGGGCGGCCACCTCGATGAGAGCGTCGTCGGACAGCGAGAGGCCGGTCATCTCGCAGTCGATCCACACCATGCGATCGTTCATGCGACCACCCTAAGGCTGACGTCGGCGTTTGGGATGCCCCGCGTCGATGCCGGGGGCTGTGGGCTGCCGCCCCGGACCCGGCACCGGCGGCGACAGCGAAAGAGGGGGCGGGTGTGTGCCCGCCCCCTCCTCACTCCTCGCTCAGTTGCCGCTGCGCGGCCCCGGCAGCAGGCTCACCGCGCCCGCTGTCTGGCGCCGGCTCTGCATCGGAACCCCGCTCTCGCGGTCCGGATGCAGGACCGCGGGCGCGTGGCCCACCGGCCCGTGGCCGGACAGGCCCGGTGCGCCGGACGGCCCCGGCTGTGCCACCGGCGCCTGCGTGTCACCCGGCTTGTCGCCCTGCGGCCGACGGGCCCGGTAGGCGGCCCGGTAGGCGGCGGGGGACGAGCCGAGCTGGCGACGGAAGTGCCCGCGCAGCGCGACCGGGGAGCGGAAGCCGCAGCGGCCCGCCACCTCGTCCACGGAGTAGTCCGACGTCTCCAGCAGCCGCTGCGCCTGCAGCACCCGCTGGGTGATCAGCCACTGCAGCGGCGCGCTGCCGGTCAGTGAGCGGAACCGGCGGTCGAACGTACGGCGGCTCATGTAGGCGCGTGCCGCCAGAGTCTCCACGTCGAACTGCTCGTGGAGGTGTTCCAGCGCCCAGGCGACGACCTCGGCGAGCGGGTCGGCGCCGATCTCCTCGGGTAAAGACCTGTCGAGGTAGCGCTCCTGACCGCCGCTGCGGCGCGGTGGGACCACCAGGCGCCGGGCGAGCGCGCCGGCCGCCTCGTTGCCGTGGTCCGTCCGCACGATGTGGAGGCAGAGGTCGATACCGGCCGCCGTACCCGCCGACGTCAGGACGTCGGCGTCGTCGACGAACAGTTCACGTGGATCCACGTGAACCGACGGATAGCGCTTGGCCAGCGTCGGCGCGTACATCCAGTGCGTGGTCGCCGGACGGCCGTCCAGCAGGCCCGCCGCCGCGAGCACGAAGGCCCCGGTGCACAGCCCCACGATACGGGCGCCCTCCTCGTGCGCGCGGCGCAGCGCGTCGAGCGCCTCCTCCGGTGGCGGTGAGGTGATCGAGCGCCAGGCCGGTACGACGACCGTACCCGCGCGCGAAATCGCCTCGAGCCCATGTGGTGCGGTGAGTTCCAGGCCCCCTGTGGTCCGCAGTGGGCCTTCCTCGCCGGCGCACACCAGCAGTCGATAGCGCGGCACCCCGGCGTCCTGGCGGTCGATCCCGAACACCGACAGTGGTATGGAACTCTCGAAGATGGGACCGCCGCTGAACAGCAGCACCGCGACGATCTCCTTGCGGCGTCGCCCGGAAAGCTTCCGGGCCGCGGCTTCCGGCGCGGCAGTGGAGTCGTGGCTCATCCTGCTAAGCCCCCCTCGGTGGTCGCGGCTCCTCGGTTGTGTCGCTCCTGCACGTTTCCCCTCGGTCCTGCACGAGTCCCCCGCCGTAAGACAGTCAAGATCGAATCTACTGGCTACCGCGGTCTGACGGTGGCCAGTTCGACACGCCGGACATTGTCGACATGACAACTTGGCGTGAAGCATTCGATCACGAAGGGTTGCACTCGTGGGCCGTGCAGGGAAGTGCGCCTTGTCGCAGTGGCCAAACCGCGTAGGGTGCATGGGTCGGCTCAGACCCTTTCCGTGCAGGTGGAACGGGGGTTGGGGGGTGGGTGTGACCCCTCCGGAGCGGTATACGGAACTTGGCCGAAAAGAAGCGTTCGGGTGTGCAAAAACCGGTCAGTCGACCGGTGTCTCTTCCTTGGTGTGGCGTCCGCCTCTTTGCGCGGCGCACCGCTCGGACCGCCGCAGCAGGACACGGCAGACGGCCGTGACGGCGGCGAGGCCGAAGGCCGTGCCGGCGGCGCCGGCGAGCGAGGTGCCGTACCAGACGAGGACCACGGGGACGAGGACGCAACTGAAGGCCGCCCAGCGGATCACGTCGCCCGTGGTGTCCGGGGCGCGGTGCGGGTCGGTGGATCGGGGTCCGGACATCTCGTACTCCCTGTGGCGGTGACTCACCGGGTTCAACGTCTGTTCGATCGGTCGGTCACCGGCTGCGGCTGAAGCGAATCCCGCGCAAACCGCCTGTACGGGGCAGCAACCATTGCGTTACGGGCGCTGCTCGTGCATGCTCCGGGGAACCCCTGCGGACACCGGGGGCCGATCACGGAGCGTGTGCGGGAGCTGGGCAGAGGAGGCGTGCCGCCGTACCCTTGGGGTATGGGGTTGGGAAGGCGAAACCCGGACACAGCTCCGCCGCACGATGTCACCCCACCCACAATGGATCACAACGCCGAGACAGCCATGGCCGGTCACGAATTCTTCGAACCCGCGGACCGCAAGCGGCCGGTCGCCGATCCCACGGCGGCCGATCCCCTCGCGGCGGAAGAGTCACGCCCCTCCTGCGACCCCGCCTTCCAGCACGGCGTGGTCGTCGGCTTCGACGGCTCGACGTCCAGCGAGCGCGCCCTCGCCTACGCGGTCGGCATGGCCCACCGCTCCCGCTCGGGCCTGATCATCGTCCACGTGGCCAACCGGCTGCCCACCACGGTGTGGGCGGGGTGCGAGCCGCCCGTCTTCGTCGACGTACCGGATCACCGCACCGAGGTGCTGGGGCTCGAGCTCGCCTGTGCGGACTATCTGGCCGAGGTTCCCTGGATCCTGGTCGAGCGCGGTGGCGACATCTGCCACGAACTCGAAGAGGTGGGGCGGGAGTACGAGGCCGACGCGATCGTGGTCGGCTCCACGCACGGCATCGTGGGCCGGATCTTCGGCTCCGTGGCCGGACGGCTCGCCAAGCGGGCACAGCGGCCCGTGATCGTCATTCCCTGAGGTTTTCCGACCCTCCGTCAACTTCCTTTGTGCAGCGCGAAACTACTCGTGCGTAGAGGTGTTTGTGCCCTTGTGAAGGGCATATATCGGTCACCGCGCAACTGCACATGCACGAAGGGAGCCCGCCGTGGACAACGACGTCTCTGCGGGAAGCGGAACCACTACCGTGGCCGGCCGACTCGCCCTGGGTGTCACCCTATTGGCGTTCGGACTCGGCACGACCGGCGTGATCGACGGCGTACGGGTGTCCGACGCCGTGTCGCCGGCCCACTACGTCGGCGGCATCGCCCTGTTCCTCGTCGGTCTGCTGGCCTTCCGTGATCGTGACACCGCTTCCGGTACGGCCTTCGTGGCCCTCGGCGCGCTGTGGTTCACCTGGGCCGTCTCGTTCGGCGACCACACGTCGGCCAACGGAGCGGGACTCTTCCTGCTGCTCTTCGCCCTCGTGGCGCTCACGCTGACGCTGGCGGGCGGGGACGACCTCGGTCAGGTCGTGTACGGGCTGCTGTTCCTGGCGATGCTGCTGCTCGCCGTGGCGTCCTTCGCCGACAGTTCCTCGCTCGCGAAGGTCGGCGGCTGGGTCGCCGCCGTCTGCGGTGCCGTTGCCTGGTACGCGGCGACAGCCGCTCTCGCGCACTGGCCGACGGTGCTTCCCCGACGTGCTGCCGGCCGGGGGATGACGGCCACCGGCTGATTCGAGCAGCACTGAAGGGACCCCCACGTGATCGGTGGCGCACGTGGGGGTCCGTTCTGCCGGCCGTGTCCGGGTCGCCCTACTCGACGGTGACCGACTTGGCGAGGTTCCTGGGCTTGTCGATGTCCCGCCCGAGTGCCTTCGCCGTGTGGTACGCCAGGAGCTGGAGCGGGATGCCCATCAGGATCGGGTCCAGCTCGTCCTCGTTCTTCGGGACCACGATCGTCTGGTCCGCCTTCTCCTGGTGCTGGTGGGCCACCGCGAGGATCTTGCCGCTGCGGGCCTTGATCTCCTCCAGCGCCGCGCGGTTCTTCTCCAGGAGGTCGTCGTCGGGGACGATCGCCACCGTCGGCAGGGCCGGCTCGATCAGGGCCAGCGGGCCGTGCTTCAGCTCGGAGGCGGGGTAGGCCTCGGCGTGGATGTAGGAGACCTCCTTGAGCTTCAGGGAGGCCTCGCGGGCCACCGGGTAGCCCCGGACGCGGCCGATGAAGAGCATCGAGCGGGCGTCGGCGTACTGCTCGGCCAGCTGCTTGACCTCCTCCTCCTGCTTGAGGATCTCGGTGATCTGCTCCGGCAGCTTCCGCAGGCCCTCGATGATCCGCTTGCCGTCGCGGACCGACAGGTCCCGGGTGCGGCCCAGGTGGAGGGCGAGCAGGGCGAAGGCGACCGTGGTGTTGGTGAAGCACTTGGTGGACACCACGCAGACCTCGGGGCCGGCGTGCACGTAGATGCCGCCGTCGGCCTCGCGGGCGATCGCGGAACCGACCACGTTGACCACGCCGAGGACCCGGGCGCCCTTGCGCTTCAACTCCTGCACGGCCGCCAGCACGTCGTACGTCTCACCGGACTGGGAGACCGCGACGTAGAGGGTGTCGGGGTCCACGACCGCGTTGCGGTAGCGGAACTCGGAGGCCGGCTCGGCGTCGGCGGGGATGCGGGCCAGCTCCTCGATCATCTGGGCGCCGATCATGCCCGCGTGGTACGAGGTGCCGCAGCCGAGGATCTTCACGCGGCGGATCTTGCGCGCCTCGCGGGCGTCCAGGTTGAGGCCGCCGAGGTGCACGGTGGAGAAGCGGTCGTCGATGCGGCCGCGCAGCACGCGGTCCACGGCGTCGGCCTGCTCGTGGATCTCCTTGTGCATGTAGGTGTCGTGGCCGCCCATGTCGTAGGAGGCCGCCTCCCACTCAACGGTGGTCGGCTCGGCCGTCGTACGGGTGCCCTCGGTGGTGTAGGTGCGGAAGTCGTCGGCCTTGAGGGTGGCCATCTCGCCGTCGTCCAGCGTCACTATCTGCCGGGTGTGGGCGACCAGGGCGGCGATGTCCGAGGCGACGAACATCTCCTTCTCGCCGATGCCGAGGACGACCGGGGAGCCGTTTCGGGCCACCACGATGCGGTCGGAGAAGTCGGCGTGCATGACCGCGATGCCGTAGGTGCCCTCGACGACCCGGAGGGTCTCGCGGACCTTGTCCTCCAGCTTCTCGGCCTGCGAGCGGGCGATCAGGTGGACGAGCACCTCGGTGTCGGTCTCGGAGAGGAACTCGACCCCGTCGGCCTCCAGCTTGCGGCGCAGGTCGGAGGCGTTGTCGATGATGCCGTTGTGCACGACGGCGACCTTGTGGTCGGCCGACATGTGCGGGTGGGCGTTCACGTCGGAGGGGGCGCCGTGGGTGGCCCAGCGGGTGTGGGCGATGCCTGTGGTGCCCTTGAAGCGGGCCGGGACCTTCGCCTCCAGGTCGCGCACCCGGCCCTTGGCCTTGACCATCTTCAGGCCGGCCGTCTTCGGGGAGGTGACGACGATGCCCGCCGAGTCGTAGCCCCGGTACTCCAGGCGCTGCAGGCCTTCCAGGAGCAGGGGAGCCACGTCACGCTTCCCGATGTATCCGACAATTCCGCACATATATAGGTATCCCTCAGCCTGGCGTCTCAGCCGTAGACCATGCGGCGCAGCTGCCTGAGCGTCAGCTCCGGCGGCGCCACCGCCCGGTATCTCAGGTCCGCCTCGATCCGTTCGAAGATCGCCGTGTTCGTCAGGCCCTGGGCCTGCAGTTCGCGGTGGCGGCGACGGACGTACTCCGGTGTCGTCTCGTCGAAGTAGGCGAGCACGTCCTGGACCACCCGCAGCGCCTCGCCCCTGCTCAGGGGCGTCGAGCGCGTCAGATGATCGACAAGTTCCTCGTGCACCCGGTAGATCCTGAGGTATCGAAGCGAGTTTCGCAAGAATCGTGCCCGATTCCGGGCAGACGCCTGTTGGATCTCTTATGGTGCTCTGTTCGCAAGCTGTCCATCCTGCGTCTTGCGCCACGTTGCTCGAACAGGCGAGTTTCAGACGCCATGGACATTCCTCGTATGGGAGTACCCGAGAAGCTGGCCGAGCGCATGAGCATGGCCGAGCAGCATGAGTACCTGCGCGCCAGGTTCTCGCGGCGCACCATGATCAGAGGCGGCGCCGTCACCCTGGGCGCCGTCGCGGGCGGCGCGTTCGTCCCGGGCGCCACCGCCCAGGCCGGCGTGCCGGCCCTGGGGGTACCTCCCACGCCCTTCAGGCAGTGGGGGAGCACCGCCCCCGCCACCGAGTCGGTCGACGGGGCCCTCGTCGCCCCCTTCGGCCGGCACCTGGCCTGGGGCAACGACCCGCGCACCGAGATGACCGTCTCCTGGCAGGTCCCGGTCGCGGTGAAGAAGCCCTTCATCCGCATCGGCGCCCACCCCTGGGATCTGTCCCGCAAGATCGACGCCGAGGTCCGCACCCTCCACACCCCGGCCGGCGTCGGCGCGAGCGGCGACCACACCCAGTACTACCTGCACGCCGAACTCGCCCACCTGCGCCCCGGCAAGACGTACTACTACGGCGTCGGCCACCAGGGCTTCGACCCGGCCGAGCCGCACCTGCTGGGCACCCTGGGCACCTTCACCACCGCCCCCGCCCACAAGGCGCCCTTCACCTTCACCGCATTCGGCGACCAGGGCGTCAGCTACCACGCCCTGGCCAACGACAGCCTGATCCTCGGCCAGAACCCGGCCTTCCACCTGCACGCCGGTGACATCGCCTACGGCGACCCGTCCGGCGCGGGCAAGACCACCGACACCGGGTTCGACTCGCGCACCTGGGACCAGTTCCTGTACCAGACCGAGTCGGTCGCCAAGCAGATCCCGTGGATGGTCTCGTACGGCAACCACGACATGGAGGCCTGGTATTCGCCCAACGGCTACGGGGGCGAGAAGGCCCGCTGGACCCTCCCGGACAACGGTCCGGACGCCAAGAACCTGCCGGGCGTCTACTCCTTCGTCTACGGCAACACGGCGATCATCTCGCTGGACCCCAACGACGTCTCCTTCGAGATCCCGGCGAACCTGGGCATCTCCGGCGGAACTCAGACGAAATGGTTCGAGGGTCAGCTGAGGAAGTTCCGCGCCGCGAAGGACATCGACTTCATCATCGTGTTCTTCCACCACTGCGCGTACTGCACCTCCACCGCGCACGCCTCGGAGGGGGGTGTGCGCCAGGAGTGGGTGCCGCTGTTCGAGAAGTACACGGTGGACCTGGTCATCAACGGCCACAACCACCAGTACGAGCGCACGGACGTCATCAAGGGCAACGACGTCACCAAGAAGCTGCCGATCGGCGGCACGGCGTACTCCGAGACCGAAGGCGTGGTGTACGTCACGGCGGGTGCGGCGGGCCGCAGCCTGTACGCCTTCAGCGCCCCTGACTCGTACGAGGGTCACGAGAACGAGGTCGACTCCGTGGCCTCCTTCGTCAACCTCAAGGACGGCAAGCACAACGAGACCGTTGCCTGGTCGCGGGTGCGTTACCTCAACTACTCGTTCCTGCGCGTGGACGTCGAGCCCGCGCCGAAGGGGCACTACGCCAGGCTGAAGGTCCAGGGCATCGCCGAGACCGGTGACCGGATCGACCACTTCACGGTGGCCCGCAGGGCGAAGTAGGCATCCGGTCGCGCCCGGAAAGGCGGGGCGCGACCTCTGCGAGAGCGGGTGGTCCTCACATACGTGCGAGGACCGCCCGCTTGGCCAGGTGGAACTCCTCGTCGGTGAGCACCCCCGAGCGGTGCAGCTCACCCAGCTCGCGCAGCCGCCGCAGCAGCGCGTCGTGATCGTCCTCGGCCGATGGCGCCTTCGTGAGCCGCGGCGGCTCCGGCCGCACCTCCGCCCGGGCGCCCGGCACCGACGGGTGCGGCAGCCGGGCCTGCACGGCGGCCGCGACCAGGGCCATCAGCGGATCCTTCTTGAAGCCCCACAGCTCGACGGCGTTGGGGTCGTACTTCGGCGGCGCGGTGGCGGGCGCGCCCCGCACGGTGAAGCGCAGGTGGCCGTTCTCCAGCCCGACCGCCGGCTGCCAGTCCACGGCGGTGATCTCGGTGAGCGGGATCGTACGGGGTCCGGTGGCGGCCTTGGCGTCCTCCGTCTTCCAGTTCCACTCCAGGCGCACCTGCTCACCGTCGAAGCCCGCCGTGCCGTCCCCGGCCGAGGCGGACAGCGGCACGGACGGCCCCGGCAGCAGGTAGCCGTCGACCGGGTCCGGTGAAACGCCGTCCAGCAGCAGGGCGTTGCGGACCTCGTCCGCGAAGTACTCGGCGACGCCGTACCGGTCGGACTCCACGGTCAGCTGATAGGGGTCGTGGGGCTCGGTGAGCCGGCCGCCGGTGGCGTGCAGCAGCGGGTCGGCGCCATCCCGCAGCCGCAGCCTCAGCCGCCCCGACCTCTTGCCCTGCTCGAAGGAGACGCCGGCCAACGCGCCCAGCGGTACGACGAGTTCACCCAGCGTCCGGCGCAGCAGGACGATGTTCTTGTCCCGGCCGGGGGTCAGCCTGAGGGCGTCCCCGTCGAAGATCCAGCTACCGTCCTTCTGGATGATTTCCGTCATGCGGGGATTGTTTCACCGCATCTGCGGGAGAGTGGTCTTTACCATTCCCGAAGGGAGCGCATGTGAGACGGAACCACAGCACGACTCCCCGACTGACCCGCGTCCTCGGATGCCTGCTGCTTGTGGCGGCGGCAGGCGTGTTCACCGTCGGCGCGGCACCCGCACCGCGGGCCGCGGCGGCGACCCCGCTGGACCGCGTGGTCCCGGCGCCCGCGTCGGTCGAGCCCGCCGGATCCCCGTACCGCGTCACCCGCGCCACCCGCGTCCGCGTGGACGGCTCGGACGAGGTCCGCCGGACGGGGGAGTACCTCGCCGGCATCCTGCGGCCGTCCACCGGCTACCCGCTGCCGGTCACCGAGCAGGGCAGCGGCGGCATCCGACTCCACCTGGCCCGGGGGTCGTTCGGCGCCGAGGGCTACCGCCTGAGCAGCGGACCCAAGGGCGTCTCCATCACCGCGAGCACCCCCGCCGGTCTCTTCCACGGCGTCCAGACCCTGCGCCAGCTCCTCCCGGCGTCCGTGGAGAAGAAGAGCGTCCAGCCCGGCCCCTGGCGGATCGCCGGCGGCACCGTCGAGGACCGCCCGCGCTACGGCTACCGGGGCGCCATGCTGGACGTCTCCCGGCACTTCTTCACGGTGGCCCAGGTCGAGCGCTACATCGATCAGCTGGCCCTCTACAAGATCAACACGCTGCACCTGCACCTCAGCGACGACCAGGGCTGGCGCATCGCCATCGACTCCTGGCCGCGCCTGGCCGCCTACGGCGGCTCGACCGAGGTCGGCGGCGGCAGAGGCGGCTACTTCACCAAGGCCGAGTACCGGCAGATCGTCCGCTACGCCGCCTCCCGTTATCTGGAGGTCGTCCCCGAGATCGACATGCCGGGCCACACGAACGCGGCCCTCGCCTCCTACGCGCGGCTGAACTGCAACGGCACCGCGCCCCCGCTGTACACCGGCACCGAGGTCGGCTTCAGCTCGCTGTGCGTGCCCAAGGAGGTGACGTACGACTTCGTGGACGACGTCGTCCGGGAGCTGGCCGCGCTCACCCCCGGCCGCTACCTGCACATCGGCGGCGACGAGGCGCACTCCACCAGCCACGCCGACTACGTGAAGTTCATGGACCGCGTGCAGCCGATCGTGGCCAGGTACGGCAAGACGGTGATCGGCTGGCACCAGCTGACCGGCGCCACCCCCGCCAAGGGCGCCCTCGCCCAGTACTGGGGCCTGGACGGCACCGGCGCGGCGGAGAAGGCACAGGTGGCGAAGGCCGCCCAGAACGGCACGGGACTCATCCTGTCCCCGGCGGACCGGGTCTACCTCGACATGAAGTACACCGCGACCACCCGGCTGGGCACGAAGTGGGCGGGCCTGGTCGAGGTGAAGCGTTCCTACGACTGGGACCCGGGCAGCTACCTCCCCGGAGCGCCCGCCTCGGCCATCAGGGGCGTCGAGGCGCCGCTGTGGTCCGAGACCCTCACCACGTCCGCCGACATCGAGTACATGGCGTTCCCGCGCCTGGCCGGAGCGGCCGAGCTGGGCTGGTCCCCGGCGGTCACCCACGACTGGGCGCGGTACAAGGTACGGCTGGCGGCCCAGGGGCCGCGCTGGACCGCCCTCGGCATCAGCTACTACAAGTCGCCGCAGGTGCCCTGGCCGACGAGTTGAGCCAAGGCTGACGGGTACCCCGCAGGGCCGTCCTCCGGGGTGCCCGTCCGTCTGTCAGAACCCGGCGAGGGGGTTCTGCAGGTTCCCCACCAGCTGGAGTGCACCGGAGGGATCCGCGAGGTCCACCATCTGCCGGTTGTCGCGCAACTGGAGCCGGTTCAGGCAGGACAGCGCGAACTCCGGGGTGAACATGTCGTACTGCCGGAACCTGTCGGCCAGTTCGGGCACCGACTCCTGGTACTCGCAGGTCACCTCCGCGACCGTCTGCCAGAAGTCGTCCTCCGCCAGGATCCCCTCGTCGGCGAGGTTCGCCGCGAGGAAGCGGAAGAAGCAGTCGAAGACGTCGGTGAAGAGTGACAGCAGCTTCTTGTCCTCCGGGACCTCGACCCGGATCCGCCGCACCTCGGGCGGCAGCACCGCGTCCGGGTCCATGACGGCGATCTCCTCGGCGATGTCCTTGTGGACCGCGCGCTGCACGGCCCCGTCCCTCAGCACCAGGATCACGTTCTCGCCGTGCGGCATGAAGACCAGGTCGTAGGCGTAGAAGCAGTGCAGCAGCGGGGTGAGGTACGCCCGCAGGTACTGCCGCAGCCACTCGGCGGGCGCGAGCTGCGACCGCTCCACCAGCGCGCCCGCGAAGGAGGCGCCCTCGTGGTCCACGTGCAGCAGGGACGCCATGGTCGCGAGGGACTCGCCCTCGCGCAGCGACGGCACCGGGCTCTCCCGCCACAGCGCGGCCAGCATCTTGCGGTACGGCGAGTGGCGGTCGGTGGCCCGCTCGTACTCCAGGTGCCGGTAGCCGACGGCCGCCCGCTCCCGGATGATCGACACACCGGTCGCCTTCAGCACGCCGTCGTTCTCGATGAGCTGGGCGAGCCAGTCGTTGATCGCCGGGGTCGCCTCCATGTAGGCGGGCGAAAGCCCCCGCACGAAGCCCATGTTGAGGACGGACAGCGCCGTCTTCACATAGTGCTTGTGCGGGGCGGAGGTGTTGAAGAAGGTCCGTACCGACTGCTGGGCCAGGTACTCGTCGTCGCCCTCGCCCAGGCAGACCAGGTGCCGGCGGGCCACCTCCGCGGCGAAGGTCACGCTGAGCTTGTTCCACCACTGCCAGGGGTGGACGGGGATGAACAGGTAGTCGGCGGGGTCGAGGCCCTGCTCGGTGAGGGTGGCGAGGAAACGGTTCAGCGTCCTGTCGCCGAGCTCCTCCCGCAGCAAGGACTCGTACGCGATCCTGACCCCCGCCGTGAACGTGGCCCGCGAGCGGTGCGCGGCCAGCCACACCAGCCGGACCGGGCTCGCGGTCTCGGGGGCGTACGACAGGTACTCGTGGACGCCGAAGCCGAGCCGTCCGTTGTTGGCGACGAAGCAGGGGTGGCCCTCGGTCATCCCGGTCTCGATCGCCTGGAAGCCGCTCCGCGCCAGCTCGGCGGAGGTCACCCTCGGCTTGGTGAGCTTGTAGCAGGTGCCCGAGAGGGTGGAGGAGATCTCCTCCAGATAGACGGGCAGGATCTCGTCGCTCAGCCCCAGCGACTGCCGCAGCTCGATGAAGAAGTCCAGGGCGACGAGCGGGAGTTCGTCGCCGCCGCGGTGCCGGGTGAGCGAACCGGCGTCGACCTGCCAGTGGTCGAGGGAGCGGCGGACGGCGGCGAACCGGTACTGCGTGAGCCCGTCGTCACTGCGCACGACATACCGGTCGCCGTCCTTCTCGGGCGCGATCAGCCGTTCATGGGCGAACTCGGCGAGCGCCTTGCGCAGGAGAAGGCGGTTGGCGGTCTCCCAGCGCTCGGGGGACAGATGGGCCACGGCGTCGGTGAGCGTCATGCGGCCACCGCCTTCCTGAACTGCTCGCGCGTGCAGAAGCTCAGCAGGGCCTTCTTCTCCGGCTTCCGGATCTCGCCCTGGGGCACGAACCCGACGGCCTCGTTCAGGGCGTGCACGGCCGTGTTGCGCACGTCCGGCTCGACGACGACCCGCCGGGTCCCCGGGTCCTCGAAGAGGTACGCCATCACGGCCGTGATGACGGCCCGGGTGAACCCGTGCACGGGCGTGTCGCTGGGCGCGACCAGGAAGTGCATGCCGACGTCGCCCGGCTGCGGCTCGTACAGCCCGACCAGCTCCCGGTGCGCGGGGTCGTAGCGCTCCATGAGGAAGACGGGCTCCCCGTCGCGCAGCCCGAGGAAGGCGTGGTGGTGCTCGTCGGCCGCGATCTCCAGGTAGGCACGTTCGACGTCCTCCGGTTTCGCCTCCCGCATCATCCAGAACGCCGCCTTGGGGTGCGTGACCCAGCCGTGCAGCAGCCCGGCGTCCTTCAGGGCGTCGAGGGGGCGGATCGAGAAGGTCGTGCTCTTGCCGGTCATGCTGCGAACTCCTGGAAGGCGATGGACTTCTCGACCGGGTAGTACTCGCTGCCGAGCAGCTCGCGGATGATGTACGCGTTCCGGTACGCGCCCATGCCCAGGTCGGGGCTGGTGATGCTGTGCGTGTGGACGCCGGCGTTCTGGAGGAAGACGCCGCGGCCGGTGATGTCGATGGCGTAGTTGCGGGCGATGTCGAAGTTGCCCTGGGAGTCGTAGCGCAGGCGGTCGCGGACCGGCGCGAGGAACTCGGGCTCGGCGTACCGGTAGCCGGTGGCCAGGACCAGGCCCTCGCTGGTCAGCTCGTAGTCCTTCTCCTGCTCCTCCTGCCGCAGGCCCAGGGTGTACCTGCCGTCGCTGTAACGGGCGGTGCGCAGGGCCGAGTTGGTGAGCAGTCGGGTGGGGACCGGGCCGTGGAGGTTCTTCCGGTAGAGCAGGTCGAAGATCTCGTTGATCAGGTCGCCGTCGATGCCCTTGAACAGGCCCTTGTGCTGGGCCGTGAGCCGGTAGCGGGTGGCCTCCGGGAGCGCGTGGTAGTAGTCGATGTACTCCGGGCTCGTCATCTCCAGCGTGAGCTTGGTGTACTCGAGCGGGAAGAAGCGCGGGGAGCGGGTGACCCAGTTCAGCTGGTAGCCGTGGACGTCGATCTCGCCGAGCAGGTCGTAGTAGATCTCCGCCGCCGACTGGCCGCTGCCGACCAGGGTGATCGACTTCTTTCGCCGCAGCTCCGCCTTGTGCTGCAGATAGCGGGAATTGTGGAGGAAGTCGCCGGCCAGGTCCCGGCAGGCGTCCGGGATGTGGGGCGGGGTACCGGTGCCGAGGACGAGGTGCCGGGCGCGGTAGCGGTCACCGGCCTCCGTGCGGACGACGTACAGCTCGTCCTCGTACGTCACCTCGGTGACCGTGGTGCCGAAGCGGACGCTGCTGAGCCTGTGCGCCGCCCAGCGGCAGTAGTCGTCGTACTCGACCCGCAGCGGATAGAAGTTCTCGCGGATGTAGAACGAGTACAGTCTGCCCTTCTCCTTCAGGTAGTTGAGGAAGGAGTACGGCGAGGTCGGGTCGGCGAGGGTGACCAGGTCCGACAGGAACGGGGTCTGGAGGTGGGCGCCGTCCAGGAACATGCCCGCGTGCCACTCGAAGTCGGGCTTGGCGTCCAGGAAGACGCCGTCCAGTTCGGCGATCGGCTCGGTCAGGCAGGCGAGGCCGAGGTTGAAGGGGCCGAGTCCGATCCCCACGAAGTCGTAGGTCGGGTACGGGGCTTCAGGACGCGCGCTCAAGGGACTCTCCCAGGTACTGCTCGGCGTGGCCGGCGATCAGGTCGAGGACGGCGGCGATGTCGGCCGGCGTCGTCTCGGGGTTGAGCAGGGTGAACTTCAGGTAGTGGCGGCCGCCGACCTCGGTGCCCGCGACCACGGCGTCGCCGGAGGCGAACAGCGCCTTGCGGGCGTACAGGTTGGCGCGGTCGATCTCGGCCGGGTCGGTGACGGCCGCCGGGAGGTAGCGGAAGACGAGGGTGGACAGGGTGGGCTCGACGACCACGTCGTAGCGCGGGTCGGCCGCCAGGAGCCTGAAGCCCTCCTGCGCCAGGTCGCAGACCTCGTCGAAGAGCTGCCCGATGCCGTCGGCGCCCATCACCCGCAGCGTCATCCACAGCTTGAGCGCGTCGAACCGGCGGGTGGTCTGCAGGGACTTGTCGACCTGGTTGGGGATGCGTTCCCGCACCATACGGCGCGGGTTCAGGTACTCCGCGTGGTAGGTGGCGTGGCGCAGGGTGGCCGCGTCCCTGACCAGCAGGGCGGAGGAACTCACCGGCTGGAAGAAGGACTTGTGGTAGTCGACGGTGACCGAGTCGGCGTGCTCGATGCCGTCGATGCGGTCCCGGTACTTGAGGGAGGCGAGCAGTCCGCAGCCGTAGGCCGCGTCCACGTGCAGCCACACGCCGTGCTGGGCGCAGAGTTCGGCGATCTCCGGGAGCGGGTCGATGGAGCCGAAGTCGGTGGTGCCGGCGGTGGCGACGACGGTCATGGGGACCAGGCCGTCCTTCGCACAGCGCTCCAGCTCGCGGGCGAGTGCGAGGGTCTGCATGCGCTTGTCGTGGTCGACGGGGATCGCGACGACCGCGTCGGGGCCGAGCCCGAGGAGTTTCGCGGACTTCTTCACGCTGAAGTGGCTGACCTCGGAGGCGAAGATACGGAGTGTGTCGAGCGGGGCGGGATGGTCCCACCCTGCCCGCGCGGGCTTGGCCTCCTCGCGGGCGAGGAGCAGCGCCTGGAGGTTGGACTGGGTGCCGCCGGAGGTGAAGACGCCGTCGGCGGCGGGGCCCAGGCCGACGCGGGCGGCCGTCCAGTCGATCAGCTTGCGCTCGATGAGGGTGCCGCCGGCCGACTGGTCCCAGGTGTCGAGGGAGGAGTTGACCGCGGCGAGCACGGCCTCGCCGAGCACCGCCGGCACGACGACGGGGCAGTTGAGGTGGGCGAGATAGCGGGGATGGTGGAAGTAGACCGCGTCGCGGAGGTAGACGTCCTCGAGTTCGTCGAGCACCGCGGTGGTGTCGTACAGGGGCCGGTCGAGGTCGATCCGCTCGATGCGGGGGGCGAGGGCGTCCACGGTGACGCCGGTGAACGGACGGTCGGTGGTGGCGAGTTGGGCCGCCACCCGCTCGACTCCTTCGGTCACGGAGCGGCGGTAGTGCTCCGCGGTGAGGCCATTGAGCAGGTGCGAGCGCATGTGGGGGTCCTCCGGGGGACTGTCCGTGCGGGAACGGGCGGGGCGAAGTTCCGCGTTCGACTTAGGTTAGCCTAGCCTAACTTCTCTGGGTCAAGGCGTGCCTCACCGGTGACCGGCCTCGCTGCACGGGGAGTTACTCCGCGGCCCGGAGCTGTTCCTCGGTCATCCCCCGTCGCCAGTACCCGACGAAGGCGACCCGGCGCCGGTCGAGGCCACGCTCGCCGACGAAGTGCCGCCGCAGCGCCTTCACCTGCCCCGACTCGCCCGCGAGCCACAGGTACGGGCGCTCGGCGGACGGCAGCGGGGCGGCTCGTACGGCGTCGACGGCCATGGGGGCGCCGTCGTGCCGTACGAGCCACGTGATCTCCGCGTCCGCGTCCGTGACGACGTCCTGGATGTCCCCGGCGTGCGGCACCTCCAGCCAGGCGTGGGCGCGGGTGCCGGCGGGGAGGGACTCGAGGATCGCGGTCGCGGCCGGCACGGCGGTCTCGTCGCCCCAGAGGACGACGAGGTCGGTGTCCGCCGGCGGCCGGAACCGAATCGCCCGGTTGTCCGCGACCGCCGGGCCGAGCAGCAGGACGCGGTCGCCGGCGGCGGCCCGGGCGGCCCAGTGGGAGGCGGGCCCGGCGGGAGTGTGCAGCGCGAAGTCGATGTCGATCTCGTCGGGATCGCGCCGCAGGGACCGGAGGGTGTACGACCGCATCACGGCCCGTACGTCGTCGGGGAGTTCACGCCAGGCCTGCCACCACCCGTCGCCCAGCTCCAGCGGTACGACAGGCTCGCTCTGCCCGGGATGCGGCAGGAACAGCGACAGGGACTGATCGCGCCCGTCGGAGTGAAAGGCCCGCAGATCGGCACCACCGAAGGTGACCCGGACCAGAGACGGCCCGAGCCGCCTGGTCCGCACGACCTGAAGGGAAAAGAAACGGAACGGGGCGGCCACGGCCGTTGTCATGGGGGCTCCTGCATCACGTCAGGTTTGTGGGTGTGGGACGTGCGGCCAACCTGAAGGGGCGCGGGAACTGTGCGACCAGCCGGTGACGGACCCGCAGTCGCCCACAACGCGGACCGCCCCTCGGTGGAGCGCTCAGCTGACCTTCTTGGCCTTCTCGACCGCTCCGGCGAGGTTCTCGACCAGAGGCACGCACTTGTCGTACGACAGAATCGGCTCGGGTGAACGCGCGATGACCTGCCCCGCCTTCACCGCGGGCAGCTTCTTCCAGGTGGCCTTGGTGATGTCGGCGGGCTGAATCGCCGCGGAGCGGTCGTCCATCATGATGATGTCGGCCGGGTACTTGTCGACGTTCTCCCAGCTCAGCGACTCGTACCAGCCGCCGCCCTGCTTCTTGGCGCTCTTTGGGGGCTCGACGAAGTGCACGCCGAGGGCCTTGAAGTACTCCAGGTCGATGGAGAGACGGGTGCCGGAGACGTAGAAGAGCTGGTCGCTCGCGGAGCCTGCCATCACCGTGATGCCGGGCTTGGCCTTGGCGGCGGCGCGCAGCCGGGCGGCCGCGTCCTCGAAGCGCTTCTTGGCCTCGGTGGCCTTCGCGGCCTTCATGTCGGCGCCGAGCGACTCGGCCAGCTCCCACATCCGCTGCAGCGGCCGGGTGAGCCGGCGGTCGTAGACGGAAATGCCGACGCTGGGCGCCAGTTGGGTGATCTTCTTCTTCGACTCCTCGGGGACGTACCAGAGGGTGCCGGCGTCGTCGAACATCGTGCTGATGAGCGCGTCCGGCGCGAGGGCGGCGTACTTCTCGATGCTGAACTGGCCCCAGGCGTTGCCGAGGACGGTCACCTTGCTGACGTCCATGTCGCCGGCCTGGACATCGGGCTTGCCGGCGCTGGTCGTCGTGGGGCCGAAGACGCCCTTCACCTGGATGCCGTAGTCGTACAGCGCGGCGGCGACACCGGTGAACGCGACGATGTTCGCGGGGGCCCTGTCCAGCCTGACGGTCGTGCCGCGGTCGTCCTCGAAGCTCCAGGGGCCGGACTTTCCACCCTTGGCCGCCGCCCCGGAGTCCCCGTCCTTCCCCTTGTCGTCCCCGCAGGCGGCGAGCGCGGCACCGAGTGCGAGAGCACCGCCGGCGGCGAGCAGGCCGCGGCGTGAAGGGGAGGTCGTCGGACGGGCGTTGGGCATGGCTCGGCTGCTTTCGGAACAGGGTCGGGCGACCCACCGGACTGGTAAAGTCAGGTTAGCCTAACCTCACTTCCTGTCCAGTGGGTGATGCCCTTTCAGCGCCTCAGTTGCGCCAGGCGCCCAGTCCGGCGTCCGTGAACACGCAGGTGAACCCCACCCTCCAGTCGTCGTCCTCGTGCCGGACGCCGGGGTCGGCCGGTGCCGGGCGGGTGTCAGCCCACCAGCCCCAGTTCGCGGGCGATCAGCATCCGCTGGACCTCGCTCGTGCCCTCGCCGATCTCCAGGATCTTGGAGTCACGCCACATGCGGGCGACCGGGTACTCGTTCATGAAGCCGTAGCCGCCGTGGATCTGGGTGGCCTCGCGGGCGTTGTCCACGGCGACCGTGGAGGAGTACAGCTTGGCCAGGGCCGCCTCCTTCTTGAAGGGCTCGCCGGCGACCAGGCGGGAGGCCGCGTCGTGCCAGGCGAGGCGGGCCGTGTGCGCCTTCATCTCCATGTCCGCGATCTTGAACTGGATGGCCTGGTTGGCGCCGATCGGCCGGCCGAAGGCGTGGCGTTCCTTCGCGTACTTCACCGACTCGTCCACACAGCCCTGGGCCAGTCCGGTCGCCAGGGCCGCGATGGCGATACGGCCCTCGTCGAGGATGCGCAGGAACTGGGCGTAGCCCCGGCCCTCCTCGCCCAGGAGGTTGGCGGCAGGCACCCGGACGTCCTGGAAGGACAACTCGCGGGTGTCGGAGGCGTTCCAGCCGACCTTCGAGTAGGGCGCGGCGACCGTGAAGCCGGGGGTGCCCGACGGGACGATGATCGCCGAGATCCGCGGCCTGCCGTCCGGCTTGCGGCCGGTGACCGCCGTGACGGTCACCAGACCCGTGATGTCCGTCCCGGAGTTGGTGATGAAGCACTTCGTGCCGTTGATCACCCACTCGTTCGTGTCCGGGTCCAGGCGGGCCGTGGTGCGGGTGGCGCCCGCGTCGCTGCCGCCGTCCGGCTCGGTCAGGCCGAAGGCGCCGAGGATCTCGCCGGAACAGAGCCGGGGCAACCACGCGCGCTTCTGCTCCTCGGTGCCGAAGAGGTGCAGGGGCATGGCGCCCAGCGAGACGCCGGCCTCGAGCGTGATGGCCACGGACGAGTCGACCCGGGCCAGCTCCTCCAGCGCGATGCCGAGGGCGAGGTAGTCGCCGCCCATGCCGCCGTACTCCTCCGGGAACGGCAGCCCGAACAGGCCCATGCGGCCCATCTCGCGGACGATCTCGTACGGGAACTCGTGCCGCTCGTAGAAGTCGCCGATCTTCGGCGCCACCACGTCGTGCGCGAACTCCTCCACCGTGCGGCGGAGTTCCTCCAGCTCGGGGCTGAGTCGGTGGTCCATGCTGATCACTGGTCCTTGTGGGAGAGAGCGCGGACGGTACGGGACGGGCTGGGGCGGCCCAGTTGTTCGGCCATCCACACGCTGGTGGCGGTCAGACGGCCGAGGTCGACTCCGGTCTCGACGCCGAGCCCGTCCAGCATCCACACGAGGTCCTCGGTGGCGAGATTGCCGGTGGCGGACTTGGCGTACGGGCAGCCGCCGAGGCCGCCCGCGGAGGCGTCGACGGTGGTGACACCGTGCTGGAGCGCGGCCAGGGTGTTGGCGAGCGCCTGGCCGTAGGTGTCGTGGAAGTGCACGCCGAGCACGGGCGTCGGCACCCCCCTGTCGTTCAGCAGGGTGAGGAGGTGCCGGACGTGGCCCGGGGTGGCGACCCCGATGGTGTCGCCGAGGCTCAGCTCGTCACAGCCCATGTCCCGCAGGGCCGTGCAGACCCGGGCGACCTGGTCCGGTGGGACCGCGCCCTCCCAGGGGTCGCCGAAGCACATGGACACGTAGCCGCGCACGTGCACACCGGCGTCCTTCGCCTGCCGCACGACCGGCTCGAACACGGCCAGCGACTCGTCCAGCGTGCGGTTGAGGTTGGCCTTCGCGAAGGACTCGGTGGCGCTGGCGAACACCGCGACGCGGCGGGCGCCCAGCGCGAGGGCCCGGTCCAGGCCGCGCTGGTTGGGCACCAGCACGGGCAGGTCCGCGGCCACATCACCGATCAGCGGGTACAGCTGCTCCGCGTCCGCCAGCTGGGGCACCCACTTGGGGTGGACGAAGCTCGTCGCCTCGATCGTCGTCAGGCCCGCGCCGGCCAGGCGGCGGATGAACTCCGCCTTGACCCCGGTCGGCACCGTCGCCTTCTCGTTCTGCAGGCCGTCCCGCGCCCCGACCTCGTGGATCCGCACCCGCGCGGGCAGCTCCTGGGCCGGTACGACCATGGGCAGGGCGTCGGCGGTCACCGCGCCACCTCCTCGTGCGGTGCGACGACCGCGAGCACCTGGTCCATGGCGACCGTGCTGCCGGGCGTCACGTCCAGCTCGGTGACGGTTCCGGCGTGCGGGGCGGAGACGACGTGCTCCATCTTCATCGCCTCGACCACCAGCAGACTCTGGCCCGCGGTCACTTCGTCGCCGACGGCCACCTTCACGACGGTCACCGTGCCCGGCATGGGCGCGGTCAGCGAGTCGGCACCCGCGTGCGCCGCCCGGGTGAGGGAGGCGGCGACCGGGTCGTGGTCCCGGACGTGCCAGGTGTCGCCGTCGCGGCCGATCCAGTCACCGGCGCGGTGGAAGGTGTCCCGGACCCCGTCCAGGGTGACGGTCACCCGGTCGCCGGTGACGGTGTGGCTGCCGCGCGGGCTGTACGTCACCGGTTCGGTCACCCGCAGGGGGAAGGCGGGCGGCTTCGGGGTGCCGCCGAGGCGCCAGCCGCTCGGCACCGCGAACGGGTCCACCCAGCCCTCGGCGGCCGGCTGCAGCGCCTCCAGACGCACGGCGGCCGCCGCCTCGTACACCGCCTCGGGCACGTCGGTGGACACCAGCCCGTCCACCTCCCGCTCGACCAGCCCGGTGTCCAGCTCGCCGGCCACCACCGCCGGGTGCGCCAGCAGCCTGCGCAGGAACCCCGCGTTGGTCTGCACGCCCAGGGTGACCGTCTCCGCCAGGGCCGCCCGGAGCCTTCTGAGCGCCGTCTCCCGGTCGGGACCGTACGCGATCACCTTGGACAGCATGGGGTCGTACAGGCTGCCGACCTCGGTGCCCTCGGTGAGCCCGGAGTCGGTGCGGACGCCGTCTCCCTCGGGTTCGTTCAGCAGCAGCACCGTGCCGCCCGAGGGCAGGAAGCCGCGCGCGGGGTCCTCGGCGCAGATCCGGGCCTCCACCGCGTGCCCGGTCAGCTGCACATCCTCCTGCGCGAAGCCCAGCCGCTCCCCGGCCGCCACCCGCAACTGCCATTCCACCAGGTCGAGCCCGGTGACGAGTTCGGTGACCGGGTGCTCCACCTGGAGGCGGGTGTTCATCTCCATGAAGTAGTACTGCGACGGGTCGCCGCCCGGCACGATGAACTCCACCGTGCCCGCGCCCCGGTACCCGCAGGAGCGGGCCGCCTGGACGGCCGCCTCACCCATCGCCGCCCGGGTCCGGTCGTCCAGGAAGACGCTCGGCGCCTCCTCGATGATCTTCTGGTGCCGCCGCTGGAGGGAGCACTCGCGCTCACCCAGGTGGACCACGTTCCCGTGGCCGTCGGCCAGCACCTGGATCTCGATGTGCCGGGGCCGGTCGATCCACCGCTCCACCAGCAGCGTGTCGTCGCCGAAGGAGGCGCGGGCCTCGCGGCGGGCGGCGGCGATCTCCTCGTCCAGCACGCTCATGTCCCGCACCAGCCGCATGCCCTTGCCGCCACCACCGGCCGACGGCTTCAGCAGCACGGGTGCGCCCAGCTCTCGGGCCGCCTCGGCCAGGTCCGGGTCACGGCCGCCCGGTACCACCGGCACCCCGGCCGCCCGCACCGTCTCCTTGGCCCGGATCTTGTCGCCCATGAGTGCGATCGCGTCCGCCGACGGCCCGATGAAGACCAGCCCGGCCTCCTCGCAGGCGCGTGCGAACGCGGCGTTCTCGGCGAGGAAGCCGTACCCGGGGTGGACGGCCTGCGCACCGGTGCGGGCGGCGGCCTCGAGCAGCCGCTCCACCGACAGATAGCTCTCCGCGGCCGGCGCCGGCCCGATCCGGACCGCCGTGTCGGCCTCCCGGACGTGTCGTGCGTCGGCGTCCGCGTCGGAGAAGACCGCCACCGAGCGCACGCCCAGCGAGCGGAGCGTACGGATGACGCGTACGGCGATCTCGCCCCGGTTGGCGACCAGCACTGTGTCGAACACGGTTCCCCTCCTCACATCCGGAAGACGCCGAACTGGGGCTCTCCCAGAGGCGCGTTGGCGCAGGCCGTCAGGGCGAGTCCGAGCACCTGACGGGTGTCGAGCGGGTCGATCACGCCGTCGTCCCACAGGCGGGCGGTGGCGTAGTAGGCGTTGCCCTGGCGCTCGTACTGCGCGCGGACCGGCGCCTTGAAGGACTCCTCCTCCTCGGCGGGCCACTCCTCGCCGCGCGCCTCCAGCTGGTCCCGCTTGACCGTGGCGAGGACGCTGGCGGCCTGCTCGCCGCCCATGACGGAGATCTTGGCGTTGGGCCACATCCACAGGAAGCGGGGCGAATAGGCCCGGCCGCACATCGAGTAGTTGCCCGCGCCGTAGGAACCGCCGACGACGACCGTCAGCTTCGGCACGCGCGTGCAGGCCACCGCCGTCACCATCTTGGCGCCGTGCTTGGCGATGCCGCCCGCCTCGTAGTCCTTGCCGACCATGAACCCGGAGATGTTCTGCAGGAACACCAGCGGGATGCCGCGCTGGTCGCACAGCTCGATGAAGTGGGCGCCCTTCTGGGCGGACTCCGAGAAGAGGATGCCGTTGTTGGCGACGATCCCGACCGGGTGCCCGTGGATCCGGGCGAAGCCGGTGACCAGGGTCTGCCCGAACTCGGCCTTGAACTCGGCGAACCGGGAGCCGTCGACCACGCGCGCGATGACCTCGCGCACGTCGTAGGGGGTGCGGGAGTCCACGGGGACGGCGCCGTAGAGCCCGTACGGGTCCACCTTGGGTTCCGCGACCGGTGCGACCTCCCAGGGCAGGGACTGCCGCGCGGGGAGCGTGGCGACGATGTTCCGCACGATCCGCAGGGCGTGCGCGTCGTCCTCGGCGAGGTGGTCGGTGACACCGGAGATCCGGGAGTGGACCTCGCCGCCGCCCAGCTCCTCCGCCGTGACGACCTCGCCCGTGGCCGCCTTCACCAGCGGCGGGCCGCCCAGGAAGATCGTCCCCTGATTGCGGACGATCACGGCTTCGTCACTCATGGCCGGGACGTACGCCCCTCCGGCCGTGCACGAGCCGAGCACGGCGGCGATCTGCGGGATGCCCGCGCCGGACATCCGCGCCTGGTTGTAGAAGATCCGCCCGAAGTGCTCGCGGTCCGGGAACACCTCGTCCTGCATCGGCAGGAACGCCCCGCCGGAGTCGACCAGGTAAACACACGGCAGCCGGTTGTCCAGGGCCACCTCCTGGGCGCGCAGGTGCTTCTTCACCGTCATCGGGTAGTACGTGCCGCCCTTGACCGTGGCGTCGTTCGCGACGATCACGCACGCGCGCCCGCTGACCCGGCCGATCCCGGCGATCACGCCGGCCGCCGGGGCCTGCCCGTCGTACATCCCGTCGGCCGCCAGCGGGGCCAGCTCCAGGAAGGGCGAGCCCGGGTCGAGCAGGGTGTCGACCCTGTCCCTCGGCAGCAGCTTGCCGCGCGCGGTGTGCCGGGCGCGCGCCCTCTCGCCGCCGCCGAGAGCCGCCGCGGCCAGCTTGGCGCGCAGCTCCTCGACGAGGGCGAGATGGGCCTCCTCGTTGGCCCGCCAGGCCTCCGACGCGGGATCGGCCGCGCTCCGGAGCTCCGGTGCCTCGTGCATCCTTGCGGTCCCCTCACCCAGTGGTCGACTGTTAATGAGCGTTAACCATTTCCTTCAGGTTAACGACCGCTAACCTCGCTGTCTAGAATTATCCGCATGGCCACGAGAACCGACGCCCCCACCCGTCGCGAGCAGATCCTCAAGGAGGCCGCCCGGCTCTTCGCCGAGCGGGGCTTCCATGGTGTCGGTGTCGACGAGATAGGGGCCGCGGTCGGCATCAGCGGCCCCGGTCTGTACCGGCACTTCCCGGGCAAGGACGCGATGCTCGCCGAACTGCTGGTGGGCATCA
Organism: Streptomyces sp. NPDC007905; assembly: GCF_042959345.1. NCBI lineage: Bacteria > Bacillati > Actinomycetota > Actinomycetes > Kitasatosporales > Streptomycetaceae > Streptomyces > Streptomyces sp. NPDC007905. Next base: position 82,766 of record NZ_JBIBKS010000008.1, on the reverse strand, counting down.
GCGGCCAGCTGCTGACGGGGGCCAAGCGCCGCCTGGCGGAGGCTGACGGGCGGACCGGCGCCTCGGCGGTCCTGGACTCGCTCATCGAGGGCCACATCGACTTCGCCCTCGACGACCGTCCCCTGATCACCCTGCACGACCGCGAGCTGGACCGCCTGCGCGACAGCGACCGCAAGCTGGTGCGCCAGCTCCAGCGGCAGTACGTGGAGCTGTGGGTGGAGGTGGTCCGCGAGGTCTATCAGGCGCTGTCCGAGCCCACGGCGCGGTCCGCCGTGCACTCGGTCTTCGGGCTGCTCAACTCCACCCCGCACCTGGGCCGGGCGGGGACGCTGCCGGGGCGTGGCGCCATGGCGGCCCTGCTGCACCGGATGGCGCGGGGGGCATTCGCGGCGGCGGGGGCGGCCGAGGGCTGAGCCGAGTGGGCTTGGCCTCAGTACTCTGAGGCCATGGGCATGGACTACGCGAAGATGCGCGCGATCGCCGAGGATCTCGGAGCCTACGCTGAGCGGCTCGAAGGGGCCTGGAGCGTCGAGATCGGGCCGTCCGGCCCGATACTGGCCATGATGTGCCCGTCGAAGCGCCATGCGGGCACGATCCGCCGCATCTGCAAGCAGCTGGACGAGCAGCTTCTCGCGACTCATCCCGGCTACATCTGTGCGAGTGGCCCCGAGATCGAGCACCCGGCGCTCGGTCGCATGCGTCTCCCCGACGCGGTCGTCATCCCCGAGGCGGTCCTCGACGAGGAAGGTCTCGCCGTGGACGCGACGCAGGTGCTGGCGGCTGTCGAAATCGTCATGCCGTCCAGCCCGGACAACGACTACGTCGAGAAGCTCGACGACTACCCGGCCATGGGCATCGCCCACTACATGATCGTCGACCCGCGGAGCGGCACGATCGAGGTCCACTCGGAACCGTGCAAGGGCCGCTACACCCGCAAGGACCCGTACATCTACGGGGACGCGGTCCCGTTCGGCCCCTGGACCGTGGACACCTCCGCCTTCCGCCGGTACGGCAAGGCCGGGAACTGACGTCTGCCACCCGCCCACGTCGGCCGGGGTGGCGCAGCTCACCCTGGACGGGCGAGCGTACTCGCCGGTATCTTCGAATCTGAGCAAGCGCTTAGACATGCCCGAAGTCATGGCGAAGTACGTGGAGGTGGCGGCGTGCGCCGTACGGTGTTCAACGAGGATCACGAGGCGTTCCGGGAGACCCTTCGCGCCTTCATCGAGGCCGAGGTCGTGCCCGTCTACGACGAGTGGTTCGCCGCCGGCCAGGCGCCGCGCGACTTCTACTACAAGCTGGGCGAGCTGGGCGTCTTCGGCATCAGCGTGCCCGAGGAGTTCGGCGGCGCGGGCCTGGAGACCCACAAGTTCGAGGCCGTCATCTACGAGGAGACCGCCCGTGCGGGCGTGAACTTCGGCGGCTCCGGCGTCCACGTCCTGCTCGCGCTGCCCTACATCAAGATGCTCGCCACCGACGAGCAGAAGAAGCGCTTCCTGCCGAAGTTCGTCAGCGGCGAGGAGATGTGGGCCATCGCGATGACCGAGCCGGGCACCGGCTCCGACCTCGCGGGCATGAAGACCACCGCCAAGCTCTCCGAGGACGGCACGCACTACGTCCTCAACGGCGCCAAGACCTTCATCACCGGCGGTGTGCACGCCGACAAGGTCATCGTCTGCGCCCGCACGGCCGCGCCGACCGCCGAGGACCGCCGCCACGGCATCTCCCTCTTCGCCGTCGACACCAAGTCCGAGGGCTACTCCGTCGGCCGCAAGCTGGACAAGCTCGGTCTGAAGACCTCCGACACCGCCGAGCTGGCGTTCGTCGACGTCAAGGTCCCCGTCGAGGACCTGCTCGGCGAGGAGAACAAGGGCTTCTACTACCTCGGCCACAACCTGGCCTCCGAGCGCTGGGGCATCGCCTTCGGCGCCTACGCCCAGGCCAAGGCCGCCGTCCGGTTCGCCAAGCAGTACGTCCAGGAGCGCACCGTCTTCGGCAAGCCGGTCGCCCACTTCCAGAACACGAAGTTCGAGCTGGCCGCCTGCCAGGCCGAGGTGGACGCGGCCGAGGCCGTCGCCGACCGCGCCACGGAGGCCCTGGACGCCGGTGAGCTGACCCCCGCCGAGGCCGCCTCCGCCAAGCTGTTCTGCACCGAGGTCGCGCACCGCGTGATCGACCGCTGCCTCCAGCTGCACGGCGGCTACGGCTACATGAACGAGTACCCGATCGCCCGCCTGTACGCGGACAACCGCGTCAACCGCATCTACGGCGGCACCAGCGAGATCATGAAGACGATCATCGCCAAGGACATGGGTCTGTAAGGTCAACGCAATCACTGGCCGGTACAACTAACGCCATGAGCCAGGCACTTCAGAGTCTCCTCGATCTGCTCGACCTCGAGCAGATCGAGGAGAACATCTTCCGCGGCCAGTCCCGCTCCGCCGTCGTCCCGCGCGTGTTCGGCGGGCAGGTCGCGGCGCAGGCGCTGGTCGCCGCCGGGCGAACGGTCCCCGCGGACCGGGCCGCCCATTCCCTGCACGCGTACTTCCTGCGCCCCGGCGACCCCGGCGCGCCGATCGTCTACAGCGTCGACCGCATCCGTGACGGACGGTCCTTCACGACCCGCCGCGTGGTCGCCATCCAGCACGGCAAGCCGATCTTCCATCTCTCGGCGTCCTTCCAGTCGTACGAGGAAGGACTGGACCACCAGGCCCCCATGCCGGCCGCGCCCGACCCGGCCACGCTGCCCACCTCCCAGGAGCGGCTGCGAGGCTACGACCACCTCGCCCCCGAGGTCGTCGAGCGGTTCCTGGAGGCCCGGGAGGCGATCGACCTGCGCTATGCGGACGAGCCGCCGTACGGGAAGTTCGGCGAGCCGCGCGAGCCGCACTCCCAGGTGTGGTTCCGCACCAACGGCAAGCTCGACGACGATCCCCTGCTGCACGTCGTGCTCGCCACCTACGTCTCCGACATGACCCTCCTGGACTCCGTGCTGCTCGCGCACGGGCGCGGGGGCTGGGCCGTGGGTGACGTGGTCGGGGCGTCCCTGGACCACGCCATGTGGTTCCACCGGCCGTTCCGCGCCGACGAGTGGCTGCTGTACGACCAGGAGTCGCCGTCCGCGCACGGCGGCCGGGGCCTGGGCCAGGCGCGCATCTACACGCAGGACGGGCGGCTCGCCATCTCGGTGATCCAGGAGGGCGTGGTCCGCGTCCCCCGGCCCTGAAGGCCGAACACAGGGGTTTCGTGCCGGCGTCGACCGTTCTCCCGGGAGGCGCCGGCCCTCTCTGGTCCTGATGCGCGGGAAACCTTCCGGGGCGCCTGTGGAGCAGATCGTCGCCCGAGGCGATGAGTGACGCATGGGGTGCTGGGCACTTCGAGTGAAAGCCGCGATGGCGGCAACGGTGACCACGGCGGCAACGGCCCCGGTGGCCACGGAGGTTACTGACCCGACCACGAACTGAGCGCGATGTGCGGCCCTGCCGGCGGGGCCGCACATCGCGCGCGTCGTCTCGTTATGCCAGGCCCGCCTCGGCCAGCAGATACGCCGTCAGCGGGTCGTAGTAGCGCGGGCTGAGCACGTGGTCGTCGAGCGGCACCACCACTTGGAGGGTGCCCTCGGACTCGGCGAGGAACAGCGCGGGATCGTTGCAGTCGGCGTACCCGACGGAGTCGATGCCGTGCTGTCCGGCGTACCCGGCCCAGCCGTGGTCGGCCACCACCAGGTCCGGCAGCGCACGCCCCTCGCGCTCAAGTCCCGTGAGAACGGCCCTCATCGGCTCACCGGAATGCGTGTGCCACAGTGTCGCGCCGTGCTCCAGGACGGCCACGTCCGCGAACTGCATGACGTACCCCTCGTCCGTCTGCAGTCCGTCCGGGATGACGACGATCTCGCAGCCGGCTGCGCGCAGCGCGGCGGCCGTGGCCCGGTGCACGTCCAGCAGGCCGCCCGGGTGGCCGGTGGCGAACAGCACCCGCTGCTGCCCGTCGGCCGCCTTGCGCAGCCGGCGCGCGAGGCGTTCCACCGCGTCCACGGTCAGCTCGGGGTCGATGGTGTCCTGCCCGTACCGGTACTCGGGATCGTCGTTGACGCCCACCCGCTCGGCCATGACCGCGAGCACGTCCTGCTCGTCCGTCCAGCGGTCGCCCAGCTCCAGACCGAGCCAGAAGTTGCGGACACCGTTGGCGAGCTGGCGGTAGTGGGAGAGGTTGTTCTCGCGGGGCGTGGCGACGTCCCCCGCGATACGGGTCCTCACCAGGTGGTCGACGAGCTGGGCGCGGTTGGGTGTCCCGGATATCGGCATGTCCCCATTGTGAGGCAGCGGGCCCGGCACGTCCTCGCCATGTCGCACCCTGGGACACGGGTCACTCACCGTGGCGCAGCGCGAACCACAGCTCCATCCGTACGTCCGGATCGTCCAGGCCGGTCTCCAACAGCGCGGCGCAGCGGGCGATCCGCTGCCGCACGGTGTTGCGGTGCACGTCCAGCGCCACGGCCGTACGGTCCCAACTGCCGTGCAGGGACAGCCAGGCCCGCAGCGTCTCGGCGAGCGCGGGCTGAGCGGCGAGCGGGGCGAGCAGCGCCCGGGCGTGGGCCTCGGCGTCCGCCCGGGACACCAGGTCCTCCAGTCCCGGCCGGGCGCCGTGCCGGACCAGCGGGGCGCGGGTGGCACGGGCGCGGGCCAGCGCCCGGGCCGCCTGGGTGTCGGCGGCCGGCCACTCCCGCGGGCCGGCCGCCGCGCTGACCCCGAGGGTCCAGCCCGGCTGCGGGACCGGCTCCCGCCCGGCGGGCACCAGCACCCGTACGACGTCCCGGGCGAGGTCGACCAGCGGGGAGCCGAGGGCCGCGCCGAGTGCGGAGGCGGCCATGGCGTCGGGCGGCCGGCCCTCGGGCCGGGCGTGCACGACGACCCAACTGCCGTCCCCGAGCAGCGAGGCCACCTCCTCGGGCGGCGCGCCCAGCAGCAGCCGTACGAGTGCGCAGGAGCGGGCTGCTCCGGCACCGCTCTGGTGCTCGCCGGTGAGCAGGGAGAGCAGTACGGCGGCGACGGAGGCGATGGTGTGGTCCCCGGGTTCGCGGTGCACCGTGGCCACGCCGAGCACGAATCCCTCTCCGGCCCCGAGGGCGTAGGCGGCGAGCTGGGTGCCGCCGAGGGTGTCGGTGGCGGAGGTGGGAACCGGGCGGGCGGTGGCGGGCGGCGTGCCGCTGTCGGCCGCGCCACCGGCGCCGCTGTGCGCCGGGCCCTGAGCGGTGTCCCGGCCGGTCCCGGAGCCGCCGTCCGGCTCACGGTCCGCTCCCGGCTTCGCCCGGCCCGTCGGCCGTACCACTCCCGCCAGCCCCGACAGTGCCGCGCGAACCCCCTCCGCCGGTTCCCGCCCCGCCCCCGCGATCTCCGTGCCGTCGGGCCCGTACAGGACGGCGTGCCCGCCCAGGCGCTGGGCCAGCTGGCGCAGGACCGAGGGGACCGGGTCCGGGCGGGAGGCGGCGGCCGCGAGCCTCTGCTGGGCCTCCGTCACCCGGCGCAGTTCCGCCAGGCGGGCCTGGGCCATCAACTGCCAGACCGCGCGGGCGACACCCGAGAAGGTCGTCTGCGGCGGCACCTCGAGGAGGGGGAGCCCGTAGCGCTCGCAGGCCGCGACCAGGGCGCGCGGGACCGTGTCGTGCACGGGAGCCAGGCCGAAACCGAGGGCCGCCCCGCCCGCGGCGACGATCCGGGAGACGTAGTCGTCGAAGTAGGTGCCCGACCCGGCCGCCTCCGGGACGTGCACCCCGGCGGTCAGCAGCAGCTCGCCGCCCAGCAGGTACGGATACGGGTCGGCCATCTCCGAGGTGTGCGCCCAGTGGATCACGATGTCCGGATCCGAGGGTCCCGCGATCAGGCGCAGCGCGAGATCCTCCCGGGCCAGCAGGGCCGAGAGCGGGACTGGTGGGGTCGGTGGGACTGCTGGGGTGATCGTTTCCGGCACGGTGTGCGTTCCCTCCATCCGGCCCCGTTCATGTGGATGAAACGTACACTTCGCAGTCGCTTTCCAGCCACCTAGTGTCAGGTCAGCACGGCAGCCGCGGGTACGGGCGGATGTCCCCGCGATCCGCTGCCGTCGCCCCCTCTCCGAGGGACACCCCCACGTTTCTGCACGACACGCCACCGACAGTGCGCGAAGGAGGGCCCCACATGGCCGTCGACTACACAGTGATCGTCGTCTATCTCGCCGGGATGCTGGCCATGGGCTGGTGGGGCATGCGCCGCGCCAAGTCCAAGAGCGAGTTCCTGGTGGCCGGCCGCCGTCTCGGCCCCGCCATGTACTCCGGCACCATGGCCGCGATCGTCCTCGGCGGCGCGTCCACCATCGGCGGAGTCGGGCTCGGGTACCAGTACGGGCTGTCCGGGGCGTGGATGGTGTTCACCATCGGCCTCGGCCTGCTGGCCCTGTCCGTCTTCTTCTCCGCGCGCATCGCCCGCCTGAAGGTCTACACCGTCTCCGAGATGCTGGACCTGCGCTACGGCGGCCGGGCCGGCGTGATCTCGGGCGTCGTGATGTGGGCCTACACCCTCATGCTCGCGGTGACCTCGACGATCGCCTACGCCACCATCTTCGACGTGCTCTTCGACATGAACCGGACCGTCGCGATCATCCTCGGCGGCTCGATCGTGGTCGCGTACTCGACGCTCGGCGGCATGTGGTCCATCACGCTGACGGACATGGTCCAGTTCGTCGTCAAGACGATCGGTGTGCTGCTCCTGCTCCTGCCCATCGCGGTGGTCAAGGCGGGCGGCTTCTCCGAGATGAAGGCCAAGCTGCCGACCTCCTACTTCGACCCGCTGGGCATCGGCGGCGAGACGATCTTCACCTATGTGCTGATCTACACCTTCGGCATGCTCATCGGCCAGGACATCTGGCAGCGCGTGTTCACCGCCCGCGGCGACAGGACCGCCAAGTGGGGCGGCACGGTGGCCGGCACCTACTGCCTGGCCTACGCCCTCGCCGGCGCCGTCATCGGTACGGCGGCCAAGGTCCTCTACCCCAAGCTCGGCAGCCCCGACGACGCGTTCGCGACCATCGTCAAGGACGAACTCCCGGTCGGCGTGCGCGGTCTGGTGCTGGCCGCCGCCCTCGCCGCCGTGATGTCGACGTCCTCCGGCGCCCTGATCGCCTGCGCCACCGTCGCCAACAACGACATCTGGTCCCGGCTGCGGGGTGCGGTGCGCCGGGACGGGGACGGGCACGACGAGGTGAAGGGCAACCGCGCCTTCATCCTGATCATGGGCGTCGGGGTGATCGGCACCGCGATCGCGCTGAACAACGTCGTGGAGGCCCTGACGGTCGCCTACAACCTCCTCGTCGGCGGCCTGCTCGTCCCCATCCTCGGCGGGCTGCTGTGGAAGCGCGGCACCGTGCAGGGCGCGCTGGCCTCCGTGATCGTCGGCGGCCTCGCCGTGATCGGCCTGATGGCGGGCTACGGCATCCTCGCCAACGAGCCCGTCTACTACGGCTTGCTCGCCTCCCTCGCCGCCTACGTGGCCGTCTCCCTGGCGACCCGGCCCACCGACGAGGCCGTCCTCATCGCCTGGCGCGAGCGCCTGGCAGGGCGGTCCCCCGAACTCGCGTCCGATCCGGTCCCGGCTCACCAGTAGAGTCGTAGGGAAAGCAGTACATGCGCGACCAAGCGCAAGAAAGAAGGCATTTCATCATGAGCAGCAACGAGACGCCCCGCGGCCCCGTCGACTCCTCCCGCATCCCGCGGTACGCCGGACCCGCGACCTTCGCCCGGCTGCCCCGCCTGGACGAGGTCGGCACCGCCGACGTCGCCGTCGTGGGCGTGCCGTTCGACTCCGGCGTCTCGTACCGGCCGGGCGCCCGCTTCGGCGGCAACGCCATCCGTGAGGCGTCCCGGCTGCTGCGCCCCTACAACCCGGCGCAGGACGCGTCGCCGTTCGCCCTCGCGCAGGTGGCCGACGGTGGCGACATCGCGGTCAACCCGTTCAACATCAACGAGGCCGTCGAGACCATCGAGGCCGCGGCGGACGAGCTGCTGGGCACCGGTGCCCGCCTGATGACCCTGGGCGGCGACCACACCATCGCCCTGCCGCTGCTCCGCTCGGTCGCGAAGAAGCACGGCCCGGTGGCCCTGCTCCACTTCGACGCCCACCTGGACACCTGGGACACCTACTTCGGCGCCGAGTACACCCACGGCACCCCGTTCCGCCGCGCGGTGGAGGAGGGCATCCTCGACACCGAGGCGCTCTCCCACGTCGGTACGCGCGGCCCGCTGTACGGCAAGCAGGACCTCACCGACGACGAGAAGATGGGCTTCGGCATCGTCACCTCGGCGGACGTCTACCGTCGGGGCGCCGACGAGGTGGCCGACCAGCTGCGCCAGCGCATCGGCGACCGCCCGCTGTACATCTCCATCGACATCGACTGCCTGGACCCGGCCCACGCCCCCGGCACCGGCACCCCGGAGGCGGGCGGCATGACCTCGCGCGAGCTCCTGGAGATCCTGCGCGGGCTGGCTTCCTGCAACCTGGTGTCGGCGGACGTCGTCGAGGTGGCGCCGGCGTACGACCACGCCGAGATCACCTCGGTGGCGGCCTCCCACACGGCCTACGAACTGACCACCATCATGAGCCGCCAGATCGCGGCGGCCCGCAACGCCTGACGCTCCTTAGGGGACCGAGAGCAGTGACTCACGACCACGACCTGGTACTGCGCCCGACGGCGGCACAGATCTCGAGCGCGCTGAACGTGCCCCCCGGGCGCAACGGCGGAGACCTGGTCGTGGAAACCCTGGCCGGGCTCGGCGCGACAACCGTCTTCGGCCTGCCCGGCCAGCACGCCCTCGGCATGTTCGACGCCCTGCGCCGGTCGTCCCTTCGCTACGTCGGCCTGCGGGTGGAGAACAACGCGGGCTTCGCGGCGGACGCGTACGGCAGGATCACCGGCGAGGCGGCACCGCTGCTGCTCTCCACGGGCCCGGGCGCGCTGACGTCCCTCGCCGCGCTGCAGGAGGCGGCAGCCGCTTCCGCCCCCGTCCTGGCGATCAGCAGCCAGATCCCGACGGCCGGCCTCGGCGGTGGCCGTCACGGCTACCTCCATGAACTCCCGGACCAGGCGGCCTCCTTCCGGGGCGTGGTGAAGTCGGTCCACACGGTCCGCACCCAGTCCCAGATCCCCTCCGCCATCGCGGCGGCCTGGAAGTCGGCACTGACGGCTCCGCACGGCCCGGTGTGGGTGGAGATCCCGCAGGACGTGCTGCTGGCTCAGACGCCGCTGCCGGTGGTGACCGCGATGGACGCGACGCCCGAGGACCTGGTCCCGCGCCCCGAACTGACGGCGGTGGCGGCGGACCTGCTGTCCCGCGCGGCCCGCCCGGCGATCATCGCCGGTGGCGGGGTCGTACGGTCGGACGCCTCGGGCAAGCTGAGGGAGCTGGCCGAGAAGCTCGACGCACCCGTGGTCACCACCTTCGGCGGCAAGGGTGCGTTCCCCTGGGAGCACCCGCTCTCCCTGCAGTCGTGGCTGGAGGACCGCCACACGACGGACTTCCTGGAGGACGCGGACGTACTCCTCGTCGTGGGCTCCGGCCTGGGCGAACTGTCCTCCAACTACCACACGTTCAAGCCGCGCGGCCGGGTGGTCCAGATCGAGGCGGACCTCGGCAAGCTGGAGTCCAACCACCCCGCCCTGGGCATCCACGCGGACGCCCGCCTGGCGCTGCAGGCCCTGCTGGAAACGGTGGCGGAGCGCACGGACAAGTCGGCGCCGGAACGGGTGCGAGAGCTCCTCGCGAAGGTCGCGGACCGCCTCGCCTCCCAGGAACTCACCCTGGAACAGGACGTGCTGACGGCCGTCCGCCGCGCCCTGCCCGCCGACTCCCCGTCCTTCTGGGACATGACGATCCTGGCGTACTGGGCCTGGTCGGCCTTCGACCCCCAGGGCACGAACACCATGCACTCGGCGCAGGGCGCCGGCGGTCTCGGCTACGGCTTCCCCGCGGCGCTGGGCGGGGCGGCCGCGGACCCGACCCGCCCGGTCCTGGCCGTGTCCGGCGACGGTGGGGCGCTGTACTCGATCGCCGAACTGGCGACCGCGAAGCAGTACGACCTGAACGTCACCTGGCTGATCGTCGACGACGGCGGCTACGGCATCCTCCGCGAGTACATGACGGACGCCTTCGGCCGGGCGACGGCCACCGAACTGACCCGCCCGGACTACGTGGCCCTGGCGGAATCCTTCGGCGTCCCCGGAGTCCGCACGACCCCGGAGACCTTGGAGACGGACCTGACGAAGGCGCTGGCGACCCCCGGTCCGTCTGTGGTGGTGCTTCCGGCGGTGCTGCGGATGTTCGCGCCGACTCATCTGGGCACGGACTGATCACCCGATCCGCTGTTCGCGGTGACCTTCAAGGGATATGTTCCGTGAGGTCGCAGGCGTCCCGGCCGGGCTGATGCCAGTGAATGGGCATAAACATGACTGCTGGACCGCGCCCACCCATTCCGGCCGCCGCGGACCCGACCACGCCGGCCCACCCGCGGCCGGCGTGCGGTGTCCGCGGGACGTGGGACGACCCCGCGCGCCGGCCGCGGCGGAGTCAGCAGGCGCCGGGGCCCACCCCGTCGATCCGACCGCCGAAGTCGCCGAGGTACTGGGAGCGCCAGTCGCCGTTGAAGACGTCCCGCTTCTCGATCGGATCCCAGTTGATGACGCAGGCCCGGGTGGAGGCCACAAAGGAGCCTACGTGGTCGTGGAGGCCCGGCGGCATGTCGCGGTAGCCGCTGCGGGACGTCCACTCCCAGTAGTCCCCGCCGAAGCCCTCCCCGCTCCAGAAACACACCGATCCGTCCGGACAGGAGGGCGCGGCGGCCTGCGCCGAGGCGGACGGGGCGGGAAGGACGAGCGCGGTCAGAACGAGGGTGGCGGCACAAGACCAGGAACGAAGCTTCACGAGGTTCTCCATGACGCGGAGTTGGGAGGCCTCGGCAAGACTGCCGGGGCGTCGCCATGCTCCGGCCCGGGGCGGGGGACACGCCCGGCGGCAAGATCGACTTCACCGGTGTGAGCTAAGAAGTGTGATCATCGAATCCGCTCGCGGCACGGGAGGGAGCCACCCTGGACGCTCGGGCCGTCCTCTCCGGTGATCTTGAAGTGCCGGCCCTGACCAGGCCGGCGTCGACCGGGGGAGAGCACGACGTGTACGAGGCAGTGTTCCATGGCGAGTCCGGGTTCCTGGGCGGGCTCGTCGTCGTCGCGGTGGTGGTGGGGGGTGCGGCCTGGGGCATCGCCCGCGGGCGCCAAGCCGAGCACGCGGTCTGGTGGTTGCCGTTGGGCTTCTGCCTCACCGGCGTCCTCGGGGTCACCCTCGCCCTGCGGGCCGGTGAACACGGCAGTGCCGTGTGCGTGATCAACCACCAGCTCACCGAGCCGCTGTACACCACCCAGGGGCGGTGGAACCTGGCCATGTTCGTGCCGGTCGGGCTGTTCGGGGTCCTCGCGCTCCGGCGGCCCGCACCGGTGCTCGCCGGCGTCCTCGTCCTGCCCTGTCTCATCGAACTCACCCAGGCGCTCGCCCCGTTCGGCGGCGGCATCTGCGACAGCGCCGACGCCGAGATGAACGTCTCCGGTGGCCTGCTCGGTCTGGCCGTGGGCCTCCTGGCCGTGCGCGGGCGGTCGCCTGGCGCGCGTGGGCCAGGCCGACCCTGGTGCTCGGCGCGGTGCTCGGCCTGATCGGGGCCGCCGTGCTCCAGAGCGCCGTCACCCTCGACCACGTCGACGGCTCCACCGTCCGGGACGCGCGGGGCGACGAGCGCCGGGCCGCCGAACGGGCGGTACGGCAGGCGTTCGGGAACCGCTACCGGGTGGGTGACGTACGGATCAGCCCCGGAGTCGACGGCTACAACGGGTCGATGTCCGTGCAGTTCGCCGGAGGGTTCCCGGCGGAGCTGATGTGGCCCGGCGGACGCCGTCTCACCGTCGACTTCCAGAGCGCCGACGGCCCGGGCTTCGCCGTCCCCGGCGCCACCCCGCCGCACGGCACGGGGGACGCGTACCGCATCGCCCGCACCTACATGCGCGCCCACTACCCGTGGGCGGGGTCGGCCTCCTGGCACACGACGCGGCCCGTCGGCAAGGACGAGGGCGGGGACGGATGGGTCACCTCCTGGCGGTTCAAGGAGCGCGGGGTGGCCATGCCCCGCAGCCTCGACGTGCGGATCGACCGGGCCGGACGCCTCTACGGGCTGATGGTCGACCTCGGCCCACGGCACCTGGACCTCCCGCCGGTCTGCTGACGGCACGGCAGGCCGTGAGGACCGTCGAGAAGCATGAGCGGAAGCACCGTGCCGGCACCGACAAGCTGCGGGTCCGCGCCCTCGACCTGACGACCGAACGCACTCTGGGCAACCGGGGCCCCTGGCGCGCCGTGTGGTCCGTGCGGGTCACCGGCCTCGAGTGCGAGCCGGGCGCGGACCAGGGGGACGCGTGGGCGGCGAACTCCTGCGATCCGTACGTCACCGTCGTCGACGCCGTGACCGGCCGGATCGTCGACTGACCCCGACCGGCTGAGCGCACGGCCCCGGCCCTTCCCTCCCCTCGAACTGTCGCCCGGCGAACGCGCGTACAACTTTCCACCCCTCTCGCTGGTCCACTCAGGCAGCGCACGGGTGCGCGCAACGGCGTTCAGGGGGACGCCCGTACGACGTTCAAGGGGAACTTTTCATGACTTACCGGATATCCGGTCGGGCGCTCGCGGCCGCCGTCGGCGGTGCGCTGCTGGTCCCGGCGGTCAGTGCCGCCACCCCGGCCGCCGCGGCCACGCCGGCCGTGAGCTGCACGTCCGCCAAGGCGGACCTGGCCACCAAACTGCAGAAGGACATCACGGCGGCGCTCGCGAACCGCAGGAGCACCGTCGCGGTGGGCGTCTACGACCGCACCACCAAGACCACCTGCACGCTGCGGGCCACCTCGGCGTACGACTCGGCCAGCACGGTGAAGGTCACCGTCCTCGCCACGCTGCTGTGGGACGCCAAGAAGCACAACCGCTACCTGACCGACCGCGAGTCCTCGCTCGCCAAGTCCATGATCACCAAGTCGGACAACGCCGCGACCAGTACGCTCTGGAAGCAGCTCGGCATGACGAAGATCAAGGGCTTCCTGGCCGCCGCCGGAATGACGAAGACCGTCCCGGGCGCGAACGGCTACTGGGGCCTGACCCAGATCAACGTCACCGACGAGCAGAAGCTGCTCAAGCTGATCACCGCCACGAACACGGTCCTCAGCGACAACTCCCGCGCCTACATCCTCAAGCTGATGAGCCAGGTCATCTCCTCGCAGCGTTGGGGCACGCCGGCCGGCGCGCCGTCCACGGTCACCGTGCACGTCAAGAACGGCTGGCTGCAGCGCTCCTCGCACGGCTGGCGGGTGCACAGCCTCGGCACCTTCAGCGGCGGCGGCCACGACTACATGATGTCGGTGCTGACCTGGGACAACAGCACCATGGACTACGGCGTCACCACCATCCAGAACGTGGCGAAGGTCATCCACAAGGACCTCGTCCCGGCGACCACCGCCGCCACCTCGCTGCGCTACACGCCGACCTCCACGCCGAGCGAGGCCTTCCCGGCGGTGCCGCGGGCGGCTGACACCGGGTGACCGCCGCCGGACGGGCCGACACCGGACGGCGGTCACTCCCGTCACCCCCGACCTGCGGGTACCTGTCCGAAACCGGCCTCCGGATTGTTGCGGAGGGATGAAATCCGCTTCCCGCGGTGTTGGTGTCTTCCGGTAGAGCAGGTCGAACGGAAGGCACCGGCGTGGCGACGCAAAGGGGATGGGCACGACGGCTGGCGGGCTACGCCTGGCGGTATCCGAAGGACGTCGTCCTGGCCCTCGGCTCCTCCCTCGCCGGCATGGCGGTCCTGGCCGTCGTCCCGCTGATCACCAAGGTGATCATCGACGACGTGATCGGCGACCACCGCCGCTCCATGGCCCCCTGGGCGGGTGCCCTGATAGGCGCGGCGCTCCTGGTCTACGGCGCCACCTACGTCCGCCGCTACTACGGCGGCCGGCTCGCCCTCGACGTCCAGCACGACCTGCGGACCGAGATGTACGGCACGATCACCCGCCTCGACGGCCGCCGCCAGGACGAGCTGTCCACCGGGCAGGTCGTCGGCCGGGCCACCAGCGACCTCCAGCTGATCCAGGGCCTGCTCTTCATGCTCCCGATGACCATCGGGAACGTCCTGCTCTTCCTGATCTCCCTGGTGATCATGGCGTGGCTGTCGCTGCCCCTGACCCTGGTCGCCCTGGCCGTGGCCCCTGCCCTGGGCTGGATCGCCAAGCACAGCCGCAGCAAGCTCCACCCCGCCACCTGGTACGCCCAGGCCCAGGCCGCGGCCGTGGCCGGCGTGGTGGACGGCGCGGTCAGCGGCGTACGCGTGGTGAAGGGGTTCGGGCAGGAGGAGCAGGAGACCGGGAAGCTGCGGGAGGTCGGCCGCCGGCTGTTCGCGGGGCGGCTGCGCACGATCCGGCTGAACAGCAAGTACACCCCGGCCCTGCAGGCGGTCCCCGCCCTCGGCCAGGTCGCCATGCTGGCGCTCGGCGGCTGGCTGGCCGTGGGCGGCCACATCACGCTCGGCACCTTCGTCGCCTTCTCCACCTATCTCGCCCAGCTGGTCGGCCCGGTCCGCATGCTCGCCGTCGTCCTCACCGTCGGCCAGCAGGCCCGCGCCGGCACCGAGCGCGTCCTGGAGCTGATCGACACCGAGCCGACCCTGAGGGACGGCACCAAGACCCTCCCGGCCGGCGCACCCGCCACCGTCGAGTTCGACGACGTGTCCTTCGGGTACGACCACGACCGCAAGGTTCTGGACGGGCTCAGCTTCGAGATCCGCCCGGGCGAGACCCTCGCCGTCGTCGGCTCCTCCGGCTCCGGCAAGTCCACCGTCTCCCTGCTCCTCCCGCGCTTCTACGACGTCACCCACGGCGCCGTCCTGATCGGCGGCCACGACGTGCGCGAGCTGACCCTGGACTCCCTGCGGGCCGCGATCGGCCTGGTCCCCGAGGATTCGTTCCTCTTCTCGGACACCGTCCGCAACAACATCGCCTACGGGCGCCCGGACGCCACCCAGGAGGAGATCGAGGCCGCCGCCCTCGCCGCCCAGGCGGACCGTTTCATCGCGGAACTGCCCCAGGGCTACGACACCAAGGTCGGCGAGCACGGCCTGACCCTCTCCGGCGGCCAGCGCCAGCGCATCGCGCTCGCCCGGGCCCTGCTCACCGACCCGCGCCTGCTGGTCCTCGACGACGCGACCTCGGCGGTGGACGCCCGCGTGGAGCACGAGATCCACGAGGCGCTGAAGCACGTCATGCAGGGCCGCACGACCCTGCTCATCGCGCACCGCCGCTCCACCCTCAACCTCGCCGACCGCATCGCCGTACTGGACCGCGGCCGACTGGCCGACCTGGGCACGCACGACGAGCTCCAGGAGCGCTCCGCCCTGTACCGCCGCCTGCTGACCGACCCGGACGAACTGGGCGGGGTCTCCCCGGGCCATGGCCTGCCGGCCGAGCCGCAGGAGGACACCTCCGTCCGCGAGGAGCTGGACGCCGAGTTCGACGCCGAGCGCGGGGTGACCCCCAGGCTGTGGACCGGCGACCGCGAGCCCAAGGACCAGGCGATGTCCGGCACCCCGGCCACCCCCGAACTGCTCGCCCAGGTCGAGGCGCTGCCCCCGGCCACCGACACCCCGGACGTCGACGAGGCCCGCGCGGTCCGCGCCGAGGAGTCGTACGGCCTGCGCCGTCTCCTCCACGGCTTCGGGCTGCCCCTGCTGGTCAGCCTGCTGCTGGTCGCCGTGGACGCGGGCGCGGGTCTGCTGCTGCCGGTGCTGATCCGGCACGGCATCGACCAGGGCGTCTCCAGGATGGCCCTGGGTGCCGTGTGGGCGGCGTCGCTGCTGGGCCTGCTCACCGTGCTCGTGCAGTGGGGCGCGCAGATCGGCGAGACCCGGATGACCGGCCGCACCGGCGAACGGGTCCTGTACGCGCTGCGGCTGAAGATCTTCGCCCAGCTGCAGCGGCTCGGCCTCGACTACTACGAGCGCGAGCTGACCGGCCGGATCATGACGCGGATGACGACGGACGTCGACGCGCTCTCCACCTTCCTGCAGACCGGACTGGTCACGGCGTTCGTCTCGGTCGTCACGTTCTTCGGCATCATGGTCGTCCTGCTGGTCATCGACGTCCAGCTCGCCCTGGTCGTCTTCGCCACCCTGCCCCCGCTGATCATCGCCACCTTCTTCTTCCGCCGGGCGAGCGTGAGGGCGTACGAACTCGCCCGTGAGCGGGTGTCGGCGGTGAACGCCGACCTGCAGGAGTCGGTGGCCGGGCTCAGGATCGTGCAGGCATTCCGGCGCGAGCGGGACGGCGGGCGGCGGTTCGCCGAGCGCAGCGACAGCTACCGGCGCGCCCGCATCCGCGGCCAGTGGCTGATATCCGTGTACTTCCCCTTCGTGCAACTGCTGTCGTCGGTGGCGGCGGCGGCCGTACTGATCGCGGGCGCGGGCCGGATAGAGGCCGCCACCCTGACGACGGGCGCCCTGGTCGCGTACCTCCTCTACATCGACCTGTTCTTCGCCCCGGTCCAGCAGCTCTCGCAGGTCTTCGACGGCTACCAGCAGGCCACGGTCTCGCTGGGCCGCATCCAGGAACTGCTGCGCGAACCGACCTCGACCAGGTCGGCCGACGAACCCCTCGAAGTCCTTTCCCTGCGCGGCGACATCGCCTTCGAGGACGTGCACTTCGCGTACGGCGGCGCCGAGGGGGCCGACGCGGCGCTGACCGGCATCGACCTGACGATCCCGGCCGGGCAGACGGTGGCCTTCGTCGGCGAGACGGGCGCCGGCAAGTCGACCCTGGTCAAGCTGGTGGCCCGGTTCTACGACCCCACCTCCGGACGGGTCACGGTCGACGGCGCGGAGCTGCGCACGCTGGACCTGACGTCCTACCGCCACCGCCTCGGCGTCGTCCCGCAGGAGGCGTACCTCTTCCAGGGCACCGTCCGTGACGCCATCGCCTACGGCCGCCCCGAGGCCACCGACGCCGAGGTCGAGGCGGCGGCGCGGGCGGTCGGCGCGCACGAGATGATCGCCACCCTCGACGGCGGTTACCTCCACGAGGTCGCCGAGCGCGGCCGCAACCTCTCGGCCGGCCAGCGCCAGCTGATCGCGCTCGCCCGCGCCGAACTCGTCGACCCGGACATCCTCCTGCTCGACGAGGCCACGGCCGCCCTGGACCTGGCCACGGAGGCCCAGGTCAACCAGGCCACCGACCGTCTGGCGGGCCGCCGTACCACGCTGGTGGTCGCCCACCGGCTGACCACGGCCGCCCGCGCGGACCGGGTGGTGGTCATGGACCACGGCCGGGTGGCGGAGGACGGCACGCACGAGGAACTCCTGGCCCGCGGCGGTCGGTACGCCGAGCTGTGGCGCACCTTCGTCGGCCAGTCGGAACCGGAGGAGCCGGTGGGCGTGTCCCGCTGAGCGCGCTGTCCTGGGGTGGCCGAAACATGCTCCTGACGGTCGTGCAACCATCCGACAGATGTCGCGCGTCCGTACATCAGTACGGTCATCGGTGGCGTGTGACGGCGGTACGGGGAGGACGACAGTGGACAGTGGTGCGATACGCAGGCGCCTGGCGCTCGGCGCGGCCGTGCTGGCCGCCTCCGGCGCGCTCGCTCTCGCGGTACCCGGCACCGCCACGGCGGCGACCGACGGCGCCTGCGCCGGGCGCGAGGTGCGGACCCTTCCCTTCGGCGCCGGCGTCGTGCACGTCTACAAGCGCAACGGCTACGTCTGCGCCGTCACCGTCGCCAGGAAACCCGGCGTCAAGCGCGTGATGTCGGTCAGCGTCCAGGCCCGCGGCAACCGGCCGGTCGTGGACAGGGGCAGGTACAAGCACCACGCCGGCCCGGTGACCGTCCACGCCGGCCAGCGCTGTGTGTGGGTGAAGGGCTCGGTGAACAACGACTCGGTCAGCTCCGGCTGGATCCTGTGCTGACCGCGTAATCCGCACAACCGCGCATATCGCGCAACACCCTCTGGTGTCACGGCAGTTGCTCCGCTAGCTTCCGGCGGACATCTGTCTCACAGGGGAGAGTGCGCATGCGCAAGGCGCTCAGATGGCTGCTGGCGCTCACGGTGCTCATAGGCACGCTGAGCACAGCGGGGGCGGCCACCGCCGCACAGTCCGGGCCCACCGACATCAAGGACCGGCTCCTGGCGATACCCGGCATGAGCCTGGTCCAGGAGAAGCCGTACCCCGGCTACCGGTACTTCGTCCTGACCTACACCCAGCCGATCGACCACCGGCACCCGGACCGCGGGACCTTCCAGCAGCGCATCACGGTGCTGCACAAGGACGTGAGCCGCCCGACGGTCTTCTACACCAGCGGCTACAACGTCTCCACGACCCCGTCCCGCCGCGAGCCCACCCAGATCGTGGACGGCAACCAGGTCTCCCTGGAGTACCGCTTCTTCACACCCTCCCGCCCCGACCCGGCCGACTGGTCCAAGCTGGACATCTGGCAGGCGGCGAGCGACCAGCACCGCCTCTACGAGGCCCTGAAGCCGGTC
Organism: Streptomyces sp. NPDC007905; assembly: GCF_042959345.1. NCBI lineage: Bacteria > Bacillati > Actinomycetota > Actinomycetes > Kitasatosporales > Streptomycetaceae > Streptomyces > Streptomyces sp. NPDC007905. The sequence goes on along the minus strand of NZ_JBIBKS010000008.1, from coordinate 64,137 downwards.
TACTCCGCCAACTGGCTGGCGACCGGCGGCTCCAAGGGCGGCATGACGGCCACCTACTACGAGCGCTTCTACCCGCACGACATGGACGGCGTGGTGGCCTACGTCGCCCCCAACGACGTCGTGAACGACGAGGACTCGGCCTACGACCGCTTCTTCACCCGCGTCGGCACCAAGGAGTGCCGCGACCGCCTGAACGCCGTGCAGCGGGAGGCGCTGGTGCGCCGTGAGCCGCTGGAGAGGAAGTATGCCCAGTACGCCGCCGACAACGGCTACACCTTCGACACCATCGGCGGCCTGGACAAGGCCTACGAGGCGGTCGTCCTCGACTATGTCTGGGGCTTTTGGCAGTACAGCCTGCTGAAGGACTGCGATTCCGTCCCGGCGGACGCGGCGACGGCGACGGACGAGGCGATCTGGGACTCGGTCGACACCCTCTCGGGGTTCTCCGCCTACACTGACCAGGGCCTTTCGCAGTACACGCCGTACTACTACCAGGCGGGCACCCAGCTGGGCGCGCCCACCATCCACTTCCCGTACATCGAGCGCAAGTTGATCCGCTACGGCTACCAGCCGCCGCGCAACTTCGTGCCCCGCTCCATCCCGATGCGCTTCCGGCCGGGAGCGATGCGGGACGTCGACACATGGGTCCGCCACCACGCCACCCACATGCTCTTCGTGTACGGCCAGAACGACCCCTGGGGCTCGGAACGCTTCCGCCTCGGCGCGGGCGCCCGCGACTCGTACGTCTTCACGGCGCCCGGCCTGAACCACGGTGCGAACGTGGCGGCCCTGGTCGCCGACGAGAAGGCGCTGGCGACCGCGCGGATCCTGCAGTGGGCGGGCGTCGCGTCCGCCGCGGTCCAGCAGAACCCGTCCGCGGCCAAGCCGTTGGCCCGCCCTGACGCGAGGCTGGACGCGCGGGACGTGGAGAGGGAACCGGGGCTGCGTCCCTGACGCCGCTCCGGTAACCGCCGACGGCGGGGTCCCCCTTCCGGACTCCGCCGTCGTGGCTGTCAGTGGGCCGGGCGGACCGGGGCCGGCCGACGGGAGCGGGCCCTACGCAGGAGGTGTCACATCGGGCGGGCGCAGCCCACCGGTCGCTTCCCGCCCAGTTGGACGTAGAGGACCGTCGGCGCGGGGCAGGCGGACCGGACGGTGACCGCTGTCGTGATCTTGTAGCGCGGTTTCCGGCGGCCCGAACCGTCGCAGGCCGTCTCCCGTACCTGGCCGTCGCCCGAGTCGTACACGCAGTCGCCGGGGATCGTGCGGGGGCCGCCTCCGCCGCCCGGGTCGCCGGGGTGCGGGGGTTCGAGGTTGCGCATGCAGGCGTAGCCCCGGGGGATCGCGCCGTCGCCGTCCTCGTCGCCCTCCGGCCGCTGTTCGCTGATGTGCAGGACGAAGTCGGTGGTCGGCGGGCACGGCGGGCCGTCGGTGACCGTGCCGTCGTAGCGGGCGACGACCCGGGCGGCCGCCCGCTCGCCCGCGCAGGGCACCTCGGTGAAGCTGGTGGTCCCGAAGGAGCTGCACTCGCCGACCGCGAGGAACTGGGCGCCGTAGCCGGAGATCGGCCGGGCGTTGCCCACCGGGGCGTCCGCCGGGCCCTGGCAGCCGGTGAGCAGGGCGGCCAGGGTGGCCAGGGCGAGGGCAGGGGTGGCCGGCAGCAGCCGGTACGCCGTGCCCACGGCACCTTTCCCGCGCATCGCATTCCCCCAGACACCCCCGTCCAGCGTGACCCCCGGCGGCAGGGCCACGCCAGACATGCGGGAGGTTTTCCGCCCTTTGAGGACGTTGTGTCCGGTGTGTGACGTACGTCTAGTACGTCAGCCCGTGACCGAGGGGGTACAGCACCTGTGCCGGATCGTCCGCCCGCTGCACCGGCACCGGGAGCCTTCCGCGCGGGGCCACCCGGCCCGCGATCACCCGTGCGGCGGCGCGCAGTTCGACGTCGGTCCACGAATAGGACGCCAGGCAGGCCTTCACCGAGGTGAGCTGGGCCACGTCGTAGGGGTTCCTGATGGCGATCACCACCACCGGTCTGCCGGTGGCGAGCAGCCGCTCGACCAGGGTGCGCTGGGCGCTGCCCGCCGTCACGTTGTACGTCCCGACGACCACCGCGTCCGCGTCCTGCGCCGCCGCCACCGCCTTCGCGACGGCCGCCGCCGAGGGTGCGGTGCCGGTGGGCAGGGCCGTGGCCGTGAAACCCAGTTCGGTGAGGGCGGTGGCCAGGACGCCGGTGGGCGGGCCGGTGGTGCCGGACGGGGAGGCGGGGTCGGCCCCGACGACCAGGATCCTGGGCGCGGTGCTGCTGTCGAGCGGGAGGACGCCACCCTCGTTGACCAGCAGGGTCGTGGTCCGCTCGGCGATACGGTCGGCGACGGCCAGGTGGGCCCCGGTGCCGACCGTCCGGTCGACGCCGGAGTGGGTGACGTGGGTCCGGTCGAGGAGCCCGAGCCGCGCCTTGAGCCGCAGGATCCGCAGGATGGATTGGTCCAGGCGGGCCTCGGTCAGCTCGCCGTCCTGGACGGCCTTGAGGACCGCGCGCCACGCCACGTCGATCGACGGCGGGTTGAGCAGCTGGTCGACACCCGCCTTCAGGGCCAGCACCGGCACCCGGTCGTCGCCGTACTTGGTGCGCACGCCCTCCATGCCGAGCGAGTCCGTGACCACGACCCCGTCGTAGCCGAGTTCGCCGCGCAGGATGCCGGTGAGGATCGGACGGGAAAGCGTCGCCGGGTCGCCGGAGTCGTCCAGGGCCGGGAACTGGATGTGGGCGGTCATGATCGAGTCGATGCCCGCCTCGATGGCGGCCCGGAAGGGCACCGCGTCCAGCCGCTCCCACAGGTCCCGGCTGTGGGTGATGACGGGGAAGCCGGTGTGGCTGTCGACGGCGGTGTCGCCGTGCCCCGGGAAGTGCTTGGCGGTCGCCGCGACCCGGGACGCCTGATAGCCTTTCACCTCGGCAGCCACCAGGGCCGCGACCGCGGCCGGGTCGGCACCGAAGGACCGTACGCCGATCACCGGGTTGGCCGGATTGACGTTCACGTCGGCGTCGGGCGAGTAGTCCTGGTTGATGCCCATCGCGCGCAGTTCGGCGCCGGAGATGCGGCCCAGGGCGCGGGCGTCGGACCGGGAGCCGCCCGCACCGATCGCCATGGCGCCCGGGAACAGCGTGGCCGGCCTGCCCACTCTGCACACTATGCCGTGCTCCTGGTCGGTGGCGATGAGCACCGGCAGGCCGCGGGGCTGCTCCAGGGAGGCCTTCTGGATGCCGTTGGACAGGTCCGCGATCTGGTGGGGATCGCGGGTGTTGTGCGCCCAGGTGAAGTAGATGATCCCGCCGACCCGGTACTTCGCGATCAGCTCGGCGGCCGTGCGGACCCCGATCTCCTTGAGGTTGGCGTCGATGTCGGCCTGGTCGGGGTCGGTGGCGGAGTGGCCGTAGACCCGCATCACGAAGAGCTGGCCGACCTTCTCCTCCAGGGTCATCCGGGAGATCAGGGCGTGGAGTCCGCGGGTGTCGGGAGTGGCGGCCTGGGCGGCCGCGGCCGGTACGGTCAGCGCGGCGGTCAGACCCGCGGTGGCGGCGAGGACGGTCCGTCTGGACGGCCGTGCGGTGTTTCCCGTGCTTCCCGTGCTGCTGTCGTGCACGTGCGCTCCTTCCAGAGGAGAACCGCTGAAGGAAACTTCCGAGGAGTCACCAATATCCGGGAAGTTTCTTTCCGTCAAGACAATGCACAGTAAGCCAGGATGGGGCCGCCACCGGCGCAAGGGAGGGGGGCGCGCCGATGGCGGTGGGCTGTCGGCCGTGATGCGGCGGAGAGGGTGCGTCGGCGTTCGCGGCCAGAGGCGAGGGCCGACACCGCACCACGGGACTCGTCCGGCAGCCTGAGCGTTGGACGGCCTTCGGCGCCATCGGGTTCCCGGGAACTCAGCGCAGCCCGTGCCGGTCCGCCCAGGCGGAGACGGCCGCGGCGATCTCGGCCGGGCGGTCCTCCGTGGCGTGGTGGCCGGCCGGGCCGCAGTGGACCGTCTCCAGGCCCGCCAGGTGGGTGGCGCACCAGTCGGCCGTCTCCGGGCCGATCAGCAGGGTCGGCGAGCCCTCGAAGGTCAGCAGCAGCTTGGGTACTTCGGGGCTGCCTCCCCGCCTGCCGGCCGTCCTCGACTGGTGCCTGCCGGTTCGACGCCGCTCAGAGCGTGTCCGGCTCGGTGAACCCGTCCCGGGGCGCGGTCCGTCCGGCGCGGTGAACACGCCCCGGCACACGCCCCGGCCGGCGCGGCAGCACCGTCCGCAAGCCCGGTCACGGCGTCGTCGGTGTCCCGGCGGTCCCGTCCGGCAGCCCCGTGGCCCCGTCCCGCAGTTCGGGTGTCGTCGCCGCGACCGCCGCCACCGCCAGGACGCACATCAGACCGCCCGTGATCAGCGATGTCGCACCCGACGTCCAGCCGGCGACCAGGCCGCCCCGCACGTTGCCGAGGCTGGGGCCCGCCTGGCCGACGATCTGCTCGGCCGCCGTGACCCGGCCGAGCAGCGCGTCCGGGGTGCGGGTCTGCACGATCGTGGAGCGGGAGACGACCGAGGTGGCGTCCGCCGCCCCCGCGACGGTGAGCAGGGCGAGGCCGATCCAGGGGTCGGTCGACAGGCCGAAGCCGACCAGGGCCGCGCCCCAGGTGGCGGAGGTGCACAGCATCACCGTGCCCGGCCGGCCCAGCCGGGTCAGCGAGCCGGACAGGGCCGTCGCGGCGATCCCGCCCACGGCCAGGGCCGACAGGAACAGGCCGAGGGTCCGCGGGTCGTCGCCGAAGCGCTCGGCGTTGACCAGCGGGAAGAGGCTGGCCGGGAAGGACAGCACGGTGGCGGCCAGGTCGGTGATCAGCGCGCCCCGCACCCCCCGGTGGCCGGCCAGGAACCGCAGTCCGTCCAGCACCCCGTGCACACCTGCTCGCGACGGCTCGCCCTTCGGACGCAGCGCGGGCAGCCCGAAGGCGCCGTAGAAGGCGACACAGAAGCTGAGGGCGTCCAGCAGGTAGCAGGTGCCGACGCCCAGCCAGCCCAGCAGCACACCGGCCAGTGCGGGGCCGAGGAGCATCATCGACTGGCCGGTGATCTGGTTCAGGGCAAGACCGGCGGCCACCTGGTCCTTGGGCAGCAGACGCGGTACGAACACCCCGGCCGCCGGGGCGGCGAGCGCGCCGAACGCCGACTGCACGGCGACCAGCGCCAGTACGGCCGCCACCGGGACATGCCCGCTGAAGCCCTGCACGGCCAGCAGCAGCGAGCAGACGGCTTGGCCCACGGTGGCCGCCAGGTAGATCCGGCGCCGGTCCGCACGATCCACCCAGGCACCCGCGAACAGCCCGAACGCCACCAGCGGCAGCGCCTGCGCAAGACCGACCGCGCCGGTCCACGCCGTGCTGCGGGTCATGTCCCACACCTGGTACATGACCGTCACCATGGTCATGAACCCGCCAAGCACGGACACGGTCCGCCCGATCAGCAGCCGCCGGAAGACGGGTGAGGTGCGCAGCGGCCGCACGTCGATGAGCGAGCGGGTGAGGCTCATGAAAGGGAACGGGAGCAGGGGAGGGCGCGCGGAGCGGGCTGCTGGATCACCGGGGGAGGCTAGCCCGCTCGCCTCGGCTCCGGCCAGCGAATTACCCGGTACGTGCCGGCTACGCCTAGGCGGCCTCGCCGAGCAGTCGTACGAGGTGGTCGCGGCCCTCGCCCAGCAGCTCCGGGAGCGGGGCGGCCGACTCGTGCCAGCGCTTCTCGTACTCCCAGCACAGCCAGCCGTCCCAGCCGTGCCGGCAGAGGACGTCCACGCACTCGGTCAGGGGCAGGACACCCGCCCCGAGCGGGAGCGGAGTGGTGTCCTCGGCCGAGGTGATGTCCTTGACCTGGACGTAGCCGAGGTGCGGGGCGAGGGCGGCATAGCTGTCCGAGGGCTGCTCGCCGCCCAGCCAGGTGTGCATCACGTCCCACAGCGCCCCCACCTGCCGGTGGCCGACCGGGCCGAGGACGCGGATCACGTCGGCGCCGGTGCGGTGCGAGTCGTGGGTCTCCAGCAGGATCCGGACACCGAGCGCGGCGGCGTCCTCGGCGGCGGTGCCCAGTCGCCGGGCGGCGACGGCGTCGGACTCCTCGCGGGGGCGGTCCGGGTCGGCGCCGGGCAACACCCGGACGAAGGGAGCACCCAGGTCGTGCGCCAACTGGAGGAGTCCGCGGATCTCGTCGACGACGGGCGCGTCGTCCCCGGGCGCGGCGACACGCGCGTACCCGGCCAGACCCAGCACCTCGACCCCGGCCGCCTTGAACAGCGCGGCCGTCTCGGCGCGCTCGGCGGCGGTGAGGCCCGGGTGCACCGGCTCCTCCGGATGGGCGCGCAGTTCGACGCCGTGGTAGCCGTGCGCGGTCGCGAGCGCCAGGACCTCAGGCACGGGCAGGCCGGGGACACCGAGAGTGGAGAACGCCAGCTTCATGTCCCGGACCCTACTCGTCACATGCCCGATCCGTGCAGATCCAACCGCCAGTCCTGGCCGACCAGATCCCTGCCGAAGGAACGGTGCGGCTTCTCGGCCACGAGCCCGAAGCCGTGCCGCTGGTAGAGGTGGCGGGCGCTACTGAGCACGTCGTTGGTCCAGAGCACCAGGTCGCGGTAGCCGACGCCGCGCGCGAAGTCGATGACGGCCCGCACCAGCCGGTCGCCGGTGCCGCGGCCGCGCGCCTCGGGCTCGACGAGGAGCAGCCGCAGCCGGGCGGTGGCCGGGACGTCGTCCCGCACGCACATCACGCAGCCCACCGGCCGGCCGTCCAGCTCGGCGATCCACACCCGCTCCAGATGCGGGTCGTGGTCCTCGGCGAAGTCGGCGACGATCCTCGCCACCAGGCCCTCGTAGTCCGCGTTCCAGCCGTACTCGGCCGCGTAGAGGGCGGCGTTGCGCTGCACGATCCAGCCGAGGTCGCCCAGGCGCGGCTCGCGCAGGACGACCTCCCCGGACCCTTGCGCCCGCGCGTCCCCGAGGATGCCCCGGATGGTCGACATCGCCTCCGCCAGCCGCGGCCGGTCCTGCGGGGCCACGGTGTCCAGCAGCGCCCCGACCGTCTCGCGCGCCCGGTCGTCCAGCAGCCCGGCGGCCTCGCGCCCGCGCGCGGTGAGGGTGACGCTCCTGCGGCGCGGATCCGTCTCGGACGGCCCGCGCTCGATCAGCCCCGCGTCCTCGAACCTGTTCAGGATGCGGCTCAGGTACCCCGCGTCCAGGGCGAGTTGTGCGCGCAGGTCGGCCGCGTCCAGCTGCCGGGCGTGCGCGAGCTCGTACAGGACGCGGGACTCGGTGAGGGTGTACGGCGCGTACAGGTGGCGGCCGTAGTCGAGGGCGCCGATGACGCCGGTGTAGAAGCGGTTGAAGGCACGGACGTCCTGGACGGTCATGCTCGCTCCCGGATGCTTGACTCAGTCAGAGATACCGTGATGCCGAGGCTATGCCCGCACGGCGACGGCGTCGACCCCCGCGGCGCGCAGCCTGGGTGCGAGCAGCTCCGTCTCCGGAAGGGTCCCGCCGTACTCTCCGGCCGCCACCTGCTCCCAGAGGGCCCGGACCTCCGTCGGTCCGGCGCCGAGTCGCTCCCGGAGCACCCGCATGACGGTCAGTCGCTGTGCCGGGCCGCCCAGCCGCAGGACGGTCCGGCCGTGCTCGGCGAGCATCCGCTCGCGCATCTTTGGCCGGCATCTCCCTGCCGCACGCGGCCGTTCCATGCCCGCAGGCCCGGCAGGCCGTTTCGGTGTCCCACCGCAGTGAGCCGTCGTCCAGCGGCACCTGTACGCCGTGCCGCCGGGCGCCGGCCCCGCAGGACGGGCAGGGTGCCCTGTCCTCGAGGGGTGCGTCAATCACCGCCCGGCAACCTCTGGGCTCAGCCGCGCGGCACCCCCGACGATCCCCGCACCATCAACTCCCCCCGCACCGAAGCGATCCCTCCGGGCGGCGGCTCCTCCCGTCCCATGGCGATGCGGCCCGCCCGGGCGCCCGCCTCCGACAGCGGCAGCCGCACCGTCGTCAGGGACGGCACCGCGTCGATGCTGAAGGGCAGGTCGTCGAAGCCCGCCACCGACACGTCCTGAGGGATGCGCAGGCCGGACTCGCGCAGGGCGGCGCAGGCGCCGACGGCGAGGGAGTCGTTCGCGGCCACGATCGCCGTCAGCGACGGGTCCCGGCGCAGCAGTTCCAGTGTGGCCTCGTAGCCGGACCGGCGGTCGTAGCGGCCGTACACCGTCCACTTCGGGTCCTCCTCGATGCCGGCCGCGGCCAGCGCGGCGCGGTGGCCCTCGAGGCGGTGCCGGGTGGTGGTGCGCTCCTCGGGGCCCGCGATGTAGCCGAGCCGGCGGTGGCCGAGGCCGATGAGGTGGTCCGTCAGTGCGCGAGCGCCGCCGCGGTTGTCGAAGGTCAGTGCGATGGCCTCGGTGTCCGGCGCCGGCGGCCGCCCGCACAGCACCACCCGGGTGCCCGCCTCCGCCAGCTTCCGCAGCTTCGCCGACACCGCCGCCGCGTGCGGCGCGTTCTCCACGGCCCCGCCGGTCAGCACCACGGCCGCGGCCCGTTGCCGCTGCAGCAGGGTGAGATACGTCAGCTCGCGCTCCGGCGAGCCGCCCGTGTTGCAGACGACCGCCAGACGCTCACCGCCCGCCCGGCCGCCCGGACCCCCGATCTCCGCCTGGATCGCGCTCGCCATGATCCCGAAGAAGGGGTCCGCGATGTCGTTGACGAGGATGCCGACGAGGTCGGAGGTGGCCGCGGCGAGCGCGCTGGCCGGGCCGTTGAGGACGTAGTCCAGTTCGTCGACCGCCCGCAGCACCCGCTCGCGTGTGGAGGCGGCCACCGGGTAGTTGCCGTTCAGCACGCGCGACACCGTCGCGGGGGAGACCTGTGCGCGGGCCGCCACATCCGCCAGGGTCACCGTCATCTCGTCGTCCTCCGGTCGCGCATCAGATCACGCGTTTGGTCGCGCATGGGTCCTCGTACGTCCTCGTAGACAGGCCGGGCACGGTCACGGTTCCGTGCGGCGTCGAGCAGACCTTAAGGCCAACCTCCCGAGTTGTTCGCCCCCTCGAACAACTCGAAGGGGACACGGTCTTGTACGGACCACCGTTAGGGGCTAGCTTCTCAGCGGTTAGAAAGCGCTTGCTGCACGTGCTGCCGCTGATGGCGACGCTGATGCTGATCGGGGCGCACGGCGCCCACGAGGGGGACCGACGTGACACGCAAGACGGCGCGTATCGCCATGAACGGCGTGACCGGGCGCATGGGCTACCGCCAGCACCTCGTCCGGTCGATCCTCGCCCTGCGCGAGCAGGGCGGCCTCGAGCTCGGCGACGGCACCGTGCTGTGGCCGGAGCCGATCCTGCTCGGCCGCCGCGAGCACGCCCTCAGGGAGATCGCCGGCCGGCACGGCCTGGAGCACGTCTCCACCGACGTGGACGCCGTCCTCGCCGACCCGAGCGTGGACCTCTACTTCGACTCCCAGGTCACCTCGGCCCGCGAGGAGTCGATCAAGAAGGCGATCGCGGCCGGCAAGCACGTCTACACCGAGAAGCCCACGGCCACGGGCCTGGAGGGGGCACTCGAACTCGCCCGGCTCGCGCACGACACGGGCATCAGGCACGGCGTCGTACAGGACAAGATCTTCCTCCCCGGCCTGCTCAAGCTGAAGCGCCTCACCGACGGTGGCTTCTTCGGCCGGATCCTGTCCGTCCGGGGCGAGTTCGGCTACTGGGTCTTCGAGGGCGACTGGCAGCCGGCCCAGCGCCCCTCCTGGAACTACCGCGCCGAGGACGGCGGAGGCATCGTCGTCGACATGTTCCCGCACTGGGAATACGTGCTCCACGAACTGTTCGGCCGGGTGACGTCCGTCCAGGCCCTGGCCACCACCCACATCCCGCAGCGCTGGGACGAACACGGCAAGCCCTACGACGCCACCGCCGACGACGCCGCCTACGGCATCTTCGAACTCGAGGGCGGTGCGATCGCCCAGATCAACTCCTCCTGGGCCGTCCGCGTCAACCGCGACGAACTGGTCGAGTTCCAGGTCGACGGCACCGAGGGCTCCGCCGTCGCGGGCCTGCGCACGTGCCGCGCCCAGCACCGCTCGGCCACCCCCAAGCCCGTCTGGAACCCGGACATCCCCGCCACCGAGGTCTTCCGCGACCAGTGGCAGGAGGTCCCGGACAACGCCGAGTTCGGCAACGGTTTCAAGGCCCAGTGGGAGCTGTTCCTCAAGCACGTCTACGCCGACGCGCCGTACCACTGGGACCTCCTGGCCGGCGCCCGTGGCGTCCAGCTCGCCGAGCTGGGCCTGAGGTCCTCGGCCGAGGGCCGCCGCATCGACGTACCGGAGATCGCGCCGTGACCCTCCAACTCCCGGACGCCGAGGGCGGCCTGCGGACGTACGAGCCCCGGACCGAACCGCGGGCCCTCACCCCCGGCACCCCCTTCACCTCCCGTACGGTCTTCTCGGCGGCGCACGTCGTGGCCGACCCGTTGGCGGACACGACCCCCGACTCGCCGGCCGCCGTCGACTGGGACGCCACGCTCGCCTTCCGCCGCCACCTGTGGTCCCACGGTCTCGGCGTCGCCGAGGCGATGGACACCGCTCAGCGCGGAATGGGCCTGGACTGGGCGGGTGCCGCCGAGCTGATCCGCCGGTCGGCCGCGGAGGCCCGGAGCGTGGGCGGCCGCATCGCCTGCGGTGTCGGCACCGACCAGATCACCGGCGGCACCCTGGCCGAGATCCGCGCGGCCTACGAGGAACAGCTCGCGCTCGTGGAGGACGCGGGCGCCCAGGCCGTCCTCATGGCCTCCCGGGCCCTGGCCGCCACGGCATCCGGCCCCGAGGACTACCTGGAGATCTACGGCCATCTCCTGCGCCAGGCCGCCGGGCCGGTGATCGTGCACTGGCTGGGCCCGATGTTCGACCCCGCGCTGAAGGGCTACTGGGGGTCGTCCGACCTCGATGCGGCGACGGGCACGGTCCTGCAGGTGATCTCCGCCCGCCCCGACAAGGTCGACGGCATCAAGGTCTCCCTGCTGGACGCCCGGCGCGAGGTCGATCTGCGCCGCCGGCTCCCCGGCGGCGTCCGCTGCTACACCGGCGACGACTTCCACTACCCCGAGCTGATCGCGGGCGACGACCAGGGCTTCAGCCACGCCCTGCTCGGCATCTTCGACCCGCTGGCCCCGCTGGCGGCGGAGGCCGTACGGGTGCTGGACACGGGCGACACGGCGGGCTTCCGCGCCCTGCTCGACCCCACCGTCGACCTCTCCCGCCACCTCTTCCGGGCACCGACCCGCTTCTACAAGACGGGAGTCGTCTTCCTGGCCTGGCTCGCGGGTCACCAGACCCACTTCACGATGGTCGGCGGCCTGCAGTCGGCCCGCTCCCTCCCCCATTTCGCCCGCGCCTACGAACTCGCGGACCGACTGGGCCTGTTCCCGGACCCGAAGCGGGCCGAAGAGCGGATGAAGAACCTGCTGTCCGTGTACGGGGTGAACCAATGAGCGCCGATCTCGCCCGCTTCTCCATCAACCAGATGACGGTCAAGCAGCTGTCGCCGCCCGAACTGGCCGAGACGTGCGTGCGGTTGGGTGTGCCCGGGGTGGGCCTGTGGCGCGAGCCGGTCCGGTCGTACGGCGTCGAGGCGACCGCCAAGCTGGTCCGTGACGCGGGTCTGACGGTGACGACCCTGTGCCGGGGCGGCTTCTTCACGGCGATCGCCCCCGAGGCGCGTGCGGCCGCCCTGGCCGACAACCGCCGCGCGATCGAGGAGGCGGCGACGCTCGGCACGGAGGTCCTGGTCCTGGTCTCGGGAGGCCTCCCGCCCGGCTCCAAGGACCTGCGGGCGGCCCGCGAGCGCATCGCGGACGCGCTCGCGGAACTGGCGCCGTACGCCGACGGACACGGCGTGCGCCTCGCCATCGAACCCCTGCACCCCATGTACGCGTCCGACCGCTGCGTGGTCTCCACCCTCGCCCAGGCCCTCGACCTCGCCGAGCGCTTCCCCGCGCACCAGGTGGGCGTGGCCGTGGACACCTACCACATCTGGTGGGACGACCGGGCCCCCGCCCAGATCGCCCGGGCGGGCGCGGCCGGCCGCATCCACACCTTCCAGCTCGCCGACTGGACCACCCCCCTGCCCGAGGGCGTCCTCAACGGGCGCGGCCAGCTCGGCGACGGCGCGATCGACCTGCGCGAGTGGAAGGGCTACGTGGAGGCGGCGGGCTACTTCGGGCCGATCGAGGTCGAGCTGTTCAACGAGGGGCTGTGGGCGCGGGACGGGCGGGAGGTGCTGGCGGAGACGGTGGAGCGGTTCAGGACGCACGTCACCGGCTGACCCCGTTCGACGGCCGGCGGCTCCGGCTCAGCCCCGGGCGTCCGGCGCGTCCGGGTCCGTCATCACGAGCGCGGCGAGATCCAGGAAGGCGTTGGCCGTACGGGGTTTGAGCCGGGACAGGTCCACCGGCCGCCGCGCCGACAGATGGGAGTCGTAGGGGACCACGATCAGGTCCCGGTGCCGGTCGGCCAGGGTGGACCGGGCGACGGCGGCGGGGGACTCGTTGACCACGGTGAGGGTCACGCTGACCACGGCGCCGTCGGCGAGCGCCCCCCATCCCCGGCCGCGCAGATCGTCGAGGAGTTCCTGGACGGGGGCGCCCCCGTGCTCCGGCGTGCAACACACCACCAGCTGATCGGTGTGCTCGAGCACGACGTCCGCCGACTCCCTGAAGTGGCGCGAGGCCCAGTCGATCAGCACGACCGGATAGTGCCGGGCCACCAGGGCCAGGATGTGGCGGTACTCGTCGGCGTAGGCGGGGCTCGGCGTGGCCCGCAGGGCGCGGTGGGCCAGCACCTCCAGGCCCGAGTACAGCCGGCCGGTGTGGCGGCGGACCTCCTCGTACGGGGCGTCCGGAGGGAGCCGGGTCAGCCGGCGGGGGGTCGAGGAGGCCCCGGGCGGCAGGTGGCTGTGCAGGTCGCCGATGTGGGGCGCCCCGTCCACGGCCAGCGCCGCCTGTTCGCGCAGCGCGACGAAGAGCGAGCCGAGGACGACGGTCGTCGTGGCCCGCCCGGAGTGGGGCTGCACACCGACCAGAGTGATACGGCGGCTGTGCCGCAGCGGGCGCCGGACCAGGGCGAGTCTGTGGGCGCGTTCGGCGCGGCCGAAGATACCGAAGGACGGCGGCCTGGGTGCCGTCGCGGGGGCGCCCGCCCGCCCCGAGGCGTCCGAGCCGGCCGGGGATCCGGCGGTGGACGGGGCTACGGCTCCGCGCGGGGAGGTGGCCCCGGCCGGGCCTCCGTCGGGCGGAAGCCCCGGCTGCACCGGTGTTCCGTCGGGCGGAGGCCCCGGCTGCACCGGACTCGGCATCAGGTCGGGGGCCTCGACGCGCTCGCGCGCCACGACGGGTGCGCCGGTTCCGCCCGCCGTCCGCCCGCCCCGCATGGCCGCCGCGATCGCCACGTACTGGGCCAGCTTGTCCGCCACCTCGCCCGCCGAGGGACGCACCCCCGGATCGGCGTCCAGGCAGCGCAGGACGAGGTCCCGCAGGGGCTGCCAGGTGTCGCCCGACCAGCGGTGCATGCCCTCCGGCAGTCCCGGCAGCGGGGCCCGGGGGCGGCTGCTGACGAGCCGCAGGAGCTCGCCGAGCTCCCTGATGTTGCCGGCCTTGGTGGGCGGGGCGCCGGCTCCCTGGAACTCGCCGTCGATCGCGCAGTCCGACAGACCGGTGAGCAGCACCGTCCGCTCCAGCACCACCACGGAGTCCGCCGACAGGTCGGCGGGCACCAGCTCGTTGAGATGGCAGATGCTCAGCGCGCTGGCCAGGTGGAATCCGAGCTGCAGACTGGTGAGCAGGTCGAAGGCGCCCATCTGGTCGGGGCCCACGTAGGCCAGCAGGTCGCTCAGCCGGGGCGGCTGGGCGTTCGAGCCGGCGGCCGACGGGAAGAGCCGTACGGCGATCCACCGGGTCCGGCCCTCCTGGCCGGTGCCCAGCAGCTCGGGAGCGTACCGGCCGTCCATCCGGCGCAGGGCTTCCGCCTCGGTGTCCAGCAAGCGGGCGGTGGACGGCGGGAGTTCGGGCCGAACGGTGCGCAGCGCGGCCTCACCGTCGACCGGGGCGTAGCCGAGGTAGACGATGGTGCGGCGCCCGGGACGGCGGCCGCGCAGCGCATAGGGGCCGAGCGTGGTCGGATCCTGCGGGGTCAGCGCGTTCCACACCGCGGGCCGTACCACCCGTGGCGGGGGTTCGGGGGCCGCCGGAGCGGGGGCGCTCACCCCGAATCGGGCCATCAGCCGCCGCTCCACGGCGGTGAAGGACGCGGAGCCGGCGGGCAGCCGGTCCACGCCCTCGGGATGGGCGAGCCAGGCCGGGAAGTCGGGTGAGCGGCCCGCGAGTTGCTCAAGGCGCCGCCCGATGCGACGGCTGGTGCGCAGGAGTTCACCGCTCGGTACGGCGTCCAGCAGCGCGGTCTTGCAGTCCTCGGTGAAGTCGAAGACGCGGTGCTTGGCGGGGAGCGGGCCGGGCACCGGCGCCGGGTAGGGATGGACCAGGCCGCCCAGGAAGACCTCCGCCAGATGGGTCGTACGGGCCTGCCAGGGCACCGCTGACTGCACCAGCCGCATCACCGGCACGGTCAGCGGGGAGACCGCGGCCAGATGGGCGGCGAGCCGGTAGGCCTCGGGGGAGGCCGCGTCCCGGAAGTACTGCAGGCTGCCCACCTGGCGGGAGGCGACCGGGGCGTGCCGGCGGGGGCGGGCCAGCAGCGGGAGTTCGACCGTGGTGCCCGGCGACGTCAGCAGCTCGGTCCAGGTGCGCAGGGACTCGGCCGTGGGCTGCAGCACCGGGACGGGCAGGCCGGTGAAGTCGATCGGCAGGACGCGGTCGCTGACCCGCCAGGACGTGTTGGCGCCGCCGGGCCGGCGGGTCGTGGCCTGCCAGCGGTCGGCCTGGATGCCGGAGCCGTCCCACAGGGCGGCCGGCAGGGTGTGCAGGATCGCCACCGGGCCGTTCGCCGCCCAGTCCAGCAGGACGTCGTGCACCGCGCCGCTGCGCCACCCCGAGCCCATGCCGTCGCTGACGACGAAGACCAGCGTCTGCCCGGAGGGGTCGACGAGCATCGACGGGGACAGCACGGAGCTGTTTGGGTCGAACGGATGCCCGCGCAGGACGGGTCCGCCCGGCGCGCGGGTGTCGATACCGCGTACGTGGATCGACCGGAAGGCGCCGACCCGCTGCAGGGTCGTCAGCAGTTCGGCCGTGAGCCGGTGCCAGAGCAGCATCGACAGACCGTCGTCCACCACCAGGGCCAGGTTCAGCCAGCGCTCCCGCCGAGGGCGCAGCACCACGTCCGGCAGCCGGGTCTCGGCGAGCTGGGCGGCCGTCGCCGCCTCGTCCACCTCGCGCAGCCGGGGGCTCGGCCGCTTCCGTTTCAGCGGGCGCAACGCCCGTCCGATGACCAGCTCGTCACGCAGTGCCTTCTCCTCCGGCACGAGCAGCGGCAGCGCCGGCCGGCCCTGGTCCGGTCGCGGGAGCGCCGTCGGCAGGTCCGGCAGGTCCGGCAGCGTCGGCGGCAGCGGGGCCGCGTGCAGCTCCGGCATGGTCAGCGGAGGGAGATCGGGTTCGGACGGCGGCGCCTCCGGCTCCTCCTCGGGTTCCGCCTCCGGCGCCGGCCGGCCCGGTGGTGGAGGCTGGGCGGGCACTGCCGTCCGGCGCAGCATCCGCGGCAGCGGCTGCTCCTGTCCGTCCCGCGGCAGCCGGCCGGCCAGCCACAGCACGTCCAGCACCTCCTGCGGATCGAGGTCGTACCCGATGCCCTTGAGCACACCCAGCAGCGCGCCCAGGCGATCGGCACCACCGTCCCGCCACGCCCCCGGCACCGCTCAGACCGTTCCCGTGAGCTGGTGCAGGACCGCGTCCAGGAGGCCGTCGGCGTCGAGGTCCACCCCGTTGGTGCGCAGGAACACGGCGTTCAGCAGCTGGTCGGTGGCCAGTTCACCGGGTGCGCGACGGCGCAGGAAGGCCTGCAGCAGGTCGTCCACCTCCGGCAGGATCTCCGGTCCCAGGTGGGCGGCGACGATGGCCCGCAGCCGTTCCTCGTCCGGCATCGGCAGGGCGAGCCGGATGCAGCGGCGCAGGAAGGCGGGCGGGAAGTCGCGCTCACCATTGCTGGTGATCACGACGACCGGGAACTCCGTGCACTCCACCCGGCCCTGACGCACCGTCACCGAGGCCCGGTGGTCGGCGGTCAGGACCTCGACATCGGCCATCTCCTCGGGCAGCCGGGCCAGTTCGGGGATCTCGAAGACCCCCTCCTCGAACACGGTCAGGAGGTCGTTGGGCAGGTCGACGTCCCCCTTGTCCATCTCGTCGACCAGCAGCGCGCGCGGAGTGTCCTGCGGGGCGAGCGCCGTGCCGAGCGGACCGAGCCGGATGAACGTGCCGATCGCGGGCTCCGCCTCGCCCCGGTCCCGGCTCAGCGTGGTCTCCCGCAGCCTGCCGATCGCGTCGTACTGGTAGAGCGCGTCCTGCACGCTGGAACGGCTGTTGACCGGCCAGCGCAGCAGCTCGCCCAGGCTCAGCTCGTGCGCCACCGCCCGGGCCAGCGACGACTTGCCCGTGCCCGCCGGGCCGGTCACCAGCAGCGGCCGGCGCAGGTGCAGCGCCGCGTTGACCACGTCCGCGTGCTCGGGAGCGACCAGGTAGGGCAGCGGCCCGGACATGCGGCCGCCGGTGCGGAAGCGCCGCCAGGGCGGCGCGGGAGGCATGGTGACCGGGCGGGCCACGCCGTCCCCGCGGAAGATCCGCCAACTGCCGTGTGCCGACGTGCTCATGCGTTCTCCCGAGGTTCAGCCAGCTGCAGCCGGGGCACCGAGCGGTCCGCGTCCGACCAGGCGAGGACGGGACGGCCGGGGTATTGCGGAGGACTGCCCAGACTCATCGCCCGGTACGCCCGCGTCCCTTCCGGCAGCGCGCGCACGGGCACCGTCGACAGCCGGGCCAGCGCATGGGAACGATCCGGCCGGCCGCGATCCCACATCACCACGGGCACCCCCATCATCAGACAGGTCTGCACGATCTCGTCACGCGAGCGAGGGGGGACGTCCACGGCGACCCGGACGGCGTCCTTGTCGGCCAGCACGGCGCCATAGACCTCACTGCGGCCCTGGGCGGGGTCGTCGAACGTCAGGAGGGCGTCCGAGTCGAGAAGTCTCCAGCGGTGGCGCCAGTCGGGATGGAAACGCTCGTGCCGGTGCAGAAGTTCCGGGCAGGTGACGACCACCGGGAACTCGGCGCCGAGCACCCCGGGCAACTCGTCCGGGTCGAACACGCAGGGCCCCGCGTCGGCGCCGGACCCGCCCCACTCGTCCACCGGCAGATCCAGATCGTCCCGGTCGACGACGAGTTCCAGCACCGGCCGGCCCCGGTCGGGCGCGGCCCGGTACAGCGACTCGAGGACCTTGAGCAGATCGCGAGCGGCATCCGCGCCCGAGCGTGGTGTCTCCGCGTCCACCGACGTCTGCCGGGGCCCGTCGCCCTCGTCGCACCACACCCGCAGCCGGTAGCGGTCCGAGCCCGCCCGCTCCACCTGGGCCGTCACCCGCGCGGGCGCGGTCCGCTCCCGCTGCGCGCGCGCCCACTCCTCGGCGTCCGTACGGCGCTCGACGAGCGAGGTGGCCGGGATGCCCAGCCGGTCCACGACCGACATCGTCCACAGCCGCAGCGAGCCCTGCAGCGCGGGCGGCGCGAGGGCGGCCACGTACTCCACGACCCGCAGCAGCCCCGGCACGCGCAGCCCGTCCGCGTCCGTCCGGCTGTCCCCCGGCAGGCACTCCAGGTGGTCCAGGACCGCCTTGACCGTCTCGCCGGGGATCGCGGCGGCCAGCGGCAGCGCCGCCCGCACCACCTCGGGCAGCCGGGCCCGGAGCGCGGCGGGCAGGGCGTCCAGCTGCCGCATCAGCTTGCGGTGCTCGCGGGGTGACAGCAGTCGCGGCACGGGGGAAAGCCGGCCGGCCGCGAGCAGATGGGGCACGGCCGTCGGCTCACGGCGGCGCAGCAGTTCCACCAGCGCGGCCAGCGCCCGCGGCTCGGTCAGCAGCAGACCCGCGAACTCCTCCGGGCTGGGCGCGGACCGGTCGTCGGGGTAGCCGTATCCGCACTGTTCCGCGACGGCCTGCGCGTACTCGATGCGCCGGACCGACATCGGCAGGTGCTGGTCCACCAGGTCCGCCATCAGGTCGTAGACCGGGTCGTCCGGGTCGGGCTCCGGTGCCTCGAACAGCTCGGCCCCGCCGGCCGCCCGCAGCTCGGCCTCGATGCGCTGCCAGGGAATGCCCCAGCTGCGCCGCGCGATGTGCTGGGAGCTGTAGGGCAACGGCCGGCCGCTGAGCGGGTCGCGGGGCGGCATGACGTGCCCGGCCACGATGCCCACCACCGCGTTGTCGCCGACCGACCACAGCGGGCCGCCGCTGTAGGAGGGGCCGATGGCCATGCCGGTGGCGTCGCCGTCGACGTATCCGACGGCCTCGTCACAGGTCTTGACGCGTACGTCGGCGAAGGAATGACTCAGACCCGTGCTGTGCCAGGCGCGCAGCGACTGGCCGACCGTCATCGGCAGCCACTGCGGCAGCGTCACGTTCCGGCTCGGTGCCGTCTCCAGCCGCAGGACGGCGAGGTCACCGAGCCACTCGTGGTCCTCGTTCCCCGGGACACCCGGTGTGCCGTCCCGGCGGCGCGGTGGCACCCAGTGGGCGATCCGGGCGTTGCAGCGGACCGTGGTGGCGGGGCCGTGCACGGCGACCGGCACGGTGCGGTCGGCAGGCCGGCGCGGGTCGAACGGCCCCCGGCCCAGTGCGTCGTTGACGACGTGGGCGCAGGTCAGCAGGTGGTCCCGGGTGAGCAGGACGCCCGCGCCCACGCTGGTCGAGCCGGAGGACTCCAGCACCGAGACCACGCAGTGCCGTGGGTCGGCCGCGGCCGACCGGTCCGCCTTGGAGAACCAGCCCATGGGTCAGTCCGTGCCGGCGGGTGCGGGCCGCCAAGTGGCCGAGACGGTCAGGTGCGCCTGCCCGTTGCCCCCGACGATGCCGAGTTTGAGATCCTGCCCGACCTGGACGCCGAAGGTCACGCTGATCTCCTGCGGAGGTCTCTCGGACCCCGAAACCGCGTCGTGGACCTCCTGCAGGAACGGTCCGAGCGGCCGCAGCGTACTGCGCAGCGTCTCGACGGCGTAGGAGGCGACGGCCCGGCCGCCCCGGGACACCGGCACGGTGGCCCCCATGCCGTCCGGGAGGCCGGTGGTCGGCTCGGCGGAGGCGGTCGAACCGTCCCTCGGGCCGAGCTCGAACCGCACCAACGTCCCGTCGGCCAACTGGAGTTCGCTGAAGTCCGACACCCTTGCCATTGTGCCGATCACCGGACCGCCGAGAAGCCGAAAGAAAAAACTCCGGATCCCGTACAACCCTCTTCCCGGTCGGCCGGTCGTACCGTGCGTCAGGACTTCCGGGGGGGACCCGGGGGGGATCTCGGGGTTCTGATACGGAGGGGAAGAGCGAGGGGGCGTGCCAGGTCGACGGACCGGACACGCCCCCTCGAAACATCGGGGACCTCGAGGCCGACTCGGGGCGCTGGAAGAACACCCCGCACCGCAACAGCACGTTCGCGTACGGCCGGGCCTCCCCGGTCCGCACCACCAGCCGTGCCCCCGCCGACAGCGCCTTCAGCCGCTCGTGCGGTACGTGCGCCAGGTCGGGGAAGTGCTCCTCCAGCGGCCGGCCGCCTCCGGATCGGCCCGACGGACCTCGTCGGCCGCCGTGGCGCCCTCCACCCCACGTTCCTCCGGCAGCCCGTCCAGGACCTCCGCGAAGGACGGGACCCCGCCGCGGAACGCCGGGTCGGCCACACGTGCGCCGTCCGCTGTCGGCATGCCCGGGTCGCAGACCGGCCGCGACCCGGCTCGGCCGGCGCACCGGACAGGTGGCGGTTGAGGATGCCCGCCTTCTTCACAGGGCCTCGACCTCCGCGACCGTCGGGTACGACTCCTGCGCGCCCCGCTTCGTCACCGCCGCCGCGCCGACCCGGGCCGCGTAGGCCGCCGCGTCGGCCAGAGCGGAACCCGACCCCAGCTTCCAGGCCAGCGCGGCCGTGAACGCGTCGCCGGCGCCGGTGGTGTCCACCGCGTCCACCTTCGGCGAGGGCACCCGGGTCACCCCCGAGTCGTCGCACACCAGTGCGCCCTCCGCCCCCAGCGTCACCACCACCGAGCGCGGGCCCTTGGCCAGCAGCAGCCGTGCCCGGTCCGCCGGCTCCTCGCTCACGCACGCCTCGCCGAGGATGACCCGGGCCTCGTGCTCATTGACGATGAGCGGGTCGCAGGCCGCCAGGATCTCCGTGGGCAGCGGGCGCGGCGGTGAGGGGTTGAGGACGAAGCGGCTGTCCGGGGACAGGTTCCGTACGACCTCCACCACCGTTTCCAGCGGGATCTCCAGCTGCGTCGACACCACCCGGGAGGCGAGGAAGAGGCTGACGGCGGCCCGGATGTCCCCCGGGGCGAGCCGGGCGTTGGCGCCGGGCGACACCACGATGCTGTTGTCACCGCAGGGGTCGACGGTGATGAGCGCGACGCCCGTCGGCGCCCCGCCCACCAGCACGCCCACCGTGTCCACCCCGGCCGCGTGCTGCGAGTCCAGCAACAGCCGGCCGTTCGCGTCGTCGCCGACCCGGGCCAGCAGCGCCGTACGGGCCCCGAGGCGGGCGGCCGCGACCGCCTGGTTGGCGCCCTTGCCGCCGGGGTGGACGGCCAGGTCGCCGCCGAGCACTGTCTCGCCGGCGGCCGGCCGCCGCTCGACGCGGATCACCAGGTCGGCGTTGGCCGAACCCACGACCAGGAGGTCGTAGTCGTACATCGGATTGACTCCCCTGAGAGATGCCCCGGGGCGGACGGCCGTCACCAGGTGTGCGACCGCCCGCCCGTTCGCCGTTGTCAGCCGCTGAAGCCTGTCACGTTGTGCCACTGGGGGGTGTCGACGTCCACGGTCAGGTCGAAACCCCCTGCCGTCCGGCACAGCCAATACGGAGTGTCCGTGGTGGCAGCCGCGATGCGGGCGTGGAACTCCCCGCAGACCCTGTGCCGTTGGGATCCGTCACGGGCACGCACAGTAACAGTGCACCGCTGTCACACCCCACCGGTACCGTCGGATCATGGCTCAACAGGCGGAGACCCCCACGGGTGAACGGCGGCTCGCCCAGCTCGAAGGTGTGCTGGAGCGGATCACGTACGCCAACGAGGAGAACGGCTACACGGTCGCCCGGGTCGACACCGGCAGAGGGGGCGGGGACCTCCTCACGGTGGTCGGCGCGCTGCTCGGCGCCCAGGTGGGGGAGTCGCTGCGCATGGAGGGCCGCTGGGGCTCGCACCCCCAGTACGGCAAGCAGTTCCTGGTGGAGAACTACACGACCGTCCTGCCGGCCACCGTCCAGGGCATCCGCCGCTACCTCGGCTCCGGCCTGGTCAAGGGCATCGGTCCGGTCTTCGCCGACCGGATCACCCAGCACTTCGGCCTGGACACCCTCAAGATCATCGAAGAGGAACCGAAGCGGCTGGTCGAGGTGCCGGGCCTCGGTCCGAAGCGGACGAAGAAGATCGCCGACGCCTGGGAGGAGCAGAAGGCGATCAAGGAGGTCATGCTCTTCCTCCAGACCGTCGAGGTGTCGACGTCCATCGCGGTGCGGATCTACAAGAAGTACGGCGACGCGTCCATCTCCGTCGTGAAGAACCAGCCGTACCGGCTGGCCGCCGACGTCTGGGGCATCGGCTTCCTCACCGCCGACAAGATCGCCCATTCGGTCGGCATCCCGCACGACAGCCCGGAGCGCGTGAAGGCGGGCCTGCAGTACGCCCTGTCCCAGTCGGCCGACCAGGGGAACTGCTTCCTGCCCGAGGAGCGGCTGATCGCCGACGCCGTCAAACTGCTCCAGGTCGACACCGGGCTGGTCATCGAGTGCCTCGCCGAGCTGGCCGGGCCGGGGGAGGAGGGCGCAGAACCCGGGGTCGTACGCGAGAAGGTGCCCGGCCCCGAAGGTGACTCCGAGCCCGTCACCGCCGTCTACCTGGTGCCCTTCCACCGCGCCGAACTCTCCCTTGCCGCCCAGTTGCTGCGCCTGCTGCGGACCCAGCAGGACCGGATGCCGGCCTTCGGGGAGGTGAACTGGGACAAGGCGCTCGGCTGGCTGAAGGGCCGCACGGGAACCGACCTCGCGCCCGAGCAGCAGGCCGCCGTGAGGCTCGCGCTGACCGAGAAGGTCGCCGTGCTCACCGGCGGACCGGGCTGCGGCAAGTCCTTCACGGTCCGCTCGATCGTGGAGCTGGCCCGCGCCAAGCAGGCCAAGGTGCTGCTCGCCGCCCCCACCGGCCGGGCCGCCAAACGCCTCGCCGAGCTGACCGGCGCCGAGGCCTCCACGGTCCACCGGCTGCTGGAGCTGAAGCCCG
Source organism: Streptomyces sp. NPDC007905 (assembly GCF_042959345.1). Lineage (NCBI taxonomy): Bacteria > Bacillati > Actinomycetota > Actinomycetes > Kitasatosporales > Streptomycetaceae > Streptomyces > Streptomyces sp. NPDC007905. The sequence continues at coordinate 41,615 of NZ_JBIBKS010000008.1, read as the reverse complement.
GCGGTGACGCGGCCTACGACCGGGACCGCCCGCTGGACGCCGACCTGGTGGTCGTGGACGAGGCCTCCATGCTGGACCTGCTGCTCGCCAACAAGCTGGTCAAGGCCGTACCGCCGGGGGCGCATCTGCTGTTCGTCGGGGACGTGGACCAGCTGCCGAGTGTCGGCGCGGGGGAGGTGCTGCGGGATCTGCTCGCCGACGGCAGCCCGATCCCGGCCGTCCGGCTCACGCGGGTCTTCCGGCAGGCCCAGCAGTCCGGTGTGGTCACCAACGCGCACCGCATCAACGCCGGGCAGCATCCGCTCACCGAGGGCATGAAGGACTTCTTCCTCTTCGTGGAGGACGACACCGAGGAGGCCGGTCGGCTCACCGTGGACGTGGCCGCCCGGCGCGTTCCGGCCAGGTTCGGGCTGGACCCGCGTCGGGACGTGCAGGTGCTCGCGCCCATGCACCGCGGGCCGGCCGGCGCCGGCACCCTCAACGGGCTGCTGCAGCAGGCCATCACGCCCGGCCGGCCCGATCTGCCGGAGAAGCGGTTCGGCGGCCGGGTCTTCCGTGTCGGCGACAAGGTCACCCAGATCCGCAACAATTACGACAAGGGGAGGAACGGCGTCTTCAATGGCACCGTGGGCGTGGTCACCTCGCTCGATCCGGTCGACCAGCGTCTGACGGTGCTGACGGACGAGGACGAGGAGGTTCCGTACGAGTTCGACGAACTGGACGAGCTGGCCCACGCGTACGCGGTCACCATCCACCGTTCGCAGGGGAGTGAATATCCCGCCGTGGTGATCCCCGTCACCACCGGCGCATGGATGATGCTCCAGCGGAACCTGCTGTACACGGCGGTGACACGGGCGAAACGGCTGGTCGTCCTCGTCGGTTCACGCAAGGCGATCGGGCAGGCGGTGCGCACGGTGTCCGCCGGACGGCGCTGCACGGCACTGGACTTCAGGCTGGGCGGCCCCTGACCGGCCCTGACCAGGGAGCGACGACCCGTATCACAAGAAATGATCGATCAAACGAGTCGCAAAGGTCACAGAGCACTTCCAGATGCCGGTCCGAGGGGGCAGGATGAGCAGGTTGGCGGCACTGAGTGCCGCCAATAGGCCCAATGGTCGACCCCGAGTGCACTCTCCTGAGCCAAATGGGGGATGGTAGAGACAGTCAGGGCACCTCGAAGATGAGGCACTACGTCGGTGAGGGAAGACGTGAGCGACAACTCTGTAGTACTGCGGTTCGGCGACGGCGAGTACACCTACCCGGTGGTCGACAGCACCGTCGGTGACAAGGGCTTCGACATCGGGAAGCTCCGCGCCCAGACCGGTCTGGTGACTCTGGACAGCGGTTACGGCAACACGGCCGCCTATAAATCCGCTGTCACCTACCTCGACGGCGAGGCGGGCATCCTCCGCTACCGCGGCTACCCCATCGAGCAGCTGGCCGAGCGCTCCACCTTCCTGGAGGTGGCGTACCTGCTGATCAACGGTGAGCTGCCGACCATCGACGAGCTGACGACGTTCAAGAACGACATCACGCGGCACACCCTGCTGCACGAGGACGTCAAGAACTTCTACAAGGGCTTCCCGCGCGACGCCCACCCGATGGCCATGCTCTCCTCGGTCGTCTCGGCGCTGTCCACCTTCTACCAGGACAGCCACAACCCGTTCGACGAGAAGCAGCGCAACCTTTCCACCATCCGCCTGCTCGCCAAGCTTCCGACGATCGCGGCCTACGCGTACAAGAAGTCGATCGGTCACCCGTTCGTCTACCCGCGCAACGACCTCGGCTACGTCGAGAACTTCCTGCGCATGACCTTCTCGGTGCCGGCGGACGAGTACGAGCTGGACCCGGTCGTGGTGGCCGCGCTCGACAAGCTGCTCATCCTGCACGCCGACCACGAGCAGAACTGTTCGACCTCCACGGTCCGTCTGGTCGGCTCCTCGCAGGCCAACATGTTCGCCTCGATCTCGGCCGGCATCAGCGCCCTGTGGGGCCCGCTGCACGGCGGTGCCAACCAGTCCGTGCTGGAGATGCTCGAGGGCATCCGCGACTCGGGCTCCGACGTCGACACCTTCATCCGCAAGGTGAAGAACAAGGAGGACGGCGTCCGCCTGATGGGCTTCGGCCACCGGGTCTACAAGAACTTCGACCCGCGCGCCAAGATCATCAAGGCCGCCGCGCACGACGTCCTCTCCGCGCTGGGCAAGGAGGACGAGCTCCTCGACATCGCCCTGAAGCTGGAGGAGCACGCGCTCTCCGACGACTACTTCGTCGAGCGCAAGCTCTACCCGAACGTCGACTTCTACACCGGCCTCATCTACCGCGCCATGGGCTTCCCGACCGAGATGTTCACGGTCCTGTTCGCCCTCGGCCGGCTGCCGGGCTGGATCGCCCAGTGGACCGAGATGATCAAGGAGCCGGGGTCCCGCATCGGTCGCCCGCGCCAGATCTACACGGGTGTCGTCCTGCGCGACTTCGTGCCGGTCGAGGAGCGCTGAGCCCTCGGCGTCCGTCGCTGAGCCGCGTTCCCCGCGGCGGCGACTGAGCCGAGGGGGCGCGTCGGTGTCGAGGATGCGAGCGCGCGGGGCCGAAGGGCTTGAGCGTGAACGCGGTCTCGACACCGGCTGAAGGTGCCCCGGAGGCGAGCCGGGCCGGAAAGAAAGCGCAAGCGGAAGGCGCCCTGAGACGCCGGTCCCCCCACGGGCCGACGACCAGGGCGCCTTCCCATGTCCCGGTGCGGATTCCCCCCACGGGATCCGGCCGGGCGCTCGGAGAGGACAGCGCCTGAATCGCTGTCTGAGCACCACGGGCACAACCCGTCGCGCTCCAGTGATGCGGTGCGATCTGCCGGGACAACGCACGCTGGGAGGGCCGCTCAAAGCTTCCCGGTGTACGTGCCCCGGCAACGCATCTCTGAGGAAGTCCCCCAAGACATCCCCAGATGCCAGTCAGCGCCCCCCAAGACGCTGGTCTGACATCGCCAACTTAGACCTTCGAACCCCTTCGATGGTTACGTTCGCATCACTGTGATCTGCGTCTCTTGCATATGTCCCTTAGGTGCGCAAGAGCCCCGATACGGCGATCGGGGCCCAAGCGTAAGGATGATGCGCGAGCCTTGTGAAGAGCTTATGTGAGGCTCGCGCCGGACTCTAGGGGGTCTCTTACTTCCCCTGCACCTACCCCCCGGTAATCTTTGACGGCTTCAGCGGAAGCCGCGCAGCCGCAGGCTGTTGGTCACCACGAACACCGAGGAGAAGGCCATCGCCGCGCCCGCGATCATCGGGTTCAGCAGGCCCGCGGCGGCCAGCGGCAGCGCGGCCACGTTGTAGCCGAAGGCCCACACCAGGTTGCCCTTGATGGTGGCCAGGGTGCGCCGGGAGAGCCGGATGGCGTCCGCGGCCACCCTGAGGTCCCCGCGCACCAGCGTGAGATCCCCGGCCTCGATCGCCGCGTCCGTGCCGGTCCCCATCGCCAGTCCAAGATCGGCGGTGGCCAGCGCGGCCGCGTCGTTGACGCCGTCGCCGACCATGGCCACGGCGCGTCCCTCGCCCCGCAGCCGTCGTACGACCTCCACCTTGTCCTCGGGGAGCACCTCGGCGATCACCTCGTCGATGCCGACGGCCCGTGCGACGGCCTCGGCGACCGTCCGGTTGTCCCCGGTGAGCAGCACCGGCGTGAGCCCGAGCGCGCGCAGCTCGCGCACGGCCTCGGCGCTGGTCTCCTTGACCGCGTCCGCGACGGCGAGGACACCGCGGGCCTGCCCGTCCCAGCCGACCGTGACGGCGGTGCGGCCCTCCCGCTCGGCCTGCCGCGCGGCCCGGGCCAGCTCCTCGGGCAGCGCCTCGAACAGCCGCCCCACGGCCACCTCGCGGCCTTCCACGCGCCCGCGCACGCCCCGCCCGGGGACGTTCTCGAAGTGCTCGACCCCGGGGAGGGTCCCGGTCCGCTCCTCGGCGCCGGCGGCGATCGCCCGGGCGACGGGGTGCTCGGAGGCGTGCTCGAGCGCGCCCGCGAGCCGCAGCACCTGCTTCGCGTCCTCGCCGTCGGCGGCGTACACCTCCTGGAGGGTCATCCGGCCGGTGGTGACGGTGCCGGTCTTGTCCAGGACGACGGTGTCGACGCGACGCGTGGACTCCAGCACCTCGGGGCCCTTGATGAGGATGCCCAGCTGGGCGCCGCGGCCGGTCCCGACCATCAGTGCTGTGGGCGTGGCGAGGCCGAGCGCGCAGGGGCAGGCGATGATCAGGACGGCGACGGCGGCCGTGAACGCGGCGACCGCGTCCCCGGTGACGCCCAGCCAGACGCCGAAGGTGGCGAGCCCGATGAGGATGACGACGGGGACGAAGACGGCGGAGATCCGGTCGGCGAGCCGCTGTACCTCGGCCTTGCCGTTCTGCGCGTCCTCCACGAGCTTCGCCATCCGGGCGAGCTGGGTGTCCGCGCCGACCCGGGTCGCCTCGACCACCAGCCGGCCGCCCGCGTTGACCGTGGCGCCGGTGACCCGGTCGCCGGGGCCGACGTCCACCGGCACCGACTCGCCGGTCAGCATGGAGGCATCCACCGCGGAGACGCCCTCGACGACCGTGCCGTCGGTGGCGATCTTCTCCCCGGGCCGTACGACGAACCGGTCGCCCACGGCCAGGGAGGCCACCGGCACGCGCACCTCGCGCCCGCCTCGCAGCACGGCCACGTCCTTGGCGCCCAGCTCCATCAGGGCCCTCAGGGCCGCGCCCGCGCGCCGCTTGGAGCGGGCCTCCAGATAGCGGCCGAGGAGGATCAGCGCGACCACCCCGGCGGCGACCTCGAGGTAGAGGGTGGAGGCGCCGTCCATCCGCGAGACGGTGAACCGGAACTCGTCGTGCATGCCGGGCCTGCCCGCGTCGCCGAAGAACAGCGCCCACAGCGACCAGCCGAAGGCGGCCAGCGTGCCGACCGAGACCAGTGTGTCCATGGTGGCGGCACCGTGCCGGGCGTTGCTCCAGGCGGCCCGGTGGAAGGGCCATCCACCCCAGGCGACGACCGGTGCGGCGAGCGTGAGCGAGAGCCACTGCCAGTTGTCGAACTGCAGCGCGGGGACCATGGCGAGCAGTACGACGGGGGCGGCGAGCAGCGCGGAGACGAGCAGGCGATGGCGGAGGGCGGCGAGTTCGGGATCCTGTTCGGCGGTCTCCTCGACCCCGGCTTCGGGCTCCGGCGGCGGGGGCTCCTCGGCGGTGTATCCGGTCTTCACCACGGTCGCGATCAGGTCGGCGACCTGGACACCCTCGGCGTAGCTGACCTTCGCCTTCTCCGTCGCGAAGTTCACCGTGGCGCTGACGCCGTCCATGCGGTTGAGCTTCTTCTCCACCCGGGCGGCGCAGGAGGCACAGGTCATCCCGCCGATGAGCAGCTCGACCTCGGACGTGCCGCCTATCGCGCTCGCCGTCTCGGTCTGTGTGGTGGTGCTGGGCATGTCCGGACTCCAGACATCGGACCGGGCCGTACGGATCCAGTATCAGCTGGTCGGCACGGCACGGCCCGGTCGGGGAAAGGTTTCGGGGCCCGCGCACGTGCGGCGGGCCCGGTCACTCGGGTGCTGTTGTGGGGCCCTGCCCTCAGGCCCTGCCGGCCAGCTCGAAGCCCGCCTCGTCCACGGCGGCGCGGACGGCCTCGTCGTCGAGCGGGGCCTCGGAGACGACGGTCACCTCACCGGTCGACGCCACGGCCTTGACGGAGCTGACGCCGGGGATCTGGGAGATCTCGCCGGAGACGGAGCCCTCGCAGTGGCCACAGCTCATGCCGGTCACCTGGTAGACGGTGGTGACGGAGCCCGAAGTGTCGGTCTGGGCGCTCATGTGGTTCTCCTCGTCGAGGCGTGTGGGGCCGGTGGGGCTCGGGGTGGAGCCCCCACACTTCCTCACGGTATACCCCTAGGGGGTATTTTCCCAAGAGGGTCCCGGCGTGCCGGTGACCGCACCCCAGGCGATCCCGGGCAACGTGACGAGTATCCGCCGCCGCCCGGGAGCGACGTGAACAGATGTTCCCCTTCGGCGCCGGGTCGTGGGCTGTACCCCTGCGGGCAACAGCTCAGGTTCCGGGCCGGTGCCCGACAGCCGGGCCACCAGCCGGATCGCGATGCCGTGCGTGGCGTCCCACAGAGCGTGCAGCATCGAGACGCCGAGGCAGGCGTCGGCGACCGGCGCGGCGAGGCGGAAGTGCCCGTTCGGGCGGCGCTGGGAGAGCAGCACGCCCCGCGATCGCCGTCCACGGACCGTGCCCGAAAGGAGCGAGCGCCCCGCGAGGGATCTCCGTCTCCAGCAGAGCTCTGAGGTCGATGTCCTCGGCGGAGACGGCCGCGTTGAAGGCGTACCCGGAGCTCTCCCGGGCCGCGATGCCGAGGCCGACGGCCGCGCCGAGCACCAGCCCGGCCCGCGTCCCGCGGATGCCAAGGCCCGCGCCGATGCGGGGGTGCGGCGCCGGAGGCTGCTGGGGCCCGGAAGGCGGCCCCGGGGCATGCCGGGCGGCGGAGAGCGGGTCACGGGGGCCCCCCGGACTCCTGCTGGACGAGCTATCCGCACTTCAGGCAGATGCGCCCCGTGTCGCAGTCCGGGCACCTCCGTGGGATCACGTACGGCCGAGCCGGCCGCCCACCAGGGGGCCGAGGTAGCGGACGAGGACGTCCTTGACCTCCTGGACGTAGGCCGCCCGCTCGGCGCCCTCGTGGGCGAGGACCAGCTCCAGACCGGCCTTGTAGATGCCGAGGCAGACGTGGGCCGTGCGGGTGACGTCGGTCGGGGAGGTCTCGGGCAGCAGCGAGGCGAGCAGGGCCTCGATACGGGCGATCAGGGTGGCGTGCAGCTGGTCGTGCGCCTCGGTGATCCCGCCCGGGATGTCGGGGCCGTGCATCAGTGCGAAGAACACCGGGTGCTCGGTGTTGAAGGCGATGAACCGGTCGACCGCCGCGCCGATGGCCTCCTGCAGTGGCGTGGCGGGGTCGACGGGGGCCAGCGCCTCGCCGTAGGTCTCCCGCATCTCGTGCATGAGCCGGTCGCCCAGTTCGATCGCGATCGCTTCCTTGTTCGGGAAGAACTGGTAGAGCGTGCCCGGTGAGACGCCCGCCTCCCGGGCGATGGCGTTGGTGCTGGCGGCCGTGTAACCGGTGGTGCAGAAGACCTGGGCGGCGGCGGCGAGGAGCTGCGCGATACGGCGTTCACCGCGTGCCTGGCGGCGGCGCGGCTGCGCGTTGTCCGAGGTCTCCGAGGTGTCGGACACGCGATCTCCCCAGCCCTTCGAAGGCGATTGACAAACACGAGCGGTCGCTCGCATTCTTGGGGAACGCGAGCGATCTCTCGTGTTTGCCAGTTTAGTGGGCAATGACCGACCCATGCTGCCTGCCTGCACAGACATGGGTCACGGTGAAGGGGACACCGCACGATGACCGAAGCCAACAAGGCACCGCGCACCGGGGACGGACCACCCCGCCCCGGCGGCTGGACCCCCACCGTCATCGCCCGCCCGCGCCTGTCGCTGCTGGTGGCCCTCGTGCTCACCGCGCTCGCCGTGCTGGCCGGCAGCGGGGTCGCGGACCATCTGGGCAGCGGCGGCTGGGAGGACCCGGCCGCCGAGTCGACCTACGCGACCAAGGCGTTGGAGCGCGCCTTCCCCGACTCCCAGCCCAACCTGCTGCTCCTGGTGGACTCCGGCCGCGCCTCGGTCGACGACCCGGCGGTCGCCGCCGCGGCCCGCGCCCTGGCCGAGCGGCTGACCACGGAGAAGGGCGTGACCGGTGTCGGCTCCTACTGGCAGGCCGATCCCTCGGCGGCTCCCGCCCTGCGCGCCAGGGACGGCCACGAAGCACTGATCGCCGCCCGCATCACCGGCGACGAGAACGCGATGGCCCAGACCCTGGACCGCATAGCGCCCCACTACCGGGGCGCGCACGGCCCGGTCCGGGTGAAGGTCGGCGGCATCGTCGCGGTACGGCACGAGATGCAGACGGTCATCAAGGAGGACCTCACCCGTGCCGAGATGATCGCCCTGCCGATCACGCTGGTCCTGCTGGTGATGGTCTTCGGCAGCGCCGTCGCCGCCCTGCTGCCGCTGGGCATCGGCGTCGTCGCGATCCTCGGCACGAACGCGGTGCTGCGCGGCCTGACGTCCTTCACCGACGTCTCGGTCTTCGCGTTGAACCTCACCACCGCCCTCGGTCTCGGCCTCGCCATCGACTACGCCCTCTTCATCGTCCGTCGCTACCGCGAGGAACTGTCCACCGGAGCCGACCCGTCGACCGCCATCGGTACGACACTGCGCACGGCCGGCCGCACGGTGCTGTTCTCCGCCCTCACCGTCGCGGTCTCCCTGGCCGCCATGATGGTCTTCCCCCAGTACTTCCTGCGGTCCTTCGCCTACGCCGGCGTCGCCGTGGTCCTGCTCGCCGCGGCGGCCGCCCTGATCCTGCTCCCGGCGGCCCTGATCCTGCTCGGCCACCGGGTCAATTCCCTCGACCTGCGCCGCCTGCTGAGAAGGGGCCGCGAACCGAGGCCCGCGGGCGCCGAGGGCACGGCCTGGGCCCGGGCCGCCACGCTGGTGATGCGTCGCGCACCGCTCTTCGCGCTCGGCACCACCGCCCTGCTGGTGATCCTCGGACTGCCTTTCATGGGCGTGAAGTTCGGCACCGCGGACGACCGCCAGCTGCCGTCGGGTGCCGAGTCGCACGTGGTGCAGCAGCACATCCGGGACGGCTTCCCGGGCAGTCCCGGTGGCGGCCTCGAGGTCCTCGCCGAGGGCAGGGCCACCAAGACGCAGTACGCCGCCTACAAGGAGCGGGTGGCCGCCCTGCACGAAGTGGCCCGGGTCGACGGCCCCCTGGTCAAGGGCGACGCGGCCTACTTCACGGTGCAGCCCAGGGGCGAGGCCGTCGACGGCGGCGCCCAGCGCCTGGTCGGTGACCTGCGCGCGCTGAAAGCCCCTTTCGGCACCAAGGTGACCGGCACGGCCGCCGTCCTGGTCGACTCCAAGCACGCGATAGGCGAACGCCTGCCCTGGGCAGGGGCCTTCATCGCGGTCGTCACCCTGCTGCTCGTCTTCCTGCTCACCGGCAGCGTGCTGATACCCCTGCAGGCGGTGGTGCTCAACGCGCTCAGCCTGACGGCGATGTTCGGCGCGGTGGTCTGGGTGTTCCAGGACGGCCACCTCTCGGACGCGCTCGGCTTCACCAGCTCCGGCTCGATAGAGACCACCCTGCCCGTCCTCATGTTCTGCGTGGCCTTCGGCCTCTCCATGGACTACGGCGTCTTCCTGCTCTCCCGCATCAAGGAGGAGTACGACCGCACCGGTGACCACAACGAGGCGGTCCGGCACGGGCTGCAGCGCACCGGCGGGCTGATCACCGCGGCCGCGGTCATCCTCGCGGTGGTGATGGTGGCCATCGGCACCTCCCGAGTGACCAACACCAAGATGCTGGGCCTCGGCATCGCGCTCGCGGTGCTGATGGACGCGATGGTCGTGCGCAGCCTCCTGGTCCCGGCGATCATGCGGCTCACGGGCCAAGCCACCTGGTGGGCCCCGGCCCCCCTGCGCCGTTTCCACCAGCGGTTCGGACTCAGCGAGGGCGAACCGGCCGCGCCCGCGGAGGCGAAGGAGTCGGCGGGGGCGGGAACCGCTGCCCGCTGACCACGAACGGTGTGAGGCCGGCGGCTTCCATGGAAGGGTGGGGCCCATGAGAGCCGTGGTGTTCGAGCAGTACGGGGAGCCTGCCGGGGTGCGGGAGGTGCCGGACCCGGAGCCCGTCGAGCACGGGGTCGTGGTCCGGGTCGAGGCGACCGGGCTGTGCCGCAGTGACTGGCACGGCTGGATGGGGCATGACCCGGACATCACCCTGCCGCATGTGCCGGGGCACGAACTCGCCGGGGTGGTCGAGGCGGTGGGCGCCCGGGTGAGCGGCTGGCGGCCCGGCGACCGGGTCACCGTGCCCTTCGTCTGCGCCTGTGGCAGCTGCCCGTCCTGCGCGGCCGGCGACCAGCAGGTGTGCGAGCGCCAGACGCAGCCGGGCTTCCACCAGTGGGGCTCCTTCGCCCAGTACGTGGCCCTCGACCATGCCGATGTGAACCTGGTCGCCATCCCGGACGAGATGGCCTACGGCACGGCCGCGGCCCTCGGCTGCCGCTTCGCCACCGCCTTCCGCGCGGTGGTGCAGCAGGGCCGGGTGGCGGCGGGGGAGTGGGTCGCGGTGCACGGCTGCGGCGGGGTCGGGCTGTCGGCCGTGATGATCGCGGCCGCCTCGGGGGCACGGGTGGTCGCCGTCGACGTAGCGCCCCAGGCCCTTGACCTGGCGCGGAAGTTCGGGGCGGCGGAGTGCGTGGACGCGACCGGGGTGTCCGACACGGCGGCGGCCGTCCGGGAGCTGACCGGCGGCGGCGCCCACCTCTCCCTCGACGCCCTCGGCTCGCCCGCCACCTGCGCGGCCTCCGTCGGCTCCCTGCGCCGCCGCGGCCGGCACGTCCAGGTGGGCCTGCTGCCCTCGCCGGACGGCACCACCCCCGTCCCGCTGGCCCGCGCCATCGCCCTGGAACTCGAACTCCTCGGCAGCCATGGCATGGCCGCCCACGCCTATCCGGGGATGCTGGAGCTGGTCAGGGCCGGAGCGCTGCGCCCCGACCTGCTGGTGACTCGGACGATCACACTCGACGCGGTCCCGCAGGCCCTCGCCGCCATGGGTACGGCGCCGGGGGCGGGGGTCACGGTCATCGAGCCGTGGCGCTGAGCGCGGCCCACTCACGGTCGAGGATCGCCATGATCACCTCGTCGGCCCACTCGCCGTCCCGCCGCTGCACCTCCCGCCGTACACCCTCGACCACGAAGCCGGCCTTCTCGTAGAGGCGCAGGGCCCGGTGGTTGTGCGCGTAGGCCGCCAACTCGATCCGGTGCACCCGAGGTCCCCGAAACCGTGGGCGACGATCAGCCGGGTCGCCTCGGTGCCGACACCGCGGCCGCGGCCCCGGGGGCCGATGAGCGTGCGGAAGGTGCAGCTGCGGGCCGCCGGGTCGTACTCGTACAAGACGACCTCGCCCAGGACCTCACCGGTCGTGGGGTCGGTGACGGCCAGGTCGAGGCGGTCGGGGGCGTCGGCCCGGGAGCCGTACCAGGACCGCAGTCGTTCCGGGGTCGGGCCGGTCGACGGCTCGAAGGTGAAACGGACGACCTCGGGGTCGGTGACGATCTCCCACATGACATCGGCGTCGGCCTCGGTGAAGGGCCGCAGGACGGTCTTGCGGCCGGTCAGGACCGGTTTGACGGAGAAGCTCATGGGACGACTGTGCCCCACGCCCAAGGTGGGGCACAGGTCCTTTTTCCGGGACGGTACAGAGCTCGTGTCCGCCGGGTCAGTCCACTCTTCGGCCCCGGTTGCCCGGTCGGGAGGCGACCCAGGCCCGGACGGTGTCGGCGTACCAGTAGGGCTTGCCGCTCTCCACATGGTCGGGCGGAGGCAGCAGGCCGTGCTTGCGGTAGGACCGTACGGTGTCCGGCTGCACCCGGATGTGCGCCGCGATCTCCTTGTAGGACCAGAGCTTTCGGTCGGTCATGAGTTGCACCTCCCCGCGCACGCCGCGGCGGCGGCCGGGGGCGGCCGTCGGGGGAGCCGGGCGCTGCGCTGGCGATCACCATGCCTGTGCCCGGTGAACGACACAGAGTGACCGTGGGACAGCGGCTGTTGACCGGACGTGACCGAGAGGCCGCGTAGGTGCGACATCTGTGACAGAAAGGAGGTGTTTGTGACGCACCCGCAGCAATGGTGGGCGCCGGCACACGGGCGGGGCGTGTTGACGGGAGCGCCGGAATCAGCCCGTCGTGGCCCTCTCGCCCACCAGTTCCTCGAGTTCCCGGCCGGACTCCGGCGCCAGGCGGTACACGCCCTGCAGGCTCACCGCACTGCGCAGCTCGCCGTCCTCCACGTACTTGACCTGCCGTTCACCGCGTCGCGACCGGTAGGTGAGCCGGCCGAGCAGGTCGGCGGGCACCGGGCGGTCGAAGGCGAGCGGGGCGCCGGGCCGGCCGACGACGAGCTCGCTCGCACAGCTGACCTCCAGCAGCGCCCAGTGGGCCAACCGCGCGCGCTCCTCGGCGCCCAGCCGCTCCTCGACCGTGCCGTCGTACTCCAGGACCCCGGTGACATGCAGGGATCCGAGCACCCACAGCCGCTTGCGGAAGACCCGTACCGGCAGGACGCGGTCGCCCGGCTGCACGCCCGCCCGCCGGTAGCTGGGCATCGACTGGTGCGGGCCGGCGAACAGCACGCCCAGCGGATCGCCCGTGCGGCCACGGGAGACGAGCGCCTTGCAGAGGTCGTTGGTCCACAGGGCGGTGTACACGTCAGGCATGGAGCGAACGGTATCGGCCCCCGCTGAACACCGTGAGGGTGCGCACCGTCCGTCCAGCCGACGACGGGCGGGCCGGCGCCTGTCGCGTCGGGGCCGGCCCGCCGGCCTCCCCGTATCACCCCGGGCGGCTTCCCGGCTCCCTCGCGGCGGCGACCAGGCGCGCACCGCCCGCGCGGAGCCGGGGGCACCGCCCGCGACCAGCGCAGCAACACCTCGTCCAGAGGGCGAACCGCTCGGTTCGGGCGGTGCGGCGCGGACGGGTGGTGGTCATGCCCCGCAGGACCTCAGGAACGCCCGGGTCCGCTGCGCGATCGGCAGCGGCTTGTCCGGCTCGCAGGGGTACATGTCCTGCTCGACGATCGCGAACAGGTCGACGTCCAGCCGCTGCGCCGCCTCAAGCACCAGCCCCAGTTCCGGCACCCCGGACGGCGGCTCGCACATCACGCCCTGGGCGACCGCCGGGCCGAACGGTGTGCCCTTCGCGCGCACGTCGGCCAGGATCTCCGGGTCCACCTGCTTCAGGTGCAGATAGCCGATCCGCTCGCCGTAGGTCTCGATCAGCTTGACGCTGTCCCCGCCGCAGTACGCGTAGTGCCCGGTGTCCAGGCACAGCGACACCAGATCGGAGTCCGTGCCGTCGAGGAAGCGGGTGACGTTCTCCTCGCTGTCGATGTGGGTGTCGGCGTGCGGGTGGACCACGATCGCCAGGCCGTAGCGCTCCCGCACCTCGCGGCCGAGGCGCTCGGTCAAAGACGTGAGGTTCCGCCACTGCCCGGGGGTCAACGTGTCGGGCTCCAGCACCTCGCCCGTCTTGTCGTCCCGCCAGAAGGACGGGATGACCACCAGGTGGCGGGCGCCCATCGCCTGCGTCAGCGCGGCGATGTCGCAGACGTGCGCCCAGGTCCTGTCCCACACGGCGGCGCCGTGGTGCAGACCCGTGAAGACGGTGCCGGCCGACACCCGCAGACCGCGCCGGGCGGTCTCCTCGGCGAGTACCTCCGGGTCGGTGGGGAGATAGCCGTAGGGGCCCAGCTCGATCCACTCGTAGCCGGAGTCGGCGACCTCGTCGAGGAAGCGCTGCCAGGAGACCTGCCGCGGATCGTCCGGGAACCACACGCCCCAGGAGTCGGGCGCCGATCCGATCCGGATACGGGACAGTGAGGAGGGTGACAAGGACGTCATGGCCGTCAGCGTGCGGGCGCGCGGAAAGCGGTGTCAAGGCCTGGTCCGAATGTCTGGACAAAACATTGACAGGGCTCGGCGTGGAGGGCTAGAAAGCCGGGGAGAGCCGTGACGAAGGGAAGCCGATGGCGTACGACCTGATCACCATGGGGCGGATCGGAGTGGACCTCTACCCGCTGCAAACCGGCGTCCCGCTCGCCCAGGTGTCGTCCTTCGGCAAGTTCCTCGGCGGGTCGGCGACGAACGTCGCGGTGGCCGCGGCCCGGCTCGGCCGGCACACCGCCGTGATCACCCGCACCGGAGACGACCCGTTCGGCGCCTATCTGCACGAGGCCCTGCGCGGCTTCGGCGTCGACGACCGCTGGGTCACTACGGTGGCCGGACTGCCCACGCCGGTCACCTTCTGCGAGGTCTTCCCGCCGGACGACTTCCCGCTGTACTTCTACCGGCAGCCCAAGGCGCCGGACCTGGAGATCGACGGCCACGAGCTGGACCTGGACGCCATCCGGGACACCCGGGTCTTCTGGGTCACCGGCACCGGCCTGAGTGAGGAGCCGAGCCGTACGGCGACTCTCGCGGCCCTCGCCCACCGCGCCAAGACCGGTACGACGGTCTTCGACCTCGACTGGCGGCCCATGTTCTGGCGGGACCCCGAGTCCGCCCGCCCCTTCTACGCCGAGGCCCTGCGCCACACCACCGTCGCCGTCGGCAATCTCGACGAGGTGGAGGTCGCCACCGGGGTGCGCGAACCCCATGCGGCGGCCCGCGCGCTGCTGGCCGCCGGGGTCGAGATCGCCGTGGTCAAGCAGGGACCCAAGGGTGTCCTCGCGGTCAGCGCTTTTGGAGATTCGGCCGAGGTCCCGCCCCTCCCCGTCACCGTCCTCAACGGACTGGGCGCCGGTGACGCCTTCGGCGGCTCCCTGTGCCACGGACTGCTGGAGGGCTGGGACCTGGAGACGATCATGCGGCACGCCAATGCGGCCGGCGCCATCGTCGCCTCCCGCCTGGAGTGCTCCTCCGCGATGCCCACCCCGGACGAGGTGGCCGCCGCGCTCGAGGCCGGAGCGGTGCTGTGAGGGCCGGCCGCGTGACGGGCACCCGCACCGAGGGCGGGGACGGGGCCCGGCAGCCCCGCGTGGAGGTCTCGATGCTGGTCCACACCCGCACCCACCACCCCGAGGCGATCGCCGAGGCCGCCGCCCGCCGGACCCGCCGCCCGCTGCTGAACACGAGCGGCCGTCTGATGATCGTCGCCGCCGACCACCCGGCACGCGGCGCGCTCGGCGTCGGTGACCGCAGGCTCGCCATGGCCAACCGCACCGACCTGCTGGAACGCCTGTGCCTCGCGCTGTCCCGCCCCGGCGTCGACGGCGTCCTCGCCACCGCCGACATCCTCGACGACCTGCTGCTGCTCGGCGCCCTCGACAACAAGGTCGTCATGGGCTCCATGAACCGCGGCGGCCTGCAGGGCGCCAGCTTCGAGCTGGACGACCGCTTCACCGGCCACCGCCCCGAGGACATCCAGCGCCTCGGCTTCGACGCCGGCAAGCTGCTGCTGCGCATCGACTACGACGACCCGGGCTCCCTGACCACCCTGGAGTCCACCGCCCGCGCCATCGACGACATGGCCGCCCGCCGGCTGCCCGTCTTCGTCGAGCCGTTCATCAGCCGCCGCACCCCGGAAGGGAAGCTGAAGAACGACCTGTCCGCCGACGCGGTCACCAGGTCCATCGCCATCGCCTCCGGCCTGGGCGGCTCCTCCGCCTACACCTGGCTGAAGGTGCCGGTGACCGAGAACCCCGACGACATGGCCCGGGTCATGGAGACCTCCACCCTGCCGGCCGTGCTGCTCGGCGGTGACATCGGCGACTCACCCGAGGAGCAGGTCGCCGCGTACGAGAAGTGGCGCGGCGCGCTCCAACTGCCCACCGTGCGCGGCCTGGTGGTCGGCCGCTCGCTGCTGTACCCGGCGGACGGCGATGTGGCCGCCGCCGTGGACACCGCCGTAGGACTGCTGTGAGGGCCGCATGACCAGCACCGACCTGCACCTGCCCCGGGGCGCCACCGCGAACGCCCAGTACACCGTCGACATCGACCCCAAGCGGGCCGGCTGGACGCACAGCAGCCTGCGCGTCGTGGAGCTGACACCGGGCGGCACGCATACGTTCACCACCGGGGACAGTGAGTGGATCGTGCTTCCGCTACAAGGCGGATGTACCGTACAAATCGAGGGCAACGAGTTCCAACTCCTGGGCCGGGACAGCGTGTTCGCGGACGTCTCCGACTTCGCGTACGCCCCCCGGGACGCCCGGGTCCAGATCGCCTCCGGCGCGGGAGGCCGCTTCGCCCTGGCAGGAGCGAAGTGCGAGCGACGACTCCCCGCCCGCTACGGCCCCGCGCCGGAGGTCCCCGTCGAGGAGCGCGGCAGCGGCAGCTGCGCCCGCCACGTGCGCAACTTCGCCTCCGCTGACGCCTTCCACTGCGACAAGCTGATCGCCGTCGAGGTGATCACCCCTGGCGGCAACTGGTCCTCGTACCCGCCGCACAAGCACGACGAGCACCGGCCGGGCGAGGAGTCCGAGCTGGAGGAGATCTACTACTTCGAGATCGACGGCCCGAACGGTCTCGGCTATCAGCGCGTATTCCCCTCGCGTGAGGGCGGATCCGACGTCCTCGCCGAGGTCCGCTCCGGCGACGCCGTCCTCGTCCCCGACGGCTGGCACGGCCCGTCGATCGCCCAGCCGGGCCACGCCATGTACTACCTGAACGTCATGGCAGGGCCCGGCGGGACCCGGGAGTGGCGGATCTGCTTCCACCCGGACCACGTAGAGAGCACAAGGGGGTACCGATGACGACCTCGACGACGAGGCTCACGGTCGCGCAGGCACTCGTACGCTTCCTCGCCGCCCAGTACACGGAACGCGACGGGCGGCGGCAGCGGCTGATCGGCGCCACCTGGGGCATCTTCGGGCACGGCAACGTGGCCGGCCTCGGCCAGGCACTGATCGAGTACGCCGACGTCATGCCGTATCACCAGGGCCGCAACGAGCAGTCCATGGTGCACGCGGCGGTCGGCTACGCCCGCCAGTCGAACCGGCTGTCCACCCACGCCGTGACCACCTCCATCGGCCCGGGCGCGACCAACCTGGTCACCGGCGCCGCCCTCGCGACCATCAACCACCTCCCGGTCCTGCTGCTGCCCGGCGACGTCTTCGCCACCCGCCCCGCCGACCCGGTCCTGCAGCAGCTGGAGCTGCCCTACGCGGGCGATGTGTCGGTCAACGACACCCTGCGCCCGGTGTCGAGGTACTTCGACCGGATCACCCGGCCCGAGGCCCTGATCCCCAGTGCCCTGCAGGCGATGCGGGTCCTCACCGACCCGGTGGAGACCGGCGCGGTCACCCTCGCGCTGCCGCAGGACGTGCAGGCCGAGGCGTACGACTGGCCGGAGGAGTTCTTCGCCGAGCGCGTGTGGACCGTACGGCGTCCCGGTGCGGACCCGACCGAGCTGGCGGAGGCGGTCCGGGCGATCCGTTCCGCCCGCAGGCCACTGGTCATCGCGGGGGGCGGAGTCCACCACAGCCGCGCCGAGGAGACCCTCGCCGAGTTCGCGGAGTCCACCCGCATACCGGTCGCCTCCACCCAGGCCGGCAAGGGCTCCCTGCGCCACGACCACCCCCAGGACGTCGGCGGTGTCGGCCACACCGGCACCGCCACCGCCGACGAGCTGGCCCGCACCGCGGACCTGGTGATCGGCGTGGGCACCCGGTACACGGACTTCACGACCGCCTCCGGAACCCTCTTCGAGAACCCGGACGTCCGCTTCCTGAACCTCAACATCGCACCCTTCGACGGTCACAAGCTGGCCGGACTGCCGCTGATCGCCGACGCCCGCAGCGGTCTGGGCGAGCTGACCGAGGCGCTGGGGATGCACGGACACCGGGCCGCCGACTCCTACGTCACCGAGTACACCGAGGACAAGGAGCGCTGGGAGCAGCGTGTGGACGCCTGCTTCGAGGCGGACGAGCCGGACATCAGGCCGACCCAGCCGCAGGTCATCGGCGCCCTCGACGCCCTGGTGGACGAGTCCGACATCATCATCAGCGCGGCCGGCTCGCTCCCCGGCGACCTGCACAAGCTGTGGCGGGCGCGGTCCTGCGACCAGTACCACCTGGAGTACGGCTACTCCTGCATGGGCTACGAGATCCCCGCCGCGATCGGCGTGAAGCTCGCCGCTCCCGAGCGGAACGTGTGGGCGCTGGTCGGCGACGGGACGTACCTGATGATGCCGACGGAGATCGTGACCGCCGTACAGGAAGGCATCGCGATCAAGATCCTGCTGGTGCAGAACCACGGATACGCCTCCATCGGCGGTCTCTCGGAGTCCGTGGGCGGCGAGCGGTTCGGCACGGCCTACCGCTTCACCTCGGACGACGGCACCTTCACCGGCGCCCCGCTGCCCGTCGACCTCGCCGCCAACGCGGCCAGCCTGGGCATGCGGGTGCTGCGCGCGAAGACCGTACGCGACCTGCGCGCGGCGCTCGCCGAGGCGCGGGCCGCCGACACTCCCACATGTGTCTACGTGGAGACCAAAACGGCCGACACTGTGTCGGGCGCGCCTCCGGCGCAGGCCTGGTGGGATGTTCCTGTGGCCGAGACCGCGACCCGATCGTCCGCGGTCAAGGCCCGAGAGCTGTACGAACGGCACGTCTCGACCCGACGCCGCCATCTGTAAAAGGAGTTTCTGGGCATGACGAAGATCGTCAACCACTGGATCGGCGGCAAGACCGTCGAAGGCGCGTCGGGTACGTACGGGCCGGTCACGGACCCGGCGACCGGCGAGGTCACCACGAAGGTCGCGTTCGCGTCGGTCGAGGAGGTGGACGCGGCCGTCGCCGCGGCCAAGGACGCCTTCGCGACCTGGGGCCAGTCCTCGCTGGCCCAGCGCACCTCGATCCTCTTCACGTTCCGTGCGCTGCTGGACGCCCACCGGGACGAGATCGCGGAGCTGATCACCGCCGAGCACGGCAAGGTGCACTCCGACGCGCTCGGCGAGGTGGCGCGCGGCCTGGAGATCGTCGACCTGGCCTGCGGCATCAGCGTCCAGCTGAAGGGCGAGCTGTCCACGCAGGTCGCCAACCGGGTCGACGTGGCCTCGATCCGCCAGCCGCTCGGCGTCGTCGCCGGCATCACGCCGTTCAACTTCCCGGCGATGGTCCCGATGTGGATGTTCCCGATCGCCATCGCGACCGGCAACACCTTCGTGCTCAAGCCGTCCGAGAAGGACCCGTCGGCCTCCGTCAGGATCGCCGAGCTGCTGGCCGAGGCCGGTCTGCCCGACGGTGTCTTCAACGTCGTGCACGGCGACAAGGTGGCCGTCGACCGCCTCCTGGAGCACCCGGACGTCAAGGCCGTCTCCTTCGTCGGCTCCACCCCGATCGCCCGCTACATCCACACCACGGCCTCCGCCCACGGCAAGCGCGTCCAGGCCCTCGGCGGCGCCAAGAACCACATGCTGGTGCTGCCGGACGCCGACCTGGACGCGGCGGCGGACGCGGCGGTCTCGGCGGCGTACGGCTCGGCGGGCGAGCGCTGCATGGCCATCTCCGCGGTCGTCGCGGTCGGCGCCATCGGTGACGAACTGGTCGACAAGATCCGTGAGCGGGCCGAGAAGATCAAGATCGGCCCCGGCAACGACCCGGCCTCCGAGATGGGCCCGCTCATCACGAAGGTCCACCGCGACAAGGTGGCCTCCTACGTCGAGGGCGCCGCCGCCGAGGGCGCCGAGGTCGTCCTGGACGGCACCGGCTACACGGTCGACGGCTTCGAGGACGGCCACTGGATCGGCATCTCACTGCTGGACAAGGTGCCGACCAGCGCGAAGGCGTACCGGGACGAGATCTTCGGTCCGGTGCTGTGCGTGCTGCGCGTGGACACCTACGAGGAGGGCGTGGCCCTCATCAACGCCTCGCCGTTCGGTAACGGCACCGCGATCTTCACCCGGGACGGCGGCGCGGCCCGCCGCTTCCAGCTGGAGATCGAGGCCGGCATGGTCGGCGTGAACGTCCCGATCCCGGTCCCGGTGGGCTACCACAGCTTCGGCGGCTGGAAGGACTCGCTCTTCGGTGACCACCACATCTACGGCAACGACGGCACGCACTTCTACACCCGCGGCAAGGTCGTCACCACCCGCTGGCCCGACCCGGCCGACGCGCCGGCCGGCGTGGACCTCGGCTTCCCGCGCAACCACTGAGACACGTTCGGTGCCCCGTCCTCCCCGTCGGAGAGGGCGGGGCACCGGTGTGTTCGGCCCCGCTGCCTCCTGAATTCACTTCGGCCCGACGGACCTGCACGCGACTGGTCTGCCTGTCCGGATTCCGGACGACCTGACATTTTTTTGACGCGTCGGCTGCGGTTCTCGTTACGGTGGGATGAAACGGGTGGCGAAGGGATGTCGGGCGGATGACCTTTAAAAACAAGGTCACAAGTGACTGGGGCTTGATGGATGCACCTATAGGGCGTCATGGCCTGCGAAAGTGATGCCGCGTAACTCTTGGTAGAAGTGCGGATTCCGAAGGTAAACGGCCATTGACGTGACGGTTTTCGTCGGGGTTCTCTATGCAACGCCGGGAGCGGACGAGATGAACGTACGACGAGCCGCCGGAGGCGATAGCGCTCCCGTCCCCCACCCTCAGTCGCACGAGTCGATCGGAACCCGCCGCATGACCGACACGCTCCGCCCTGTCGAGACAGCCCTCCTTGAGGACTCGAACAGCCCTCAGAAGCTCAAGCGTTCCATCGGCGTCGTCGGCGGCACCCTGCTGACGCTCTCCTGCGTCACGCCCGCCTCCACGCTCTTCGTCATCGTGCCCGACCTGTTCTCCAGCCTCGGCACCGCGACCGCCCTCTGCATCGCCATCGGGGCGCTGCTCTGTATCCCCGTGGCCTTCTGCTACTCGGAACTGGGCACCCTCATTCCCAGCGCCGGCGGCGAGTACGCCATGGTCTCCACCCTGGCCGGACGGCTCGCCGGCTGGCTGGCCTTCGTGATGTCGCTCCTCGTCGTGGTGATCGTCCCGCCGGTCATCGCGATGGGCACCGCCGACTACCTCGCCCCGATCGTCCACCTCGACCCGTCCTGGACCGGCGCAGCAGTGATGATCGCGGCCACCCTCGCCGGCCTGCTGGACCTGCGCGCCAACGCCTGGATCACCGGCATCTTCCTGGTCCTCGAGGTCGTCGCGGCCGGTGTGGTCGCCCTCCTCGGCTTCGTGCACACCCACCGCGGCGTGGGCAGCCTCACCTCCCTGCAGGTGGCCGGCGGCCACCCCCACGTGGATCCCGTCACGGCCATGATGGTCGTCTCCGGACTCGCCATCGCGCTCTTCGTCACCCAGGGCTTCTCCACCGCCGTCTACCTCTCCGAGGAACTGGAGGACCCGCGCCGCAATGTCGCCCGCACCGTCCTCGCGACGCTGGCCATCTCCAGCGTGGTCATCCTGGTGCCGGTCGCCGCGATCACCCTGGGCGCCGGTGACCTGAAGGCCCTGACCGGCGGCGACATCAGCAGCATGGTCATCGCCTGGAGCAACTCGGCCGTCGGTACCTTCGTCAGCCTGTGCGTCGCCCTCGCGATCATCAACGCGGGCATCGTCATGGTCATCCAGAACTCCCGCGTCCTGTTCGCCTCCGCCCGCGACAAGGCCTGGCCCGCGCCCGTCAACAACGCCCTGTCCAAGCTCGGCCGGTTCGGCTCCCCCTGGGTCGCCACCCTCGTCGTCGGCGTCCCCGGAGCGGTCCTCTGCTTCGTCAACCTGGACACCTTGTACGGCGTCACCGGCGTTGCCGTCACCGGCCTGTACCTGCTGGTCGCGATCGCCACGCTGCTCGGCCGGCGCGGTGCGCACGGCACCAGGAAGGCGTGGCGGATGCCGCTGTGGCCCGCGATGCCGGTGCTGCTGATCGCTGTCCTCGTCTACATCCTCGTGGAGCAGGACCCCTCGTACCTGCTGTGGACCGGCGGCATCACCGCGGTCGCCACGCTCTACTGGGCCTTCTACCTCCGCCCGCGCCGGGACACCCGCTGGCTGGTGTCCATCCCGGAGGACGCGCAGGCGTAACCCGTCGGCACCCGGAGTCTCAGAACTCCCACGTCACGACCGCGCACGTCCCGTCGCCCCTGCCGCCCGCACTCCGATAGGCGGCAAGGGCGACGTCGTTCCCGGTGTCGACCCCGACCCACATGCCGTAGCAGCCCCGCTCCCGTGCCAGCTCCGCGAGCCGCAGCACCAGCGCCCGCCCGATCCCGCGACGGCGGTACGGCTCCGCCACCGCCAGCTCGTACAGGAACATCTCGGCGCCCTTGTCGGGGTGGACGGTCTCCACACCGCTGACGAAGCCGGCGACGGTCCCGTCCGCGTAGGCCAGCAGCAGATGGTGGCCCGGGGTGGTGAGGAAACGCTCCACCCACTCGGGGCGGGCGGGGTTATCGAACAGGTGCTCGGCGGCGACGACTTCGGCGACGGTGGCCGCCCTCCTGATCCGCATGGCCCTTCGTACCACGCCCGAAGTACACCGGGGCAGACCTGTACTCCCCAAGGAGGGCCCCGGGTTCAGCCCGGGGGCTCCGTCGGATGTCAGCGGCGGCCCGTACCGTTGAGGCATGGATCTTCGAGGGCCCGCGCTGCGAGGGCTGCTGAAGGGGCCGCGCCGGCTGATGGCCGCCGCGGCCGCCGTCGTGGTGCTCGCCGGCGCCGGCACCTGGACGGCCGTCGCCTCCGACGCCGCGCCGCCGGTGCACCGCAGCGACCGCGTCATGGCCATGGCCGACGGGACGCGCATCGACACCTCGTACTTCACCGGCGGCTCCACCGGCCGCCGCCCCGCCGTCCTGCTGGGGCACGGCTTCGGCGGCAGCAAGGACGACGTACGCCGGCAGGCCGAGGACCTCGCCCGCGACGGATACGCGGTGCTGACCTGGTCGGCACGCGGCTTCGGCCACTCGAGAGGGAAGATCGGGCTGAACGACCCCAAGCACGAGGTGGCCGACGTCTCCCGGCTCATCGACTGGCTGGCGAAGCAGCCGCAGGTGCGCCTCGACAAGCCGGGCGACCCGCGCGTGGGCGTGGCCGGAGGCTCCTACGGCGGGGCGATCTCCCTGCTCGCCGCCGGCTACGACCGCCGCGTCGACGCCATCGCCCCGGCCGTCACCTACTGGAACCTCGCCGACGCCCTGTTCCCGGACGGCGTGTTCAAGAAGCTGTGGGCCGGCGTCTTCTTCAACACCGGGGGCGGCTGCGCCAGGTTCGAGCCCGCCCTGTGCCGGATGTACGACCGGGTCGCCGAGTCCGGCACCCCGGATGCCGCCGCCCGCAAGCTGCTGGAGGAGCGCTCGCCGTCCGCGGTCGCCGACCGCATCAAGGTGCCCACGCTGCTGGTGCAGGGCCAGACCGACTCCCTGTTCACCCTCGCCCAGGCCGACGCGGCCGAAAAGGCGATCCGCGCCAACGGCGCCCCGGTGGACGTCGACTGGATCGCGGGCGGGCACGACGGCGGCGACATGGAGAGCAGCCGGGTGCAGGGCCGGGTGACGGCCTGGTTCGACCGCTACCTCAAGGGCGAGAAGTCCGCCGACACCGGCCCCGCCTTCCGGATCACCCGCACCGGAGGCGTCGACTCCACCGACGGCGCCGCCCAGCTGCGCGGCGCGAGCACCGACGCCTACCCCGGCCTGCGCGACCACCGGCGCACCATCGCCCTCACCGGCGGCCGGCAGCACGTCGTCAACCCGGCCGGGGCCAGTCCCCCCGGCGTCTCCGCCCTGCCCGGACTCGGCGGCTCCGGCGGCCTCGCCCAGCTGTCCGCGCTCGGCGTCGGGGTCTCCCTCGACTTCCCCGGCCAGTACGCGAAGTTCGACTCGGCACCGCTGCCCCGCGACCTGCGGATCACCGGCTCGCCCACCGTGACCGCCCACGTCACCTCCACCAGCGAGGACGCCGTCCTGTTCGGCAAGGTCTACGACGTCGGCCCCGACGGCACCCGGCAGGTGCTGCCCTCCCAGCTCGTCGCCCCCCTCAGGGTCACCGGCGCCAAGAACGGCAAGGACGTCACGATCGCCCTCCCGGCGATCGACCACGAGGTCCAGAAGGGCCACCGGCTCCGCCTGGTCCTCGCCTCCACCGACCTCGGCTACGCCTCACCGGCCGCCCCGGCGACCTACACCGTCACCGTCCAGGGACGGCTGAGCGTGCCGACGGCCCCCGCCGTCACCACCGCCGCGGCCCCCCTGCCCGCCTGGGTGTGGTGGCTGCCCCTGGCCGGAGCCGTCGCCGCGCTCGCCCTGCTGCTCACCGGCCGCCGCCGTACGACCGCCCCCGCGCCCGCCCCGGAACTCGCCGACGTCCCGCTGCAGATAACGGACCTGAGCAAGCGGTACGCCCGGTCCGCCGACCGGTACGCGGTGCGCGAGCTGTCCTTCCGCGTGGAGAAGGGCCAGGTGCTCGGGCTGCTCGGGCCCAACGGCGCGGGCAAGACCACCACCCTGCGCATGCTGATGGGCCTGATCACACCGGACGGCGGCGAGATCCGTGTCTTCGGCCACGCCATCCGGCCCGGCGCGCCCGTGCTGTCGAGGGTCGGCGCCTTCGTGGAGGGCGCGGGCTTCCTGCCGCACCTGTCCGGCCGGGAGAACCTGGAGCTGTACTGGCGGGCCACCGGCCGGCCGGCCGGGGACGCCCACCTGGACGAGGCCCTGCAGATCGCCGGCCTCGGCGACGCCCTCGCCCGCGCGGTGCGCACCTACTCCCAGGGCATGCGCCAGCGCCTCGCCATCGCCCAGGCCATGCTCGGCCTGCCCGACCTGCTCATCCTGGACGAGCCCACCAACGGCCTCGACCCGCCCCAGATCCGCGAGATGCGCGAGGTGATGATCCGCTACGCGGCCGGCGGCCGCACGGTGATCGTCTCCAGCCATCTCCTCGCCGAGGTCGAGCAGTCCTGCACCCACCTGGTGGTGATGGACCACGGCCGGCTGGTCCAGGCCGGGCCGGTGCGGGAGATCGTGGGCTCCGGCGACACCCTGCTGGTCGGCACCGGCACGGCCGTGGCGGAGCCGATCGTGGAGAAGGTGGCCGCACTGCCCGGCGTCGACTCCGCCGTACGCACCGAGGACGGGCTGCTGGTCCGCCTCGAACCCGGCGGCACGGCCGAGCGGCTGGTCGTGGAACTGGTGCGCCTGGAGGTACCCGTTGCCTCGGTCGGCCCTCACCGCCGCCTGGAAGACGCCTTCCTCACCCTGATCGGAGGTGCCCCGTGAGTACGCTCACCGAGCCCGTCGAGGTCGCCTCCGGCTACCGCGCGGGCCGCACCCTGCCGCTGCGGGTGGAGCTGATCCGCCAGCTCAAGCGGCGCCGCACGCTGATCATGGGCGGGATCCTCGCCGTCCTGCCGTTCGTGCTGCTCATCGCCTTCGCGATCGGCGGCAGCCCGTCGGGCCGCAACGGCCAGGTCACGCTGATGGACACGGCCACCGCGTCCGGTGCCAACTTCGCCGCGGTGAACCTGTTCGTCTCGGCGGGCTTCCTGCTGGTGATCCCGGTCGCCCTGTTCTGCGGGGACACGGTCGCCTCGGAGGCCGGCTGGTCCTCCCTGCGCTATCTGCTCGCCGCGCCCGTGCCCCGGGCCCGCCTGCTGTGGTCCAAGCTCGCCGTGGGGCTCGGGCTGAGCCTCGCCGCGATGGTGCTGCTGCCCCTCGTGGCCCTCGCGGTCGGCACGGCCGCGTACGGCTGGGGCCCGCTGCAGATCCCCACCGGTGGAGCGCTGGACCCGGGCACGGCGGCGCAGCGTCTGCTGGTCGTGGTGGCGTACATCTTCGTGTCCCAACTGGTCACAGCGGGACTGGCGTTCTGGCTGTCGACCCGGACGGACGCCCCGCTCGGCGCGGTCGGCGGCGCGGTCGGCCTGACCATCGTCGGCAACGTCCTGGACGCCGTCACCGCCCTCGGCCACTGGCGCGACTTCCTGCCCGCGCACTGGCAGTTCGCCTGGGCGGACGCCGTCCAGCCGCACCCCGAGTGGTCCGGCATGATCCAGGGCACCGCGATTTCCATCACGTACGCCCTCGTGCTGTTCGCCCTGGCCTTCCGGGGTTTCGCCCACAAGGACGTGGTCTCGTAGGTCACCGGAGGATCACCCACCGGTCTCGAAGGGCCGTTGCCGTGGCCGGTTCGAGATCCATCCGCAATGCCCCGGGTCGCACGTTCCGGCCCCCTGCGCCGTCACAGTCGGCAGAGGTCGCACACGTCGACGTCAACGAGCGCAGGGGGAAAGCGAGATGGAGCGGAACCGGGCACGGCGATCACGGCGGACACGCGGCACACTGCTCGCCCTCACGGCGGCGGGCACCCTGGTGCTGACGGCCTGCGGCGCGGGCGGCGCCGAGAACCAGTCCAACGGCCCCGACAACCGCGGCCTGCCCGCACCCGCACCCGCCCACGGGGACCAGGGCTTCGAGTCGGCCCCGTCCGACGGTCATCTGTCCACCTTCGCCCTCGACGTCGACACCGCCTCCTACACCTACGCCCGCCGCACCCTCGCCGACGGCCGCACACCCGACCCGTCGACCGTCCGCCCCGAGGAGTTCGTCAACAGCTTCCGCCAGGACTACCGCAGGCCCGACGGCAACGGCTTCTCCGTCACCGTCGACGGCGCCCGCACCGCCGAACCGAACTGGTCCCTGGTCCGCGTGGGTCTCGCCACCCGGACCGCCGAACCGACCGGGCACCGCCCGCCCGCCGCACTCACCTTCGTCATCGACGTCTCCGGCTCCATGGACGAACCCGGCCGCCTCGATCTCGCCCGGCAGTCCCTGAGCACCATGACGGACCGGCTGCGCGACGACGACTCGGTGGCCGTCGTCACCTTCAGCGAACACGCCCGAACCGTCCTGCCGATGACCCGGCTCGGCGGCCACCGCGGCGAGGTCCACGACGCCATCGACGGCCTCGAGGCACTGTCCTCCACCAACCTCGGCGCGGGCGTCGAGATCGGATACGCCACCGCCGTCGAGGGCCTGCGCAAGGGCGCCACCAACCGCGTCGTCCTGGTCTCCGACGCCCTCGCCAACGACGGCGAGACCAGCCCCGACGCCATCCTGCGCCGCATCGACTCCGCCCGCCGCGAGCACGGCATCACCCTCTTCGGGGTCGGCGTCGGCAGCGACTACGGCGACGCCCTCATGGAACGCCTCGCGGACAAGGGCGACGGCCACACCGCCTACGTCTCCGACGCCGACGAGGCACGCAAGGTCTTCTGCGGACAACTCCCGCAGAACATCGAGCTGACCGCCCGTGATGCCAAGGCCCAGGTCGCCTTCGACCCGCACACCGTCGCCGCGTTCCGCCTCGTCGGCTACGACGACCGCAAGGTCGCCGACGACGACTTCCGCAACGACCGCGTGGACGGGGGCGAGGTCGGCCCCGGCCACACGGTGACCGCTCTGTACGCGGTGCGCACCCGGCCGGGTGCCGACGGCCACCTCGCCACCGCCACCGTCCGCTGGCTCGACCCCTCGACCCGCGCCCCGCAGGAGGAGTCCGGCGCCCTGGAGACCGGTGCCCTGAAGGACTCCGTCCGGGAGGCGAGCCCCCGCTTCCAGGTCACGGCCGTGGCCGCCTACTTCGCCGACGCGCTGCGCGCCGGCACCGACCATGGCCCCGCTCTCCCCGGCGCCCCGAGCCTCACCCGGCTCGCCGCCCGGGCGGCCACGCTGGCCGGCACCACCGAGGACAGGGACGTACAGGCCCTCGCCGACGCGATCCGTGAGGCGGACCGCACGGACACCGCGGACTGAGACCCCGCACGCCCCATCGACCTTTCCTTACCTCCGAGCAAATCGACTCACCGGTACGTACGTTGGCCGGCACCAGCCGCGACCGGGAGCCGCCATGGCCGTACGCAGGGATCTCAAGCGGGCACGGCAGCGCACCGACCTGGTGGTCCGTGGCTCCCTGGAGATCGTCAGGGACGCGACGGGCGCCGTGCGCGAGGTGCGCACGGCGCCCCTGGCGTCACCGCTCACCGGCGGTTCCCTGGCCGACCTCCCGTTCGCCCACGCCGCCGAGGCCCCGCACGCGGCGCTGCTGCGCCGCCGTACCGAGGGAACCTTGCGCCCGGTCACGGCAGCCGCCTTCGCCGCCGAAGTGGCTGCCACCGCCAGGAAGTTGATTGCCCCGGCCTTGAACAACCGGGCGGCCGGGGCGCCGTGATTCGCGCACGCGCTACGGCGAAGCGGCAGGCGGTGGCGGCGGCCTGCGCGGAACGGATCGAGGCGTGGTACCGCGGGCAGCACGCAGAGCGGCGGGTCACCGGAAGAACCGGTGACCCGCCGCTCGCGGAGTGCTTGTTCAGCTGTTGCCGGACAGCGCCGAGATGTCGTCCACGACGTGCGAGAGCGGCTCGTCGCCCTTGGCCTGGGTGGAGTTCTCGACACACTGCTGGTTCTGCGGGGCGGACAGCACCGGGATGTCCTGCACGCCGACGTTGGCCAGAGCCACGAGCGACTGCGCGTCGACCTTCGCGGGCAGACCCACGCAGGGCTTGTTGAGCGAACCCTGGACCAACGAGAGCTGCGGGCTCTGGTCGCCTACCGTGCTCGAGTTGCCGAAGGACTGCTGCGCTTCGTTGCCGCTCAACGAGGTGGTGCCGTGGTCGTCACCGATGGCGAGGGCCTGCGGGGCAGCGATGCCCGCCAGGCCGGCGACGGAGGCGGCGACAGCCGCGCTTGCCCACAGCTTCTTCATGTTCATTCCCTTTCGAAAGGCGGACTCCGGGGAGGAGTTGCGTGATCATCAACGGCACGCACCTGGCGCTGGTTGCGGCCCTTGCCCCGATCGGAGCAGCGCAGTCCGATCAATGCACAAACCACCCTTACGGCCCGGTGTGTCGTCCTGTGAGGGGGTCCGGAAAAGGCCGACGGGCTGCCGGGAACTCGGCAGCCCGTCGACACGGGCCCGTCAGGAGGCCCGCAGAGCGTCGGATCAGCTGTTGCCGGACAGCGCGGAGATGTCGTCCAGGATGTGCGAGAGCGGCTCGTCGCCCTTGGCCTGGGTGGAGTTCTCGACACACTGCTGGTTCTGCGGGGCGGACAGCACCGGGATGTCCTGCACGCCGACGTTGGCCAGAGCCAGGAGCGACTGCGCGTTGGCCTTCGCGGGCAGGCCGATGCAGGGCTTGTTGAACGAGCCCTGGACGAGCGCGAACTGCGGGCTCATGTTGCCGTACGTGGCCGAGTTGCCGTACGACTGCACGGCGTTGTTGCCGCTCAGCGAGGTGGTGCCGGTGTCGTCGCCGATGGCCAGGGCCGGCGACGCGGCGGCGGCGGAGACGCCGACCACGGAAGCGGCGACCGCGGCGGAGGCCAGAACCTTCTTGATCACTTGATGATTCCCTTCTGGAGAAACCCCGTCCACCGGAGCGCCCTGAATCAACTTCCCACCGTGTCAGGGGTTGCTCTCGTTCACTCCGATGGCCCACGCGGTTTTGGCGGGAGGGACTTTCGGGAGGCGCTGGGGGAAGTCCCTCGATTCCACCGCGCCGAGCGACCCGATCGGGTGACACCCAGCAGCCAATCCGTCCGTGTCCGCTTGACGCGGGGCAGGAACTTGCCTCTTGGTGAGGAGTCAGGAAGTGTCGGTCCCGCAGAAGCAGCAGTGCGCCGAGGGCTCCAGGCAGGCCAAGGACGACCAGCCGCTCCCGCACGCTCGACGACATGTCCGTCCTGGCCGGCAGCGGCTGAGGCAGCCGTTGTTCCCTGCCGACGGAACACCGTCCGGGTGGCGTGCCGCTGCATCCACCGCTGCCCGGGCGGTCTCTTCCGGTCTTTCGCCGGAGAAGCGTTTCTCCGCCTATCCGCCAACGTGTCAAATCTTTGGCGGCGTTCGAGTGAATTCAAGGACGACGCGCGTTCCGTAGTTTCTTCGGCTGTCTATCCCTCGTTTTAGAACCTGCCGGTCATGGTGCGAGCCGTTCAAGTTGTGCTCGCGCGGTTTCGGCCGTCACAGGGCATGACCGCAGAGAAGGGAAATTTCATGAAGAAGAGCGCTGCTGTCGTCGCCGGCGCGATCCTGGCGCTGGGCGGAGCCGCCCCCGCCTTCGCCGACTCCGGTGCCACCGGTACGGCGTCCGACTCCCCCGGTGTCCTCTCCGGCAACGTGATCCAGGTCCCGATCCACGTTCCGGTCAACGCCTGCGGCGACACGGTGAACGTCATCGGGCTGCTGAACCCGGCGTTCGGCAACTCCTGCGTCAACGGCTGAGCGCCGTAACGCAACGCACCAGCCCACCAGCTGGGTCCTGGCCGGCCTCGGACCGTCGATCCTTCGATACTTCGTCCCGAGGCCGGCTTTCCCACTTCTTCGAGCGGGAAGACAACGAGATTGCGCCACACCCTCAGCAAGGGCATGGTGGTCGTGACCGCCGCCGCTACGGGCATGCTGTCCTTGTGCGGCAGTCAGGCGTTCGCCGACTCGGGCACGCACGGCACCGCCCAGGGTTCACCCGGCCTGCTGTCCGGCAACACCGGCCACGTCCCGGTGGACATCCCGGTCAACGTCTGCGGCAACTCCTCGGATGTGTCCGCCGCGCTGACCCCCGTGTTCGACAACTCCTGTGCTCACGAGTCCGGTTCGAAGAGTGACGGCGGCGTAGGTAACGGCGGCTCCCACGGTGACTCCGACACCTCGGGCCACCGCTCCGGCGGCCGCCCCGGCCTTCCGGGCGGCCCGAGCGGCGACCACACGATGCCGCCCGCGTACGGGGGTGGCGGCCACAGGTCACCCCCTTCGTACGGCGGTGAGTACACGCCGTCGCCCCAGCCCCCCGGCGGAGGCGACCGCCGCCCGGGACAGCCGCCCGCCCTCGCACACACCGGTGGTGACGCCCGGGCCATGCTCGCGATCGTGGCCGTCAGTGCGGCGCTGATCGCGGGCGGGGCGGTCCTGTACCGACGAGGCCGGGCGGGCTCCGGCCGGTAGCGCACGGGTGCCGGACCCCAGTGCCCGGCACCCCGCGTCCCGCACAGGCGCCCTCCGCAGGGGCGCCGTACCGCATCCTTCAGTGCCGTATCGCCTGCGGCACCTCGCCACGCCGTCCGGCCGGTACCCGCCGGCCCCGCGCATGCACGGTGCGATCTTCACGGCGGGCACGCTGGTCCGGGGGGACGGCGACGGCCGGCACCCCCCGCAGGACGTGCTCTCAGGCCCGCAGCAGCACGTCCTGGCCCTTTTGCCGGCACGGCCGCCCGACACAGACGACGAGCGGCGCCGCCTGGTCGCCTGGGCCAGGCCCGGCAGGACGGCGGCGCGGGCGGGGCCGCCGGGTGCGGGGGAGAAGCGTTCGAGGTCGATGCCGTGGGGGATGACGGCGTACGAGCCGTGCACCCCGGCGCGTAATCCAGTCGTGCGCTCGGCGTGGCTGACGCACACCAACCGGTCGGCCCACCGCGCCGCCCACCGCTCCCAGCGCGGCGCGAGCCGATGGTGCGCCTGCCGGCGGCCTCGAACGACCAGGCATGCGGCTGGAACACGGTCGGGATGCGCCCGCGCAAGGCGGGCCGGGCAGCGCCCCGCGCCTTGGCGCTGTGCGCGTGCGCCGGTTCGAGCCGTACCCCGTCGATCAGCCGCGCGAGCCGCCGTACCTCACCGGCCGGCCGCGGCCCCGACGACCGCCCGGCCCGCCACTCGCGTACGTCGACGCACAACTCTCGCAGGCTCGAGCCCGGTTCGCCGCCGGGACGGCCGGCCGTGACGTGCACACCGGCCGTCGGCGGGGTCTGTGCGAGGTCCCTGACGACTCGGGTGACACCGGCGTCGAGGGGGTGCGTGAGGTGCAGGACCCGCGGCCAGGAGCGGGGGCCGACTGGAGCATTCGCGGATTACCTCGCTCACGCGGGGCGCTCGGGGCTGGGGGTGGGTACGCGCCTCACGCCCGCGCGTCCACGACGACGAAGAGCGCGCCGGCCCACCGCGCGTCCTGTGGGAAACGAGCCGGAAGCCCGACTGGTCAGCCCGACTGGTCACCACCACGTACATCACTCCACTGGCGGCACAACCCGGCGGAGCGCCGCGCGTTGACACAGCGCCGGGCATCCCGCCCGGATGTTTGTGTCGATCCCAAGGAGCACCTCTCCATGTCGCGTATCGCGAAGGGTCTGGTTCTGACCTCCGCCGCCGTCGCGGCCATCGCCGGCGGTGCCGGTATGGCCTCCGCCGACTCCGGCGCCTCTGGCGAGGCCGCCAACTCGCCGGGCGTGGTGTCGGGCAACGTCGTCCAGGCCCCGATCCACGTGCCGGTCAACGTCAGCGGCGACACCGTCAACGTCATCGGGCTGCTGAACCCCGCGTTCGGCAACGGCGCCGCCAACGGCTGACGTCGGGGCGCAACCCTTTGACCGGCCGGCCGCCCGCGCATCGTCAGCGGGCGGCCGGCCGGTTCATGTGTTCCCCCGGATGGTTCATGCACAGTGCGTGAGCGGTTGCGGTGCGTCACGGAGGGTTCAACGGTGGGCTCAGGCCCCTGCCCTACCGAAAGGAACCCCCATGCGTCTGCTGCCCATGCGGCGTCTGGCGTCCACCACTCTCTGCGCTGCCCTCGTGATCGGCATCGCCGGCCCGGCCGCCGTCGCCGCCGACTCGGCTCGGGAGCGCACCCGGGCGAGCTCCCACTCGCCCGTCCCCGGCGCGGACGCGCTGCTCGCCAAGGTCAATTCCCTGAGCGACACCGCCTCCGTCCTCGCCCCCGTCGTCGACCTGCTCGACCGGTCGCTCGAGAAGGGCCGGCTGAGCTCCGACGAGGCCCGGAAGCTCGGCGACGCGGCTAAGGCGGCCATCGCCAAGGCCGCCGCTGCGGCTCCGAGCACCGTTGCCACGCCCAGCACCGCGGCTACCCCGACTGCTCCGGCCACGCCGAGCACCGCCGCCACGCCCTCGACGGCGGCGAGCGCGTCGGCCTCCCCGAGCGCGTCCGCCGTCCCAAGCGCGTCCGCCGTCCCGAGCGCGTCCGCCGTCCCGAGCGCGTCCGCCGTCCCGAGCGGGTCCGCCTCCGCGTCCGCCCCGGCGTCGCTCATGACGAGCGACGTCGTCGGCAAAACGCCCCCGGCCCGCGACGCCACCGACGACCTGATCGCCGCGCTGCAGGCCTCGATCGACAACCTGCTCAAGGCCGTCACCTCCGACCCCGACGGCGTACTGTCGGCCGCCACCGGCGTCGTAAACGACCTGGTCAACCTGCTCAACTCGGCCCTCGGCGGCATCCTGTCCACCCCCGGCGTGGACCTGCCCAGCCTGCCGTCGGCCCCTGCGCTGCCCACCGGGTGACGCGCGACGCCCCCGCCTCAGCCGTCGTGCCGCATGGGCGCGACGGCTGAGCGCCGTTTGTCGGGGTCGGGGATTTCATATGTCTTCTCGGTCCGGGGTTTCCGGCCACTGCCGGAACTCGTTAGGCACGGCGTCAGAATTCCCTGAGGTGACGTGAGTTGCCGAAGAAAGGAACACGATGAAGTCCCTGAAGGCTGTCGCCGTCGTTGCCGGTTCCGTGGCTCTCGCCGGCGTCTCCGCGCCCGCGTTCGCCCACCCCACCGCCGAACTGACGCCCACCAGCCTCAACGGCGCCGTGGACACGCTCACCAAGGGCGGCCTCACCGTCAAGGACGTCATGCCGCTGCGGCACCAGTCGGACGCGCTCAACACCGAGAACAAGGACTCCGTCCTCAACACGGTCAAGGGCACCACCGCTGCCCTGAACCAGCACAACTCGCTGCTCGGCGGCCTGCCCCTGCAGGGCTGACACCCCGACTCCGGGCCCGGAACCGGGCCGGTACCGCACACCGCGGAACCGGCCCTCGGCCTGTTCGAGACCGCTTCCCTCGATCGTGTGGAGCGGCTCCGGGCACTGGTCCGGAAGGGTGAGAAGCCGTCGGGCCGCGCCGCGCCCCGCCGATAAGGTCGCGCGGTGACCTCAACCTCAAGCGAAGCCCGCCCCTTCCGCACCACCGACCTCGGCACGCTCGTCGTCCTGGCCTGGAGCGGCGAGGCCCCCGACGGGACCGACATGCCCTACCTGCTGGCCTACTCCCTCGGGGACGCGGAGGGCGGACCGGAGGCCACCGCCGCCGCGGTCGAGCACCTGCTGACGAGCAACGGTCTGCCGGTCGGCGGCCAGGTGGTCGACGGCACCAGGAAGCCCAGCCTGCCCGTCACCCTGCTCGTCGAGGCCGGCCAGGCCGTCGTCAACATGCCGAAGATGGTCGCCCAGGCCGACGCGCCGCCGGAGTGGCTCGCCGCCGTCGCCGTACGCGGCTACGCCTACCTCGTCTTCACCACCCGTGCCTGGGCCGAGGGCCGTCCGGGTCAGGCCGTCGAGCCGGCCGCGCTGGCCGCCTTCGCCGGTGCCGAGGAGACCCTGAACGCCGCCGCGCACGTCATCCTGCCGGCCCGCAGCCTGCGCGGCTGATGCCCAGAACCCTGGCCGGCGGCAGGGGGTTCGGGCTGCTGCTGGTGATCAGCGGCGCGGCCGGGCTGCTCGCCTCCTGGGTCATCACCCTCGACGAGTTCAAGCTGCTGCAGAACCCTGGCTTCGTGCCCGGGTGCAGTCTGAACCCGGTCGTGTCCTGCGGCAGCGTGATGAAGAGCGAGCAGGCCTCGGTCTTCGGGTTCCCCAACCCGATGCTGGGCCTGGTCGCCTACGGCATCGCCGTCTGCGTCGGCATGAGCCTGCTGGCCGATGCCCGCTTCCCCGGCTGGTACTGGCTGCTGTTCGAGGCCGGATGCCTGTTCGGCGTCGGGTTCGTGTCCTGGCTGCAGTTCCAGTCGCTGTACCGGATCAACGCGCTGTGCCTGTGGTGCTGTCTGGCGTGGGTCGCCACGATCCTGATGTTCTGGTACGCCACCTCGCTCGTCGTCGGAAACGGATTCCTGCCCGCGCCCGGCCGGCTGAAGAACTTCTTCGCGGAATTCACCTGGGTCCTGCCGCTCCTGCACATCGGTGTCGTCGGAATGCTCGTGCTGACGCGCTGGTGGGACTTCTGGACGAGCTGATGAGTGACGAGCCGGCAATTGCTGCAGTCGGCCGAATGGTGAACTGATGTATTTTTCCGGCTTGTTGTGCGGTGCGGACGGTCGAACCCCTCGCATCCTGAAGGGACCGTACCTGACTTGAAGTCGACCACCAGAAGAGCTCTTGCCGTCGTCGTCAGGGGCGTCGTGGCCGCCGTGGGAGCCGCCGCCCCCGCCGCGGTCCCCGTCCCGGTGCCACTGAACGGCGTCTCCAAGCCCCTCAACCGGAGGCGCCCAAACCAGGCCTCGAGGTGCCGCTACTGAAGCCGGGCACCCCCGAAAGGCCGCGCTACGTGACGGGCGGGATCCCGCCCGAGCGGGCGCTGCCCCGGGGTGCCGGTGACCGGCGCCCTGCCCGGCGCGGACCTGCGTCCGGACCTCGCCCGACGGGGCCTCAGGGCAGCAGCCGTACCGGAGCACCCGCCAGGTAGGCCTGGATGTCCTCCACCGCCTGGCCTTAGTACGTCGCGTAGTTGGCCCGCGAGACATAGCCGAGGTGGGGCGTGGCGAGGAGGCGGGGCGCGGTGCGCATCGGGTGGCCGGAGGGCAGCGGCTCGATGTCGAAGACGTCGACGCCGGCACCCGCGATCCGGCCCTCGCGCAGCGCGGCCAGCAGGGCGTCCTGATCCACGATCGCCGCGCGGGAGGTGTTGACCAGGTAGGCGGTCGGCTTCATCAGGGCGAGTTCAGCGGCGCCGACCAGCCCCCGGGTGCGCTCCGACAGGGCCAGGTGGACCGAGACGAAGTCGCTGGTGGTCAGCAGGTCCTCGAGGGAAGCGGCGAGGTCCACGCCCACCTCCTCGGCTCGCTCCTTGGTGAGGTTCCGGCTCCAGGCGCTGACCCGCATGCCGAAGGCGAGTCCGACCTGCGCCACCCGGCTGCCGATCTTCCCGAGTCCGAGCAGGCCGAGCCGGCGGCCGTGCAGGTCGGCGCCGACGGTGGACTGCCAGGGGCCGCCGGAGCGCAGCGCGTTGGTCTCCTCGACGATCCCGCGGGCCAGGCCCAGCAACAGCGCCCAGGTCAGCTCCACGGGAGGCGTCGACGAACTCGCCGTGCCGCACACGGTGACACCGTGCGCCTCGGCTGCCGCGTAGTCGATGACGCTGTTGCGCATCCCGGAGGCGATGAGCAGCCTCAGCCGCGGGAGGCGTTCGATCAGCGAGCCGGGAAAGGGGACGCGTTCGCGCAGGGTGACGACGATGTCGTAGTCGGCGAGGGCGGTGGCCAAGGCGTCCTCGTCGTCGAGGTGCTCGCGCAGTGCGACGACCTCCACCTGCTCCTCGATCACCGACCAGTCGGCCGACTCGGTGGCCACACCCTGGAAGTCGTCCAGCACCGCACAGCGAAGTCGCACGTCGTCTCTCTCCCTTCCCGACGGCGACTGTACCGGCAGGTCGGCGACCGCGAGCCGGGAGAGTACCCGCACTAAACGGAACGTGAATCCCTTCTTTCTGAATGCTGTACAACTCTTAGCCCTCTTCTTACGTCGAACTGGTGAACAGCGGCGTTTGCCCCAGCGTGCACGCCATCCCGGAAGAGGAATCCCGCCCATGACGATCCGTCGGTTGTGTGGTGCCCTGCGCGTGCGCGGGGCGACCGACCTGCTCCTCGTGCTCCTGCTCGGTGCAGGTTTCGCCGCGCTGCCCGTCTTTGCACTGCTGCCCTCCCTGTGGGGTTTCGCCGCGGCGTCGGCCGTGACGTATCTCGCCGACGAGGTGCTGCACCGCCGGGCCCCGGGCTTCGTGCGCAGGTTGGCGACACTGCAGCTCACCCGCCCGCTGCGGTTCGCGGTCCGTACCGTGATGCTGCTCGCGCTGGCCACCAGGATGGACGCGCCGGACGCGGTCCTCGTCGCCGCGCTCGCCGTCTTCAGCGCCCACTTCGCGATGCTGATGCTGTACACCGCGGTGCACCACGCCGTCCGCCGGCGCCGGGTGCTGCCGCTGGTCGTGCGCAACCTCGACCTGAGCGGGCTGCCCGTACCCAAGCAGCCGCCCGCCATCCTCTACAGACGTTTCCTGCGCAAGCTCCTCCACCTGGACCTGCCGGCCCACGCCGGCCTCCTCGCCGCGCCGGCCGCCGGGACCTGGGGCATGGCGTACCCCGGCTTCGCCCTCACCGCCGGGGTGCCCGTGGCTGCCGTCCTCGCGCTGCTGGGCCAATACCGCAGGGTCCGCCGCATGCCCGTCCGCGACGAGGTGTTCGCCGAGGTCAACCGCCAACTGGCCGGATACCGCCCCGAGGTGGCGCTCTACTTCAGCTTCGCCGCGGTCTCCCGTGACTTCATGTACCAGGTGAACATGTGGATCGAGACGCTGGAGCAGCTCGACCTGCGCCCGGTGATCATCCTGCGGGAGCGGGCCTCGTTCCGTTACCTCAGCCGCACCTGGATCCCGGTGGTCTGCGTCCCGAAGGCCGACGACCTGGCCGAACTGGAGCTGTCCGGCGTCCGGGTCGTCCTCTACCCGGGCAACGCGGGCAAGAACGTGCACATGCTGCGGGTGGCCGAGGCCAAGCACGTCTTCATCGGCCACGGTGACAGCGACAAGCTCGCCAGTAGCAACCGGGTCAGCAAGGTGTACGACGAGATATGGGTGGCCGGCCGCGCAGGCCGCGACCGGTATCAGCGCGTACGGCACGCCATCAGCGACAGCGCCATCGTCGAGGTGGGCCGCCCGCAGCTGTCCCCGATCCGCCTGCACGCCGAGCACACCCCCGGCCCGCTCCCCGTCGTGCTGTACGCGCCCACCTGGGAGGGCTGGAGCGACGACGACTGCCACACCTCGCTGATCCCGATGGGCGTGCCCCTGATCGAGAAGCTCCTCGCGGAGAACGTCCGGGTCATCTACAAGCCGCACCCGCTCACCGGCAAGCGCTCGGCCGAGGCGGCCGCGGCCGACAAGGCGATCCGCGAGCTGCTGCGGGCCGACAACGAGCAGAGGGGCGCCGCGGAGGCGGAGGCCGCGGTCGCCGCCGCGAAGCCCCGGCTGATGGAGATCCAGGCCCGCCTCGACGAGCTGGCCGGCCGCCTCGGCGGCGACGACGCCGAGCAGCTGCGCGAGGCCCGGGTGCCCGATCGCGACGGGGCGGCGGAGTGGCAGGAGCTGCGCGCCGAGTGGCACCGGATCTTCTGGGAGAGCCGGGGCCCGGTCCGCCACAACGTGATCCTCAAGAGCCTCCCCACCCTCTACGACTGCTTCAACGAGGCCGACATCCTCATCAGCGACGTCTCCTCGGTCGTCGCCGACTTCGTGGCGAGCCTCAAGCCGTACGTCCTCACCAACGCCCGCGACCTGCCCGACGACGAGTTCCGGGCCGCCTACACCACCGCCGGCGGCGCCTACCTCCTGGACCGCGAGTGCGGCCGCCTCCCGGACATCCTGGACTCGGTCCGCGCCCCGCACACCGATCCGATGGCCCTCGCCCGCCGCACCCTCAAGGAGTACGTCCTGGGCCCGGACCACCCCACCTCCATGGAGCGCTTCAACGCGGCCGCCAACGCCCTGGCGGCGAAGAGCGAGGTGGAGCGCGCGGAGGCGGCGACGGAACTGGCGGCCTGAGCGACGGCGAAGACGGGCGCTCAGGTACTCGGGTCATGCTGAGTACGTGCGCTCTGGCCGGTGACCCGGCGGGCCGGAACGCTCGGGCCATGAGCCAAGGACTACCGAAACCCGTTCTCCAGCTGCTGTCGATCCTCGTGCCGGCCGCGGCAGCGTTGGTCCTGTGGGCCGCCTGGCTGGGCTGGGACCAGCACCGTGACGTGCACCCCGACGGTTCGACGACCGGCCCGTACGAGGCGTGGCAGGTGATCGGGCTGGTGCTGACTCTGCTGGCACCGGTGTACTGGGCGGCATCCCGGCGCTACTGCGCGGGCGCCGTGCTCGGCACCACGCTCGGCCTGACCGTCGCTGCCTATGCCGACTGGTCGGACGACTCCAGCGGCCTCTTCGTGATCGGCGTGGGGCTGGTCATGTTGGGGAGCCTCGCCGCGACCACCATCGTGTCCGCCGTCATCGCCTCGGCGAAACGGGACGCATGACGGATCGGCTGCTGCCGGCATATTGGGCTCCCCGGCGCATCGGGCTGCTGCCAGCGCACCGGGCTCCCCGGCGCATCGGTCTCCTGTCGGCGCATCGGGCTGCCCCGGCCTCACGCCCAGGTCCAGGGCCTGGTGGATGACGGAGACGGAGGTGCCGTACAGCCCCACGTTCGCCCCCGTCACCCAGCCAACCCTGGACACCGGCGTCAGCGCCCTGACCGTCGCAGCCCTCGCCCGGCTCGGCACGTGACAGCGTCACCGGCTCATGAGTGACGGGTCCGTTGCCGTCAGCTTTGCCGTCAGCTTTGCCGTCAGTGTTCCCGTCACTGCCGTCGGCGCCGCTGGCGAGTGACCACCGCATCAGGAGTTCGATCACTCCTCGGCACCATGGGGGAGCGGCACCATGGGGGAGCCACCCGGCCACGCTGGCCGTGCCGGACTGTCCAGGAATGCCGGCGTCCGGCGCCGTCGAGGTCACTCGTGGACGTCAGAACGGAGCAACCGCGCGTGCTCGCTGGCACGATGGTCCCGTGGTTGACCTGGAGCGCATCGAAGCAGAAACCGTGGCGTACTTCCGAGCACTCGATGAGGCCGCCACCCTGCGGCTCCACTTCCGCCACGCTGACGAGGAGGGCGGCCTCTGGTACATCGAAGCCGTACCCGACCGCGGCGAGCTGATCGTCATCAAGCAAGCTGAGCTGACTTCGGCCGGCCAACTCCATCGGTACAGCTGGGAGCACTTGGAGGACGAGCACGGCTTCCTGACAGATCAGGCGATCGATCCTGAAGAGGATCCGCTGGAGGCCATCCCGGCCGAAGAGTTCCAGCGGGTGTGGACTCGGTGAGCGTGCCGGACAACCACTTCAGGAGAGAGGCTGGGGCGCCTTGCCCATGACCACCAGCGCACCGGATGCGGCGGGGAACCACGGTCAAGTCGACCGGCTCGGGCGAGGCCGCAGACCGAGCGTCCGACCAGGTCAGATGCCTCCGGCGGGGGATCGGCCGGCACCGGGATGAAGGGGGCGCCGTCGCCGACCGCGGGCCCGTAGAGGGCGTGGATGGGAGCTGGGGAAGGTGGTGGGTTAATCCGGTTGGTCAGTTCACGCAGCCAGGCACCGGGACTGCGCTGCCAGCGCAGTTGGTGGGCATGTTGTGCTTCACCTTGCTGTCGTTCAGGGCCACCGTGCCGGACTTGTTGTTGATTCCGCCGGGAGGGGCGCTGCTGGTGTTGTGCTCCACCTGGCTGCTGGTGAGCGTGGCGGTCCCACCGTTGTTGGTCAGACCACCGCCCTGGGCACCCGTGCCGGTGGAGGTGTTGTGTTCGATCTCCAGCCGCTTGGTGCTCAGCGTGCCCTCGTTGTAGACGCCACCACCCTGGGCGTTGGTCCCCAGTTGTGGGCCAGCACCAGCGTGTCCCCGGAGTTGGCGCTAGTGATCGCGTTCTTCAGCGCGGTCGGGTCACAGGGCACGTTGGTTGTCGCGGCCTGGGCCCTCGCGGGCATGGCCACCAAACTCACCACCATGCCGGCCACAGCGATCGCACCGCGCAGAAAGGCGCCTCGAAACGCTGCCATGGGGCCTCCTTCATCTCGGGCGGTAGCCCCGGTCCAGAGCTACACGTCAATCACGTCTGCTATCGCTCACAGTGACGACAGGCCGGATGTCAGCCCCTGCACGGCACGCCGATCTCCACCGAACAGACCACAAGAGAGGCGAGCGCAGCGGCTGCCCCTGACATCACCGGTCGACATCAACGACGACGGACCGGAGCGCACAGGGGCGGCCACGACCCGGAAACTAGTGCAGCCCCACGAGCGCGTTGCCGGACGTCGTATGGGTCGGTGATCGAACTCCTAATGCGGTGCTCACGCACGAGCGCCCTCCCGGGCCGTCTTCGGGCCGTGGAAGGGCGCTCAATGGTGACCAACGTCGACAGGTGCCGACAGCTCGGTAGCAGGTCAGAACGTTGATCGGTCTGCTGAAGGCCCGGGAGAAGAAGGTCCGGGAAGAGGTTGCGCGGCTGCAGGAGGAGGCCGAGCGGGTGCGGGCCGCGCTCGTCGAGGCGGAGAGCAGGCTGGCGCGGCTGGCGGATGCCCGGGTCACGGTGGCCGAGGTACTGGCCGAGCCGCCTGCGGTGGTCGCGGAGCCGGTGGCGAGCGCGGTGACGGGGTCGGTGGTGCCGCGTTGGGCCGAGGGCATGACAGCGTCGGTCCTGCCTCCGGATTACCAGCGGATCATGTCCGTGCTGGAGTCGGAGGCGGACCGGGGCATGCGCTGTCAGCAGTTGGCCACAGCCCTGGGTCTTCAGGCGGTCCCGGCGAAGGTCGAGGGGCTGC
Organism: Streptomyces sp. NPDC007905; assembly: GCF_042959345.1. NCBI lineage: Bacteria > Bacillati > Actinomycetota > Actinomycetes > Kitasatosporales > Streptomycetaceae > Streptomyces > Streptomyces sp. NPDC007905. Next base: position 595 of record NZ_JBIBKS010000008.1, on the reverse strand, counting down.
GGTCGAAGGCGAAGCGCCTGGTGGAACGGGGGTGGGCGCTCGAGGTGCGGCCGGGGATGTTCACCCCGTCCGGGACGCCGGCCGGCTGAAGGCGCCCGGTCGACGCCCGGCCAGGCGGCCGCTCATGAGCATGGTCATCGACCACAGCACCATGGCCTCGTGCATGGCGGGCCCGGTCGACCAAGCTGCCGGCATAGCCGCCGTCCGCCCACACCAGACGGATGGAGAAGTACATCGCGCGCAGCCTTTCGAGCAGGGGGACAGCGGCGTCGCGGTCCTGCACGCTCGCCGCGGTCACCACGACGGCCAGGACCAGGCCGAGGCAGTCCACCACCAGGTGCCTCTTGCGTCCGCCCACCTTCTTCCCGCCGTCCCACCCGGACGTCGAACGCGGGATGTTCGCCGCCGCCCGCAGCGACTGCGAGTCCACGATCGCCGCGCTCGGATCCGGTGAGCGTCCTTCCCTCACACGCACGCGGTCGCGCAGCCGGTCGTGGAGTTCGGTGAGCAGGCCCTGGACCTGCCAGCGGCGGGCGAAGGCGTGCACCCGCTTGAACGGCGGGAAGTCGCTCGGCAGGTTCGCCCACTTCACACC